>NZ_JBTKVD010000001.1:0-436141 GCF_054454555.1 Acinetobacter sp. ANC 4636 | reverse complement strand
GACAATATTATCATGAGCTAAACTTTGATTGTTACGCACATCATTAAATGCTTCTAAAATAGAAATATTACTCTTAAGAATTCTTTCTGACATCTCGCTTTCCAACACCCCCCTTTTAGCTTTGATATATTCACCCATCAAACTATGTAAAGGCTTGTCCCGATCTATATTTATATTATTTTTGGTACAAATTTCTTTCAAAAAGTTGGTAGTAAATGTATGTAATCTGTCAATAGCAGCTTCAGGATTCCCTCTTTCCAAGCTACTTTTCATTTCACTAATTAGTAACTCTAGAGTGACATTATTTACTTGAGCAATATTATCCAACTCATTTAAATCAGTCTCACCATTAAGCAGTCTTTCACAAATAAATTCACACTCACTTATTAAATTAGGATTGCTATCAGATAAACATTCTTCTGACACTCCCCAATTTATTAGTGCTTTTAATACTCTCGCAACTATGTAATCTACTTCAATATCCCAAAAGCATCTTAATCTTTTTGCCTTAGAATTACCATTTACGTAATACTTTAAATTATTAATATCAATACCGAGATCTGAGAAAAAATCAGCATACGTCCGATCACTAAAATTCAAAACATATCCAGAATTCATACCAAAGATTTTTTCAATTTTTCTCTTTTCTATATTAGTTAATGTAGACATAAAAATAAGGGCTGAATTAATCAGCCCTTATCTTCACTCAATTAAATCTATTTTTCAATAAATTAGGTCAACTGAGCAGCAGCAATTTTCTTGGTATCGATGTCTTTAGCAGCATCTGTATACTCGCCCATCTTGTCGAAGTTCAAGTATTGATAGATGTCAGCAGACATGCTGTCAATTTGAGCTGCATATTGTTGATATTCTTCTGGAGTTGGTAATTTACCAAGTACAGCAGCAACAGATGCAAGTTCAGCAGAAGCTAAGTAAACGTTCGCGCCTTGACCTAAACGGTTCGGGAAGTTACGAGTAGAAGTCGATACACAAGTAGTGTTCGGAGCTACACGTGCTTGGTTACCCATACATAATGAACAACCTGGCATTTCAGTACGAGCGCCAGCTTTACCATAAATGTTATAGAAACCTTCTTCCATCAATTGGTGCTCGTCCATACGAGTTGGTGGAGCCAACCATAAACGAGTAGACAATGAACCGCTTGGTACTTTGTCAAGCAACTGACCAGCAGCACGGAAGTGACCAATGTTAGTCATACATGAACCAACGAATACTTCGTCAATCTTAACGCCTTGAACGTCAGAAAGAAGTTTCGCATCATCTGGGTCGTTCGGGCAGCAAAGAACTGGTTCAGTGATTGTAGCTAGGTCGATTTCATACACTTTAGTGTATTCAGCGTCAGCATCAGCTTTAAGAAGTGATGGGTTAGCCAACCATTTTTCCATGTTCTCAACACGGCGAGCAATTGTACGCGCATCGCCATAGCCTTGTGAAATCATCCACTTAAGCATTGTGATGTTTGAGCGTAGGTATTCAGCAACTTTCTCTTCAGAAAGAGTGATTGCACAACCAGCAGCAGAGCGTTCAGCAGAAGCATCTGAAAGTTCAAATGCTTGCTCAACAGTCAATTGAGTTTCCATTTCTGTTAAGTCGATTTCTAAGATACGACCAGAGAAGATGTTTTTCTTACCTTTCTTCTCTACAGTTAAGTCACCTTCTTGAATCGCACGGTAAGGAATCGCATGCACAAGGTCACGTAGAGTGATACCAGGTTGCATTTTACCCTTGAACTTCACAAGAATAGACTCAGGCATGTCAAGTGGCATAACACCAGTTGCTGCAGCAAACGCTACAAGACCTGAACCCGCTGGGAATGAAATACCAATTGGGAAACGAGTATGTGAGTCACCACCAGTACCTACGGTATCTGGAAGAAGCATACGGTTTAACCAAGAGTGAATAATACCGTCACCTGGGCGTAAAGAAACACCACCACGGTTCATGATGAAATCAGGAAGCGTGTGTTGCATTTGTACGTCAACTGGTTTTGGATATGCAGCAGTGTGACAGAAAGACTGCATTACAAGGTCAGCAGAGAAGCCCAAGCAAGCCAAGTCTTTTAACTCGTCACGAGTCATAGGACCAGTTGTATCTTGAGAACCAACTGTAGTCATCTTAGGTTCACAGTAAGTACCAGGAATTACACCTTGACCTTCTGGAAGACCACAAGCACGACCAACCATTTTCTGAGCTAAAGTGAAACCTTTACCAGTTGCAGCAGGTTGTACTGGAGTACGGAACAATGTAGATGGTGCAAGACCTAAAGCTTCACGTGCTTTAGCAGTCAAACCACGACCAACGATTAAGTTGATACGGCCGCCTGCACGTACTTCGTCAAGAAGTACTGGAGTTTTAAGTTCAGATTCAGCGATTTTTTCGCCGTTTTTGAACGCAGTTACTTTAGCAGCAGCGTGATCGATTTTAAGAGTAACTTCGTCACCCATGTTCATGTTAGAAACATCGATCTCTACTGGCAATGCGCCTGCATCTTCCATTGTGTTAAAGAAGATCGGAGCAATTTTACCACCTAAGCAGTAACCACCATCTTTTTTGTTTGGAATGTGCGCGATTTCGTCACCGAAGAACCAAAGCACTGAGTTAGTTGCAGACTTACGAGAAGAACCTGTACCAACAACATCACCCACGTAAGCAACTTGGTTGCCTTTCGCGATAAGTTCTTTGATTTGGCTTAATGGACCAACTTCACCTGGTTTTTCAGGGTTGATACCATCACGTTCGTTTTTAAGCATTGCATTTGCATGCAATGGAATGTCTGGACGGCTCCAAGCATCTTGTGCAGGTGACAAGTCATCAGTGTTGGTTTCGCCAGTCACTTTAAATACAGTGATTTTGATTTCTTCTGGAACATCTGGACGCGATGTGAACCATTCAGCATCAGCCCAAGATTGAAGAACTGCTTTCGCATTTTCGTTACCCGCTTTCGCTTTGTCAGCAACGTCATGGAATGCATCAAATACAAGAAGGGTTTTTTTCAATGCTTCAGCAGCTAAGTTTGATAATTCAGCATCGTCCAAAAGTTCAACTAAAGGAGCTACGTTGTAACCACCAAGCATAGTGCCTAGCAAGTAAACCGCACGTTCTTTAGAAACCAGTGGAGAAGTCGCTTCACCTTTTGCAAGCGCTGCCAAGAAAGCAGCTTTAACATAAGCAGCTTGGTCTACACCTGCTGGAACGCGATTTTCAAGTAAGTCGACAAGGAATGCCTCTTCGCCTGCTGGTGGGTTTTTTAATAATTCGACTAATGCAGCAGTTTGAGCGTCATCAAGTGGCTTCGGTGGGACTCCGAGTGCGGCACGTTCTTCAACGTGTTGGCGGTAAGCTTCTAGCACAGTTTATTCCTCTTTTTTAAAAAATCACTTATGAGTTCCTGCTTTTCCAAAAGCTTCATAAGTAATATGGACAGCAAAATTCTACTAAACTTCCTGTTAAAAGTTAATGCAGACAACCTATTAGTTTTTAATGGTCATTATTTCCTGACGAAATATATAGACAATTAAGCACTCAAATATAGATTTCCTGCTTAACGCTTTATTTCTTTGGTAATCTCGATGATGTCATCCTTGATAAATCACCAAAGAAACATCAAGATATTGGCAGACTCTCTCTTTGATACCTATTCCACCTTAGTGGAAATAGATGACAAATTTACGAATTTTCTGAATAAAATAAATAACTTAATGATAAAAATTATCATTAAGCTGCTTAAATTCACTATTCAATAGAAAAATGATGGTCGCTACCACCACTTTTCCTCAAACTTTTTGTGTTATTTATTTTGAGTGGTTTGCTTTAAGCATTCCTGTTCACGCCCCTGAATAAACGCATCTAGTGCTTTTTGGCGCTGGTCACTGTTCAAGTAAACAGGTACTTTGTACGCTTCCTTAATTAAAGACTCAAGATATTGTTGAGCATGCTGATCAGGGACTTTTTTCGCGTGTTCTAGCGCATCAGCTTCTTTCACACCTTGCTGACGATCAGTCATGATGTTGGTCGCAGCACTTGGAATGACTGAACAAAATTTTTGCCATGCTTCTTGAGGAGGCAATTGTTTAGGTTTACTACAACCCACCAAAGCCATTACTGACATCACCAATAGCAAAATCTTCTTCATTCAATGCTCCAAAATTTAAAATTAAAAGCGCCAATTATAGAATACATCAATTGCTCGTTCTAGAGACTGACTGGCTTCCAAGTATAAGCGTTTATTCATTTGATAACGCAAAGTTAACTTATTAACGTTGGTAAATACACCGACCCCATAACGTAAATATAGATCTGGCGTTAGATACCCTGTAACACTCACTTGCGTGTCATTGCCTGTACCCTCAGCATCTAAAGCCAAACCACTTAAACCAAAAGTTCGTCCAATCTGGTTGGTAAATGCTCGTGTACCACCTAAACCCAAACTGATTCCTGCTGCAGCAAGAGTGTTGTTGACATCTGATTTAAAAGTCGTGGTCTGGTTTAAACTGGTGCTACCTTCATTGATTCGTCCTGAAAGTAAGGCATTCAATGCTTCTTGTTCAGACAAACCACCATCATTATATACTTGAATATTTGGCGAAGATGCTGTTCCTGTAATACGCACCCCCACTGTTGTACCCGAAATATTTTTGGTTGTGTCAATATCTAATGTCGGGTTACCTACAGGGCCATTGAAACGAACAATGGCACGGTTTAAATCAAGTGTTTGCCCATACGGTTCAATCTTGACTTTTTGGCTAACACCGATTGCCCCATTGGCACTCATAGCCGTTTCCAGACCACGCTGAGTGAGGTATAAACGCCCTACCAATGGAATGCGGCTATTAAAACCTTGGAAAATCACTTTATTGCCCAACTGCAAATCAACATCTGCTTGAATCTTCCAAGGCTTGGACTGACGCAACACCTGTAGCGCATCTTGGCCAGCTTTAAGAACACGAACATCAGAAGAAACATTGACCACGTTGGCACTCGATTCTGGCATATTCACCAAAGCACGTGGAATTTCGATATTACCTTTAACATTCAAGTTTTTCTGAAGCGGTAAAATATCAAAAGCCATATTGGTATTAATCACGGCTGTAACCAACGGCGCTTGACGAACCAACAAGTTATTACCTTGTAAATTCAACTGTACTCTTGGCTCGCCAATCCAATCCACTTGCCCATCAATTTTCCCAACACCCTTGCCACTATTAAATCCACCGTGAACCGTGGCATGGTTTTGTTGAATGGCCGAATAAAGTTGCAGATTGTGAATATTAACAGGCACTGAAACCAAACTAAGCTCGCCATCTTTCAAGCGAAGGTTTCCTGCCAATAATGGCTTAGTCAAGGTTCCACTGACCTTCCCTGCAAATGCCAACGTACCGCTAATTGAACGAATATCTTGTACAAATGGCTTTAAAAACTTCAGATCTACACGGTCAAATGCGATTTCACCCTGCATTGGCAATGCACTGTTATAAGGGTTAATCACAACATTGGCATAACCTGTACCAATATTTTCCGTTTTAACATCTAGGCGTAGCAATAAACCTTGTGTCACACTTTTAGCAATCAAACTCAGTTGTTGATAACTGGTTGTTGTTGCAGGATCATCAGGATCATCTGCTGTGACGCCAATTTGACCATTTTTTGTGATGAGTTTTGCATCAATATTGGGATGTTTGCCTTGCGCCCAAGAAGCTTTGGCATAGCCATTTAGCTGTCCTGTCATTGCCAAACCATCTGGCATAAACGCGGAGAAGTCATTTAAGTTTAAATCACTTGCGACAAACGAAATATTCCCTGCATTTTGACTCACCAAAATAGGCTGATCAAAACACAAATGACTTTGCTTGCTTGCCCAGCAATGCTGTCCAATATATAGCTGCCGAGCTGCACTACGATAAACAACATTTGCATTTTGCTGTTGGGTCAGCACTGCACGAACCGAGTCAAACACACCTCTTTGAATCTGCCCTGTCCAGTCATTATTTGGGTTAAACCCACCCGCCAATTGTACATAGAATTTAGAATAATTATTCCAGCCCTGTACTTGCAGTACATGCGCCTTTCGTGTTCCCGCAACAGTCACGGCACCATATTGAATCTGACGATTGCCGCGACGTAAATTGGTCATTTCTGCTTTAAGCATAGTTGGTGTGGTTTCAGATGTCGGCAACTCACCTCGTACCCTTAACTTCTGAATACTCAGCAAATCTTTAAAGGCAAAGTTGTCTACAGCAAGATTTGTCGTTGCTTTTAAATGTGGGCGGGTCTGCATATCCAAATAACCATATGCCCGACCACGTAAGCCCGAATAAATCGCATATAAGGCAGGAGCATTCACCTGAAGATGCAAGTTCTGAGCATTACCCGTTGCCTGTACCTGATTACCAGCGTAGGCTAAAAATAGATTATTTGCTTCAAACTGCTGTGGCATCAATCCTTTTTGGTTGCTATTGATTACAACAGCCAGATTTCCCTTACCACGTACAACTTGACGGTTAATTATCCCCGCCAGATTCAACTGTTGAATGCTGATACGCTTTAAAGCATCCGACCACAAACCTTCTGTTTTAACCACACCAGAAATTTCACCATTGAGACTGCTAATAAAATATTGCGGTTTAAAATGCACCAGTGCAGCATTGATTTTCCATGCAATACCATTTTTCAGACTAACCAGACCATCCGCTAAAATTTTGCCTGCAGCACCATCATGACTCAAACGGGAAATTTTAATAAAATCAGGTGTTCCAGACAGATTTAACTGTAAAGTTCCTGCACTATTAGGCACACGACTTGACTGCAATGCACCATTATAAAGAACGGCATAACCTTTTAAGCCGCCACCTGTTTTTTGATCATTGAAAATGACTGCAACGGTTGAAGTTCCTGTCAAATGAACCGTGTCATGTGCCTGATCTGCCAACTGCCCATTTAGATCAACACCTTTAAATTCAATAATTTGCTGATTTTTATTAGCATAACCACTAGCGTTTAACTGACCATTTAACAAATTAACAGGGGCAACAGCAATCACACTTTGTAGATTAAAGTTCTTGGCAACTACACCTGCATTCCACTTGAACTGGCGTTTGGCAGTTGGGAGTTGCAACACGGCATGACCAGTCAATCCACCTTCAGGAGTCACATATTTAAATTCAGGAATATTCAAGTCCTGATTTTTAAAATTCAGTTTCGCCTGATATTGTCCTGTAGGTAGCCAGCCTTGTTCATGCTTGATGACTTGTGTTGCTACCTGAATATTTTCTTGCCCTTTTTGCACTGTCACATCAACCTGACCTAATGGACTATTTAACCCACCAATATAAGGCATCGGGCGATTGATATTTTGCCAAGCCAAATTGATCAACATCGGTTGAACTTTTTTGTCTTTTACAGGTGCCTGATCTAGTTTTAACTTCCATGATTCATATTTATCAAAGCTGACCGATGCTGTCGTATGCAAACCTTTTTCCAGTGTTCCAGCAGATGCGAGGTTTCCATCCAGATTTGGTGGGAGGAAATCACGAATACTGGCAGGTACCAATTTATCTTTTGGTTGCATACCTTGCATACGCCCTTGCGCTTCCCAACGTACTGCATGCTGCCAGTTAACCAGCCCTGTTGCATGAAGATCACCCTGCATCACCTGACCATTGAACTTACTAATATTTAACTGATGCAAATAATCAGTAAACATTTCAACTTGGTAATTACCTTCTGGAAGATCTTTGCCACGCAAGTCAGTCTTGACGTGAATATTCATACCTGAGACATTACCATCAACTTTGGCAACCCCAGTTTTTGACCAAAGTTTTTCACCTGTCACAAGCGGCCAATTGTAATTTTTTAAATTCAACTGCCCCCACATCGGCACGTGTGCATGTAAAGGCTGAATAATCATACGTGCTGACAATAAATCAGGGGTATGGGTTGCTGCACCCGCTGTAATGGTATCGAGCGTTCCACCTGCATGTACGCTAATATCATGAATATTTAAAGCACGTAATGCCGGAATATTGAGCTTACCTATTGCTTGCAGCGGGTATTTCTGTTCAAACTTCATTTGTCCTGAAGCCTGTTTCACAGATAAATACCCCATATTAAAACTGGAATCTTTAAACGTCAGTTCAGTGCCAGACCACAATGCTTTATGTAGTTGAATATCATAAAAATTAACAACGGTCTTTCTGACCCGAATCTGTAAATGATCAAGTGTTGCTGCATCTAAACGTAAGGTAAATGGCAACTTGATTTGGTTGTATTTGAAAGGCTGATTGCTTGGTGGTCTTTGATCAATAATTTCTAAAGATTCAACTTCAGCATGACTAAAATGCAGCTCTTTTTCTACAATTGCCCGCCAGCCAATGACCACTTTGGCACGTTTAATCTTAACCTCAATCCCATTAATATTAATGTCCATTTTACGCAGGGTTAATCCTTTAAGGAAATTTCCCCCTTCGTATTCATAACTTATTATTTTTTGACTTTGTAAAACTCGATCCAGTAAAAACTGGCTACCACGATCAGTAGAAAACATGACTGCAAGTGCTACAACTAGGAGCAATATAATTCCCAAAAAACTCAGGACAACAGTACGCAAAATATGACGTTTAGGTTGGGTAGCTAAATTTTCTGGTTGCTGTTGTTGTTCAGTCATGTGAATTGAAAAGCCTTATTGTAATTGTGAACCAATAAAGAAATGTAAACGAATCGGATGATTTGGGTCAGAAAGCCCCGAAGCCACATCTAAGCGAATTGGGCCAATCGGTGACTGCCAACGAATTCCCAAGCCCATGCTATATGCAGTTGAATTTGAAAAACGCTTGTCATAGGCATTCCCTACATCAGAGAAAATCGCAGCACGCCAACCTTCTTTAAATTGATAGTTATATTCTAAAGATCCCACAGCCAGTGCTTGCCCGCCAATCTTGTAACCATTTTCAGTTGGAGAGAGGCTCTTGTAGTCAAAACCACGAACGCTTTGATCCCCACCAGCAAAGAAACGTAGGTTATATGGCACATTAGCAAAATCATCAGTAAAAATGTAGCCTAAATGCAAACCACCGACAAACTGGTGATCATAATTTTTCCCTATAGAATAAATAAAATTCCAGTCTGCATTCGCAATTGCCATATTGGCATCAGAAACAACCGATTTTGAACCCAACTGAATTTTATAGGTTTGCTTAAAACCTTTACTTGGATTCACAGGATTATTACTGTCCGTACGAGAAATTTGATAACCAAACAATAAAGCCTGCTGCTGCGGATTCGATCCAGGCTGCAAGAAAGCATCTGGAACATTAGCGCTGTTCACTTGCCCAATCTGATGAATCTGATCTAGACGGTAGCGGAAACCGTAGATTTGCTGCCAGTTCCCAATTGGGTTTTTGATTAAATGTTCTGCACCCATCACGGCAGATTCTGTGGTCAGGCTCATGCCTGGTCCTACACCATTAAACTTCTCCCGCTCATAGCCACCCACTAAACTAAAATAATCATTTAAAGGGTCTTTATTGGGAATACTGTAACGGGTATCAATTGCCTGACGGATCTGTGACACTTCTAAGTTGGCGTCAAAAGAATGCCCTGAGCTATTCACAATCCCACGGCGATATTGAGCACGGACACGTGGACCTGTATCTGTTCCCCACCCAGCACCTAGCTCGGCACTATTTAATTTATCGGTATTTAAAGTCACAATCACAGGTACTTTTTTCTCTACGCGCGCCTGATCCTGCAACTGCTCTTTTTCAGATTTTTGCTGGACTTGCTGAGACTGGCTTTGCGAAACTTCATCTGATGGGTTTTGACCTGTACCCGCAAACTGATTTTCATCCACAACGTTTTGTGTCACTTCTTTATTGGAATATTTGGCACGTTTTGTTGTGTTATCTTGAGACTGCTGAACGGCTTCGACTTCTTGCAGCTTTTGTTCATCCACCAGCTTCTGAATATCAGGCGCTAACTCGAGCTGTTTCACAATCGGATTAGGTTTAATGCTGTCAACCAGACTCCAGTTAAAATAACGAGAATTGGTCAAATTATTTGCAAGAGTATTAACACGCCAAAAGGTATAATCATCTCCTTCTTTCCACGGCACCATACTTTGCAATACTTTGAGCTTGAGTGGCAGGGGTTTCGATGGGTCACTCATGCGAAACTCGACATTCGCAACCTTATAGCGCTCACCAGTTTCATAACGCAAATTAATATCTGCTTTATTGTCGGGTAATTGCACCTTCACATCATGCAAACGCCAGTAAGCATCAAAAAAACCATTCTCACTGGCCGCATCATTAATACGGTTTTTGGTCTGTTCATATAGACCGTGGTTAAAAATACTCCCCACATCCAGATCAGGAATGAGGCGAATGACCTGAAATTGCGGGTTGTTTTGCCCTGCACCAGAAAATTCAATATTTTGTGTTGCCACTTTTACAGGTTCATTTGGAGTTACCTGAACCGTTACATGATCAGCACCTGTTTTACTGAATTTAAACTTGGCATTGTAATATCCCACCGCCTGAGCAGCTTGGTTTGCCATCGCCCGAAGTTGGGGTAATGCCGAGTTGTAATCCGCATAAGCTTCTGTAGTAAAAGTTTCCAGTTTATTTTTTATATTATCCTGCAAAGCTTTAGGCGCACCGTTTACAGTGACTGAAATTTTTGGAGTAGTCACCGCATTTACATCTTTCTTTGGTTTAATTTTAGCGATCACTTTTTGCAAAAAACCTTTTGGTTTTTGCTGCGCCATATTTGCACTGGCAAGTTCAAACGCTCTATCATTTTCAGCATTTTTATTGGCAGTTTCAGCAGCCACTGTCGTGTTTTGATCAGTCTGAATCTGATGCATTAACACATCGACATTGACTGGAGACTGTTGTAGCTCAGTTACCTGCTGCGCAGTTTGTGCAATCGGCTGGCTTGAGATTACAGGAGTTGATGAAGTCGAACGAGAGGCTTGTGCTTCTTTCTTGGCTTGTTCCGCTTCACGTTCAATTTCATTTGCCATAGAAGCATCAATGCTACTTGTCGGCATTTTATCTAGATCATCAAAACTGATGGGCTTAAAATCAGTCAAATTTTGATTTTGTTGCTGCTGTTGCAGCATCTGCATGCTGTCTTCTGTGGTATCGCTGGCTGTTGTGTTAAGATTACGGCTGTTTGTCACAGTATTTGCATTATTTATATTGGTTGTCGTTTCTTCAGCCCAAGCGTAATGCTGGCAAAAACCATATAGTAAACTCACACACACAACTTTATGAATCTGATTTATTTTTAAAATTGTTTGTAAGTTTTCGACCAAGATTGTTTTTTGAAATCGTGTGCAAACATGCATAAAAACAACAACCACTGTGATTTTAAAAGATCAATTTTTTACTTAAGCAGTTTTACGCTCAAGCTCTGCAGTATGATACATGATTTTATTTATGAGATACTCTTCACTAACAATTCTTCATTAAATTAGAGTGCAGAATGCATGGAAAAACCGCAAAACTTGCTTGCCTCCCGTCGTTTTCTACCAATGTTTCTGACGCAGTTCTTTGGAGCATTGAATGACAATGTTTATAAGCAGTCGCTCTTATTGGTTATTACCTATGGTTTGATTCAACATAGCTCGGGCAATATCAGCACCTTAAATAATCTGGCGGCTTTACTGTTTATTTCTCCCTATTTTGTATTTTCAGCAACGGCTGGGCAAATTGCAGACAAATTTGAACGTGCTCAACTGGTTCGTGGTATTAAAGTCCTAGAAATCATCATTATGTCAATTGGCAGTGCTGGCTTTATGCTCGGTCAAATCTGGCTCTTGTTGCTGGCACTGTTTTTGATGGGAGTACATTCGACTTTTTTTGGTCCAATCAAATACGCCATTTTACCCGAAATCCTGCATACCAATGAACTCATGTCAGGCAATGCACTGTTTCAGACAGGAACGTCTCTTGCCATTTTATTTGGTATGATTTTGGGTGGTGCAGTCATTTCCATTTCTCATGACACACTGATTTGGGTATGCTTAACTGTATTGATTATTGCAATTTTGGGTTATATCTCCAGCCGCTTTATTTTGACCCAGCGTGTCAGTGCTTCCGAACTGAAAATTGACTGGAATTTTTTCCGTACCAGTTGGCAAACGATTCAATATGCCAAAGATATTAAAATCATATTTCTTATATTAATGGGAAATTCCTGGTACTGGTTTTATGGTGCATCATACCTTACTCAAATTCCTGAGCTGACCCACAAGTATCTATATGCCTCAGAAAATGTGGTGAGTTTATTGCTTACATTTTTTTCGGTAGGGATTGGTGTTGGCTCGTTGCTGTGCCGTAAAATTGGAGGAGCGGAAGTCAATATTAAAATGGTGCCTGTAGGCGCTATTGGACTGACTGTTTTTGCCTTTTATTTGGCATGGGCAATGTATCAATTGCCAGTGCATCACACGCTGTTCAGTATTCAGGACATTTTTTCGCATGGTTTGATCTATTATCATGTCATGCTGGCAATTATTCTACTTGGGATCAGTGGCGGTTTTTATATTGTGCCCCTCTATGCCATGATGCAAGCCTATTCACCTGTATCACACCGCGCTCGTATCGTCGCTGCCAACAATATTTTTAATGCGATTTTTATGGTCGCTTCAGCTATTTTCTCCATTTTAATTTTGAGTGTCTTCCAGCTCGATATGCAAATTTTATTCTGCATGACTGCTGTATTTAGTGCTATCTTTTGCACTGGATTACTATTGAAATTAAAACCATTATTAAATGGTATAAACAATGCTTTAGAGGATTAATTTATGCGCCATTATTCAGGTATTGATCGTCTTATTCAGTCCTTTGATCAGGGTTTACGCAGTTTAGTCCCTGGAGCAACCGCTGCTCACCGCAACAATCCGGCACAAACAAACCCAGCACCACTCTCAGTGAGTGAAGCACGCCATGTCGCGGGCTTAATGCGCGTCAATCATAGTGGCGAGGTTTGCGCACAAGCATTATATCATGGGCAAGCACTAACCGCAAAATTACCCAATGTGCGTCGTGAAATGGAACAGGCAGCGATTGAAGAACAAGACCACTTGGCATGGTGTGAAGACCGCTTAAAAGAATTAGATAGTGTTCCTAGTATTTTAAATCCTGTGTGGTATGGGCTGTCATTTGTGATGGGTGCGGCAGCAGGTGTTGCAGGTGACAAATACAGCCTTGGTTTTGTGGCTGAAACTGAACGTCAAGTGAGTTTGCATTTAACAGATCATCTCAATCAGTTACCGCAACAAGATGAGCGTTCACGTAAAATTTTAGAACAGATGAATGAAGATGAACTGCATCATCGCGATACTGCGTTACATGCAGGCGGCGTTGATTTGCCACTTCCTGTACGTATTACCATGACTGCGATTTCTAAACTCATGACCAAAACCAGTTATTATATTTAATATAAAAATCGTCGTTTATAGCCAATAAAAAGCCAAGTCATAACTTGGCTTTTTAGCTTTAGGATGCGGCAATTGCAGAATCGGTAGACTCCAGTGACAACCTGATTTTCGGATAATTCACCGTTTCAGTATAGCTAAAATCATCACTGGCAATCAGCTCGTACATTGGAATTTTTACATCGGGCGCAAATGGCATTTTTTTCTGATTCAGCTGTAATTCTGAAAGTTGCTTACCCCATGCAATCAGATCAATATCCAATGAGATTTTATGCGAAGGTCGTACCCGCCCCGCATGCTGTTCCAAGTCTTTTAGCAGATCTTGCAGATCCTGACTCGATAAATGGCAGCGTAGTACACAGGCACAATTTAAGTAATCTTCTCCAACTCCATCTCGACATGGAATTTGGTAGACATGTGATAACTCAAGTGTCCCCAAACAAGCCAATTGTTGAATTGCCCAAGTTAAATGTTGCTTGGGCTGAAAATTACTCGCCAGTGCGAGAGCAAAAATCGTGTCTTTGGCGTTCAAGACGAATTCCTACTGAATTGGCTTGCGCGATAATCGCAGGCTTACGAATAGTGAGTGTAATCGTTTGAATACCTTCAAACTCATGAAACAGGCGTTGCATCACCAACTGCGCCGCATGTTCAATCAACTTGGGCTGAGCCGTCTGAATCACTTCAGCACTCAGTTCGCAAATTTGTGCATAATTAATCGTGTCATTCAGTTCATCAGACTGAGCTGCTTGTGACAAATCATGGTGAATGATCAAATCCAGCATCAATGGCTGATGAATCTGTCTTTCCCAAGCAAAGCAACCGACTACGGTATTTACTTTTAGCCCTTCAATAATGATGGCATCCATACATCTTTTCCAGCATTAGTGTTTTAGCAATGGCACATCAACATCCTGAACCATTTTCAGGCGCTGATCGGCATAAATATCGACATATGGCGCAAGTACACGCATAAACCGATCAAAATATAGCATTTGCTTAAATAGTAAAGCAAAATCTCGCGGGAAATGAATGCCGTGGCGTTCACCAATTGAAACCATATCGAGCATAATGTCATTTAAGTCGGCTGGATTACTTGAAAGGATTTTTTGTGGATCAGTCAACATCACACCACTAAACAAACGCTCAATATCTTTGGCAAGTACGGCGGTATCGACCGAAGTTTTGGTCATCCCCATTTTTAGCATACTTTCTGCCATAGCGTGATAATCGGTATGCTGCAAGGCATCCATGAATGCCATACAAGCCGTCCAGACTTCTGGGTTTAATTGACCAACGATTCCAAAATCGATAAAGCCCACACGACCATCTTCGAGCAACATCAAGTTACCCGCATGCAAGTCAGCATGAAAGCTCTTACACATCATGAGACTACCGAACCATGTATTCATGGCGGTAATCAACACTTGTGACGGGTCTTTGGCATAGTGTTTGACCACATCAAAATCGGTCAATGGCACACCGTACAAACGCTGCATGGTCAGCACACGGCGCGTTGAATACTGATGATAAACTTTAGGTGCTGTTGCTGCACGATTCTGCGTTGCATTCAAATACTCAACAAAATCATCAATATTTTGCGCTTCTTCGATAAAGTCGACTTCTCGCACCATCCGCGTTTTAATTTCTTCAACAATATCGGCTAAAGACGCAAATTTGACTTTGGGAACCACTTTTTCCAAGACTTTTGTTGCCCAGTGCAAGACATTTAAGTCGGTATACAAAATGGTTTCGACACCTGGCTTCTGTACTTTAATGACCACATCTTCACCGCTGACCAGTTTGGCAGCATGAACTTGGGCAATCGATGCAGAAGCCAGCGGAATTTCTTCAATTGAAGCAAAAATATCATGCAGGTTTCGATCTGCAAATTCTTGTTGCAAAACTTCTTCAATATAACTAAACGGAAGTTTTGGCGTCTGATCCAGACAGCCCTGAAACTCTTCTACAAATTCACGCGGAAACAATGAAGGCGTACTGGCAATAAACTGTCCGAGTTTAATATAAGTCGAACCCAGTTCTTCAAAGGTTTCTCGCATTAGCTTGGCATTGCTTGGTTTTACGGTGGCATACTTATAGCCTGCTTTTGCCGCCACGACTGCGGTTTCCCCCATCCGAGCGACCGAGCGTAAACTATCAACCAGAATATTTTTTTTCATAAGCAGTTCATGCCAATTCAAATCTAGGGCTAGTGTAGCAAAAAAAACTTTCTGTCATACAGTTCTTGCCTGACAGTTTGGACAATTTATATCTTTTTCAAATTTAACAATGCGTTGCTGCATCGTCAAACCATTCCAAAGGAGTAGTTTTTGTTTTAAAGGTGTTAAATTCAAGCCTAAATATAACAAAGCATGATGTGCTTGCAAACTCGCCATCACATTTGGCGTGGTCGCCAACACGCCCGAGTTGGCACAGCGCAGACTTTCGTCCTGACTTTCGGTTTTTGGGAAAATACATTCGTAACAAGCTGAGTCTGCTGTGACCATAAACAGTTGCCCTTCATAGGCAATTGCCGATGCACTAATGAATGGCACAGCCAACTGAGTACAGACCTGATTCACCAAATAACGCGTGGCAAATTGGTCACAACCATCGAGTACCAAATCTTGCGATGCAATAAAATCTGCTGCGTTATCTTCGGTGAGTCGAATATTGTGAGCTTCAACCTGAATATGTGGATTAATCTGTTTTAAGCGTTTTGCCAGTGTTTCTGCTTTATAAAAACCAATATCTTGGGGTTGAAATGCCACTTGACGCTGTAAATTACTGGTTTCAATCTGATCAGCATCCAGAATTGTCAGCTTACCCACGCCTGCCCGTGTAAGCAGTTCCGCAGTCAGACAGCCCAGTCCGCCAGCCCCAATCAGTAATACATTGGCAAGTTTAAGCTTTTCCTGAGCATCAATATCCCAGCCATCTAGTAATATTTGTCGGCTATAAAAATGCATTTCATCATCACTGAGCTGTTGCCAGATTTCGGTTTGCTGGTCCATCATTAGAAATAACCCAATTTATCTTGCTGAAAACTGAGGGCTAAGTTTAGCCTGTTTAAACAAAAAAACTCACCTATATCTCCCAAAAAACCAAGTAGTTAATGTAACTTTTCTATATAAATAAGCCTGTATGCCATAATTTTCCTGTGTATGTTTTACTTTTCTTCATGTCTGAAACAGTGTAAAACAGCAATTTAAGTCATTGGATTTCAGTGGTTATGTCGTTTCATCTCTGGTTATCTTTCTTTGCTGCATGCTGGGTGATTAGTTTATTTCCTGGCGCGGGTGCAATTGCATCTATGAGCAATGGTTTAAGTCACGGCTTTTTACGCGGACTTTGGAATATTCTGGGTTTGCAACTGGCACTACTGCTTCAGATTCTGATTGTAGCAACAGGTTTGGGGATGTTGCTTAACGCCTTTCCTGTGATTTTTCTTGCTGTGAAATGGCTTGGGGTTTTATATTTAATTTACTTGGCATATATGCAGTGGAAGGCACCTGTTAACCGTATTGCGATTCACAAAGATCAGCAGCAGTTTTCAGGACCAATGGCAACCTTTAAAGGGTTTCTAATCAATATCAGCAATCCCAAAGCCATTGTATTCTTTTTGGCTATTTTCCCGCAGTTTATTGACCTTAAAGCACCTCAGTTCAAACAATATATGATTATGGCACTGACCATGATTCCAATTGATGTGATTGTAATGTTAGGTTATACGGGTTTAGCTTCAAAGGCTTCAAGCATGTTTCAATCTTATAAAAAGTTAAAAATCGTAAATCGTTTTTTTGCTTCCATGTATGGCGTTGCTGCCATGCTTTTAAGTTTGGTTCGACAAAAAATCTAAACCTGATAGGAATATCTCGGCATGAACGTATTTTATTGTGAGAATTGCAAACATCAGGTGCTTTTCCACAATACAGTATGCCAATACTGTTCCACAGTTTTAGGCTTTCAAGTCGAAACGAACAGCATGGGATCTTTCGCTAAAATCGATGCGCAAACATGGCGAAACCTGAATCCAGAAGATCATCATCTTTATTATCGTCCTTGTTATAATTATTCGACTTATCAGGCATGTAACTGGGTCATTCCTGCCGAATACGATCAGCTGTACTGTGAATCCTGTCAGCTAACACATATCATTCCAGACTTATCTGTCGAAAAGAATTTACATTACTGGCGCCATATTGAATCCGCCAAACGCTATTTTTTATATCTCACCAAACAACTGGGAATATTCCCTAAACCTAAAAAACATCCTGACGATCATCTTGGTTTGCAATTTAATTTCTTAATGCCTTACGATGGGCAACCTGTTATAACAGGTCATGCTCATGGTGTGATTACACTCGATGCCAGTGAAGCCGACACTGTGATTCGAGTGAAAACCAGACTGGATATGGCAGAGAATTATCGGACTTTAGTTGGGCATTTTCGTCATGAAAGTGGGCATTATTATTTTGACTTAATGCAGCATTTTTTCCCCGAATGGCTCGAAGAGTTTCGTCAACACTTCGGTGATGAGCGTCAGGATTATGCTCAAGCACTTGAGCAGTATTATGAACATGGACCAGCCAAAAACTGGTCAGATTTTTATGTCAGTCGATATGCCTGTACGCATCCTTGGGAAGATTGGGCAGAAACATGGGCACATTATTTACATATGATGGACACGCTCGATACAGCTTATCATGCAGGTCTGAAAATGCAGGGGCAACATGCAATTGACCCAGATATCCATTTTAAAGAACCACCATTATTGTCTCAGGACTTTGAACATACTTTAAGCAACTGGTTTGCATTAACGTATATTTTAAATGGCTTAAATCGAAGCATCGGACAAGAAGATGCTTACCCATTTACTCTTTCTGGAATTGTGCTGAAGAAATTGCACTTTATTCATCGTAGTCTGCTCGATATCCATCAACGAATTTTCACTCATCAAAACACACATAAAGTATAAAAAGCCTTGAGGTTAACCGAGCAAAAATACGTTTAAAATAAATAGCAATTATTGCAAAGATGTTCCCCAATTAAATAACCATGCCGATTTCGCACCTAAGCTATTATCACCTTGAATTTTCTTTTTTAATTCACTAGCCGTCTGGTAGTCATTTGGCCCGACCATCACTCGAACACCTTTCGATGTCATACTTTTCTTAGTAGGATAACCTTTAGCTTTTAATTTAGATACGATACTGTCTGCATTGGCTTCATTGGCAGCCAGTGCAATCTGAATCATCCAGGTTTTGTCACCATGTTCGAGTAGATTACGGGCTTCTGCACTGGTTAAGCGCTTATTTTTAGCGAGCACAGGGGCTGTGGCTGCCTCTAAGGCAGTATTTAAATCTTCAATTGTCTCAGTTTGCACTTTACTGCCAGCTGGAGTTGCTGCCCATTCTGACCATGGTTTACACACATAAACACCTTGTTTTTGTGGTAAGGAGAAACAGTACATATTTTCTTTTTCTAAGTTTGCTGCTGCAAAACAGTTTGCAGAAAAAACCATAGCAAGCATAGAAATATATATTTTTTTCATAAAGTGTTACTTGGTTCACGTTTTTAATTATTATATACAAAAAAGATACATTTTAAAAACAATTCAAAATATATCAAAAAATATAAGTTATCTATATGTTTTTTATAAAAAATACCCAAACCATTTAGTAAAAAATATTTCATATTTCAACAATCAATCCATGTTAGATGAGTCTTTTATTTTTATTTGTATATTTTATACTCATATTTTTAACATGGTTTTCTTCATGCAAACATTGCCATAAAATATTAATCATAAAAAATAAATAAAAATCAATTATATAAACAAATTCCATTTAAAGTAGTTAAAAAACACAGCGGCTAAAACAAAGTCATTTCGATTGCAAAATCGATAAAAAATACAGATTTTTTATTACATTATAGTGAAATGGTCTTTTTATTGAGCAAGGAAGACATGTGCGTAAAAACTTTTCTCAAAAATAAGTTTGATAGAAAAATACAATCTCAATATAAAGCGTTCTTTTAACTGAGTACTCGCGTACTGTTACCAACATCAACTCCATTACACCTCAATCGATCACTGCATTTTTTAGGTCTAGATAAAAATGACCATGAGTCGTGGAATTTTTTTGCAAATTTTAGCATCTTGTATAATATAAATAGAGGTGAATAGTTTTTATCACATTCTAGCCATAGGAACGAATTAATCGATTTGTTTCATAAGTCCATTTTATTTCTCTTGGACTTCATTGAAATATATTTCAATTTTGTTTGCTCAGTGAGAAAAAAAGCTAAACAATAGTGAGAGGAGCCTAATCCACTGATCTGGCATAACACTTGGAGTATCCCAATTCATAAAAAATAAATGATTAAATTGTTGATAATCAGAACCTAAGATTAATTCCTATGCTTTGGAAAAAGTATAATGACAGATAAAGTTAAGCTGACTTCAGCAAAGCGGACAGCAACACCAACTTTACAACTCGCAGCATTAGAAAAAACTATTGCTATTGCTGAGTTTTCTCCAGATGGAGTTTTGCAATGGGCGAATAAAAACTATCTATCTTTATTTCGTATGACTGAAAGTCAGGCAATTGGACGTATTCATCGTAGTTTTTGCCCTGCTTCTTTTGTAGAAACAGAAGATTACGATACTTTTTGGTTATCCTTATGCCAAGGTATTCCCTATTCAGGTTTTGTTGAACGGATTCGGGGGGATAATAGCAGCTGTTGGCTTGAAGCGACCTATACCCCTGTGTTAAATCAAGATGGAACAGTGATTCAAATTTTAAAAATTGCGACAGATATCAGTGCCCGCTTACAGCATGAGCGAGAACAGCAACTGTATTTGGACCATCTATCACTTGCAGCAGATATTAATGATACAGCGGTTCTCATTACAGATAGTTCTTCTCGAATTGTATACTGTAATAAAGGTTTTAACCGTATGTTTGGCTGGGAAAAACATGAGATTTTAGATAAAAGCCCATTCTCTTTATTTACGCATCAACCGCAGACCAGTGAGTTAAATAAAAACAATACACAGATAGATGAAGAGTTGGTTGTTGCAAAAAATCGACGTTACTGGGCAAAAATTATAAAAAAACCAATCCTTGATCCAGATAATAACCGAAAATATACGATTATCACCTTTTCGGATATTTCCATCACTAAGTTACGTGAAACATTGCAACACAAAGTTTTAGAAGCAATATCTAAAGAATCATCCCTTTCCAATATTCTCGATATTATTTGTAATGAAGTTGAATTGCTTGCACCAGAAATTACAGCATCCATTGTAGAAGTCGATACACAAGGATTATTGCATCCTATCTCTGCACCCAATTTACCAGCGCATTATGGTCAAATCATTAACAATTTGCGTATTGGCCCTAGTGTTGGCTCATGTGGTACAGCAGCTTGGCGTGGCAAACCTGTGATTGTAGATGATATTGCAACAGACCCTTTATGGGACCATTATCGTGATGCTATGCATCCTTTTGAGCATACTGCATGTTGGTCAACACCCGTTTTTAACAATCAGCATCAAGTGATTGGTACTTTTGCTTTCTATTTTAAACAGCCACGAAATTTAGAGCTGGAGAGTTTTCACCAACAGATTATCAATGCTTGTAGCAATCTTTGTTCATTGGCATTTGAGCGCGAAAAGACTAAACAGCGCATTCAGCAATTGGCTTTTTATGATGAATTGACAGGTTTGCCCAATCGCAGTTTATTGCTGAGCAAGGCTGATCAGCTCATTGCTTCAAGCATTCGGAATAATACGCCTATCGCTGTTTTATATGTTGATCTTGATCGATTCAAAATAATCAATGATTCATATGGGCATTTTGTTGGGGATGAATTATTGTGTCAGGTTGCTGAACTCTTAAAAAGAAATTTAGGCAGTAATGATATTATTGGACGAATATCAAGTGATGAATTTGTCATTATCTTGCCCGAAAGTAACCATCAGCAAGCACAAATTGTGATTGAAGAGTTACAACTTCATTTAGCTAAACCCATGAAGATTCAGAACTCTATTACGCTAACTATAAGTGCCAGTATCGGGATTGCGATGTTCCCAGATGATGGTCATAACATTGAAGATCTGCTACATCGTGCAGATATTGCGATGGATCAGGCAAAAAATAGTGGGCGAAATCAGTTCTGTTTTTTTAGTCATGAAATGAACGAATTATTGCAAGGTCATCTCAAACTGGAAAGAGACCTTCGCCATGCGCTCTTCAATCATGAATTAAACCTGCATTATCAACCACAAATTGATTTGGTAACAGGCGAGCTATACGGCATCGAAGCATTGGCTCGCTGGACTCACCCTGAACTTGGTGAAATCTCACCAGAGCGTTTTATTTCAATTGCAGAAGAAAGTGGTTTAATTACCGAATTTGGCTATTGGGTGATTCAAGAAGCTTGTCGCCAACTTACAGAGTGGCGTATGAAGGGTCTGAATGTTCCATGTGTTTCGGTAAACCTATCGCCGACCAGCTTTCACTGTATAAAACTTCCAAATACTCTTGCAGAAATTTTACGGCTGCATGGTTTACAACCACAGGATTTAACCATAGAACTTACGGAAAATGTTTTATTGGATAGTCATCCATGTACTACAAAAATCATCCATGACATTCATCACTTAGGCGTACATCTTTCGATGGACGATTTTGGTACGGGCTATTCAAGTTTAAGTTACTTGCGCCGCCTACCTATTTCAGAATTTAAACTTGATCGCAGCTTTGTGGCAGACCTTGAATATGATGAAGTTGCTCAAGCTTTAAGTCAGGCTATTTTAAGTATCGCTAAAACTCTAAAGTTAACGATTATCGCCGAAGGCGTTGAAACACCAGAACAACACCAAATTTTATATCAACAGGGATATTCAGTTGCTCAAGGTTATTTATTTTCTCGCCCACTGTCTGCTTCTGCCTTTGAAACTTGGTTAGATAAATGGAATTTGTCTAACAAAAAATAGATGCTTATTAGACTTCTTTCATCATGGTTTATACCTATTTTATTTTTCTCGCCGAGCAAGATTGAAACCTATTTCAATAAGGCACAAGAAAAATAAAATTGCTTGATGAAAATCAATAAATTAGCTTGTGATCGATTAAATATTACAGTTTTTCATAGTCATAAAGAGAGATTTTTTTCTCACCCTCTTTTGATTATTTAAAATTTAAGTAAATAAAAAATTTTGAGCGTTTCTCAAATATAGATTTAAAATGTAGGAATATATGCCTTCTCCTTCAAAAAGCTTGTGGCGTGAAAACCTGACACCTGCCTCCTTTATTATTTTGGCAAGCACTGGTTTTGTTATTTTTGCAATTGTAATTTACTGGATCATTTTTTTTAACACGCAACGTACCCTTTATCAGCAAACTGAGCAGCAGGCTTGGATTCGGGTACGTCAAATCTCCAATGCTGTTTCTGTTCAAGTCCAAACATTGTTTACAGGTTTGAACTACAGCATGATTGACATGAAAAATAATTATGAATTGCAGAATAATGCAGCATTTCAACGTGCAATTTACAATGTTAGCCATAGCTATCCGCGAGGCTCTATCACTCAAATTTCGATTGCCGATGCTCAAGGCAAACTGATTTATTCCAATATAAAACAAATTAAAAATGATAAAAATGCGATGTATATTACAGATCATGAATATTTTCAGGTTCATTTACATCAAAAAATTGATTTCTATATTAGCTCGCCAATCAAAGAAAAGTTTTCCAATCAATGGTCAATCCAGTTAACCAAACCACTGTATCGTAACCATAAATTTATTGGCGTGATGATTTTATCGTTATCTCCAAACTACATTTCACAATATTTCCAAAATATTTTTGATAATCCTATCGATGTCATTTTGCTGGCACGTGAAGATGGAACTTATTTAGCTCGCTCACAGTATCAAGATAAAGTTTTAGGAAAAACACTTCCCAAAGAGCGGCTTAAACTATTTCGAAATAATGTACAAAATGGTTCTTATGAAGCAAAAACTGGCCCTGACCAGTTACAACGCATGTATGCCTGGAAGCGAGTTGATGGCTTTCCTCTGATTATCAGCTCAGGAATTGAAAGACAGCATACCTTTGCTGCTTTAGACAATGCTTACCAGCGCAATCTGACCTACAACCTCATTGGTACAGGCTTATTATTGGTGATTGTGTTGATTAGTGCGTGGCTCGCCTTACAGCGACAACGTAACCTCGCCATGCTGGTACAACAAAGACGTCATTTTATGTATTTGGCAAATGAAGTTCCAGGTGGGCTCTTTCAAGTATGTATTCATCCCGATGGCTCTTTATCATTGCCTTTTACCAATCCGAGTTTCTTTGAATTACATAATATTCAGCCTTTTTCAGAGCAAAATTTTAAACTGGAGTATTTGACCGAATGCATTCATCCCGAAGATATCACTCATCTGTACACTGTAATTGGTGATAGTTTACATAACCAAAAAGAGTGGGATGTGAAATATCGGGTGATTTGCCCAGGTGGTTCTATTCGCTGGCTACGCAACCACGCCAAAGCCCAAATCGAAGAAGATCACGGTATTTTATGGCATGGTTATATCCTTGATATTACTCAAGATGAGATATTACAGGAAACATTACGGCAAAAAGAAGAACATCTACGCCTGACATTTATGGCAGTACAAGACGGTTTATGGCAATGGAACTACATTACCGATGAATTGGAATGGGATAAACGCTGCTATGAAATGCTGGGATATGCACATAACGCATTCAAACTGTCTTTTGAAGATTTTCTCAACATTTTTCTGCATCCACAAGATCGCGAAATCTTTATGCAGCAGCTTTCTCAACATTTAAAGTATGAGCATGAATTTCGTATTGAAGCTCGTTTAAAAACAGCGGATGGTAGATGGTTATGGGTGGAACTTCGAGGGAAAGTTACCCAACGAGATGCATCATCTTCACCCACTAAAATGTTAGGAACATACACAGATATTCAAAAGCGAGTTGAACATTCACACTTGGTCAAAGCTGTACTGGATCGTAGTAACTCTCTGATTGTCGTCACAAGTGCCAAACATGAAATTTTGTATGCCAATGAACGAGCAGCCAAAATTTTTCATTTACCCTATGGCGAACAAAAAACGCAAATTAGCTTTAGTGATCTACATAAAGATGACAATACCAATGAGAAATTAATTGAATTATTCAACATCGTGCAACAAACAGGTTACGTTCGTGACGAATGGCCTCTGTATATGTATAACAGCACGTTAAACTGGTTTGATATTCAAGGGGCTTTACTCGACCCCGAAGACCATTCGGGAAACGCAATCTGGACGCTCAATGATGTCGATGCCCGCCATCGTGCGGAATCTGATTTAGCGAAAACCCAGCAACGTCTTGAAGCACTCGTTGAACAATTTCCTTCAGGAATTCTGGTTGTTGATACTAGTATCGGAGAACGACACCATACTGTTGCAGCGAATCAGATGCTGATTTCAACCTTACAACTTGATTTGTCATTAAATGAGCTCATCGAGCTGCCTACACATGAGCTTGAAAAAACCCTCTATCGCGTGACTGGATATCACCTCAACCTCACACACAATGATCGAGATGAGAATTTCAAAAAAACCATTATGCTAACCGATGGTCGTTATCTCGAAATTGAAAACCTATCTTTAATCAACTCATGCCATTTTCTTGGGCAATGCTGGATTTTCCATGATATCACTCCACAAAAAGAGCGAGAGTCACAACTTGAAATACTGGCGTCAACCGATGCACTCACAGGAATCAGTAATCGCCGCGCATTTATCAACCGTTTAGCGATTGAACTTGAGGACATTTCAAAAGGTCTTACCACTTCCTCTGCCCTGATCATGATTGATATTGACCACTTTAAAACTGTTAATGATACGTATGGACATGCGATTGGTGACTTAGTTCTCAAGCATTTGGTCAATGTGCTGTCAAAACAATTAGGGAAAAATGACTTACTTGGGCGATTGGGCGGTGAGGAATTTGTGATTTTACTCTCAAATACAAATACAACAAAAGCCTTTGAGTGTGCAGAATTTTTCAGAGAAATGATCATGTCTAACCCCGCCACTGTTGTGAATCTTGGCATGATTAACTTTACAGTCAGCTTGGGTATTTACATCATTAAACAGCCTGAAAACTCAATTGAAAATAGTCTGGAACGTGCAGATAGCGCCCTATATTTTTCAAAACGAAATGGTCGGAACCGTTCAACTTTATGGCAGGAAAGCATGCCGAAAAATAGTAAAAAAATATAGCTAGGAGACTAGGACCTATTAAACATTAAGAGAAAAAGATGATTGTTTTTATAATTTTATCTTTACTTTCTATCAGGTTGTAAAAAAATCCAGCCATATCAGCACACTGGTAAAATACTCTGATCGAAACCAAATTGTCATCTTATATTCGAAGTATAATTCATGTCTCGAAACAGGTATTTATCTATTTTAAACGCAGAAAGCCGAAATCAATTACGAAAGCAGCCATAGCAAAATTCTATAGTTATTTTAGTGCAATCATTAATACGCCCGTTGTAATCAGTGCAATACCTGCATATTCTTGCCCGCTTGGACGTTCTCCCAAAAATATAACGGCAAAAATTGCAACCAACACCACACTCAGTTTATCAACTGGTGCCACCTGAGAGGCATGCCCCATTTGCAAAGCACGAAAATAACATAACCAAGATGCGCCTGTCGCCACAGCAGAAAGGCTGAGAAACAACCACGTTTTCCCACTCAGCCACAATGGGTTCTGCCATTTTCCTAAAAAACTCACCCATGCCAGTAAAATCAGCACAATCAAAATAGTACGAATCAGAGTGGCAAAATCCGAATCTACACCTTGTAGCCCAACTTTGGCAAAAATTGCAGTTAATGCAGCAAAACTCGCAGACAAAATTGCCCAAAATAACCAATTCGATAACATCAATCGCCTCTCTACATTGTGTTTCAACCGATTCAGCATACATCATCAAACTTAAGTCAGGCTTGGCAAAGTATCAGGTATTAGCTTTTGGCATACTCTCAAATTTCCTTATGGTTTAAATACGATAAGAGATAAATTATTGTTACGAAATAATCAGAATATTTTCTGTAATTTTATGAAGGTAAGCTAAATTGCGATATCTGTAACTTGCAGCATCAACAACTTGTGCTACAGTAAAACCAAGAATTAGACCTAAGAGTGTCAACTCAAAGAGAGGCTATAATGAAACGTGTGATTGCTTGTATAGATTCTTCACCGTGTATCAATGCCATTGCAGATGCTGCGGCATGGGTCGCGAAGCAGACACATCGAGAATTGGTACTATTACAAATTTTGGATTACTATCCAGCCAGCTATCACTTAGGGGAAATCAGTGGTGTCATCGGGTTTGAAAGCAATGCCATGTTGCTCAAAGAACTTGCTGAACTTGAACAAAAACAAAGTGAGCTTGCTGTCAACTACAGCAATAATCTCTTGAATCACATCTCCAACATGATTAAAGAAAAACATGACATTGATGTCAGTATTATTCAGGAAAAAGGTGACTTTCTTGAACAAAGCTTCAATATTTTAAAAGAAGATGATATTGCAATTATTGGTCGAGTTGGGGAACGCGCTGCTGAAAAAAATAAAGCAATTGGAAGCAATGTTGAAAACTTTATCCGTGGGGCAAAATGTACCATCATGACGATTGGTGATCATTTTAAAGTACCCACCCGATTCATCTTTGCTTATGAATATTCACCAACCTGTTTAAAAATGATGCATCGTATTGCCGAAAGCGATTTACTACGCCAACTTCAATGTCACTTGCTTTATGTTGGTGATCATCCTGAAGTGCTTAAAGAACCTGAACATTTCCTCAAAGCACAAGGTTTAGATGTCGTGGTTGAAGCACGTTATGGCGATGTCGCCGAAAGCATCATGGAATATCAGCGCCAGCATGGCATTCAATTGGTTTTACTTGGCGCATTTAGTCACAGCAAAATTCATCAATTTTTCTTGGGCAGTATTACCACCACCATTTTCCGAAACTTAAATGTGCCGCTCATTGTCGCCAAATAGTTTTTTGAAAAAGTTGTCCATAGTTATCCGCATAATCTGTGGATAACTCTATGGACAGAATACTTAAGCTATTTATTTTTATATAAAAAAATCAATTGGTGATTTTTTGTTACATTCGCTGTTATTTGACAATTGCAATCGCAAAACCATCATGCCCTTTACTGCCGACAGTTTGTAAGGCAGTGCATGACAACAAGCGTGGATGGTCTTTTAATGCGCTAAACGTTTCACGAATTCCTTCAATACTCGGTTTATGATTGTCTGGATTAATAATATCACCTGCACGAATCACATTATCGAGCACAATGACGGTACCAGAACGTGAAAATTGTAAACTTAGTTCTAAATACTCTGGGTAGCTTTGTTTGTCGGCATCAATAAAAATAAAATCAAATGGCTGAGTTTCAGCAGGCAAAGCACGTAACACATCCGCAGCACGCCCGACTTTAAGTTCAACTTTTACAGGATAATTGGCTTGATCAATATTATGCTGAGCCATGGCAGCATGGGTATCGCGCCCTTCAATCGTGAGCAAATAACCATCTTCAGGCAATGCTCGCGCCAACCATGCTGTACTATATGCAGCAAAAGTACCTAATTCTAAAACGCGTTTACAGTGATTCATCTGAATCAGCATTTGCAACAGCATGCCTTGATTTGGCGCCACCGCTAAATGGTTGGAAAGACCATGTTCAGTTGTATTTTGAATAATTTGTTGCAGTTTTGGATCTTCAGAAATTAAATGTGACTCGATGTATTCATCTAACGCTGTCCACATTTCTTGCATGATTGGCACACCTTATTTACGATCAGGTCATTGTATACATTTATGCTATGAGTTCAATTTCTCAGAAAAAAAAGAGATCAAAATGATCTCTTTTAAGCACGAGCTAAGTAGCCACTACACATAGAAGAGCTACGACTCAAGTTAGGTCCCCAAGTTCGATAGCCTTGTGTATCAATATGAATTTGCCCTGATGCATACAGTCCCAAGCCCATATTCAGGTTTTGCCCATACTGTGTCCAGAACTGACACAACTTGAACTTGGTATTTTCAATAAATGCCAGATCCCTCGGTTGTGGATACTTCTCACCGATGCGAAAATCAATTGCTGAATTAAATAAATGACGTGAAGAGTTGGCTCCACCTGCACAATGGTTGGTTGGCATGTCACGATAGACCGATGTCACTTCAAAGTCAGTCAACACTTTGGTTGCAACCAAGTATTTAAACACACGCAATGTGGCAACCTGATTTTCCCATAATTCGCGATTTGGTACGGCGTATTCGGAACTACTACATTTTTGCCAATCACGCGCACTACGCAATAATTCAAACGCTGGAATAATATTGCCCACATGTTGCTGATCTAAAAATTTTTCATATTCATAAGCATGTTGGCGATTATTGCCTTGCGCTAGCCACAAATTATAAGAATCAGGCACAACTTTCGGTGGAACGAGTCGTTCATTGGAGACCTGTTCCTCGGGAATATGAATGCGTTTACCCGTTTGTGAATAATTGTAGCCTGTTTGTTGCGTTGTAGTGGTACAGCTCACCAAAAATAACGAAACCACACCTGTGGTGAACAGATGCTTTGATACAGATTTAATCATTGGAGATAAAAGAGAGGGAGTACAATATAACAATTATTGTAATCCAATTCAGAGTAGCAAAATTGAATTTTTTTAAACTAAATGTGATTTTTTTGTATAAAAAAAGATCAGCATTTGCTGATCTTTTACAATTATTTTTCTAAATATTGTAATTTATCTGCTTTACCGTTCCACTCTTCACGGTCTGCTGGCTGTTCACCAATTTGGGTGATGTTCGGCCATTTCTGTGAAAGTTCAGCATTCAATTCAATAAATACGTCTTGACCTTCTGGCAACTCATCTTCTGAGAAAATTGCATTGGCTGGGCATTCTGGTTCACATAGTGCGCAGTCGATACATTCATCAGGGTTAATGACAAGGAAATTTGGACCTTCATAGAAGCAGTCTACTGGGCATACTTCAACGCAGTCTTGATATTTACATTTAATACAGTTTTCAGTGACAACAAAGGTCATGGCGACAGCTACCTAAAAAATATGGTTTCGATCAATTGCGCTATTGTAGGCAAAAAACCCCTGAACAAACAATTCCTTTTATTGATATTAATTATATAAAAGGCTGTTAATTTAAATTAAAACTGATTGATTCTCATTCACAACCAGTTTTATCTTAAACAAATCGGATTATTCAACAGGTTTTTTGGCTAATGCTTTTAGTTCATACAGTTGTTCAAGTGCCTGACGTGGCGTCAGGTTATCGACATCAAGCTGTTGTAAGTAATCCAAAGCGGGCGAAGCCACCTCAATTTCAACCGTTTTTTCAACAATTTCAATCTCAGGCTCGAGCTGCATAAACAAATCATTTTGTACCGAAGTCTGTAAATGTTGTTGCTGCTGCTTTTCCAAAATTTTGAGACGTTTTTGAGCATCCTTAATGACACTCGCAGGAATCCCCGCCAGTTTTGCCACTTGCAAACCATGACTTTGACTGGCTGGACCTTGTTGCACTTTATGCAGCAAGATGAGCTGACCATTCAGCTCTTTTGCCGTGACATGATAGTTGTCAATGCCCGCTTCTTGTGCCAGTTCCGTCAGTTCAAAATAATGCGTAGCAAACAAACATAGACATTTCACCCGCTTGGTCAAGTCAAGTACACATGCCCACGCCAATGACAACCCATCATACGTACTGGTTCCGCGCCCGACTTCATCCATGAGCACCAAGGACTGATGTGTCGCATGATGTAGAATTTGTGAGGTTTCGGTCATTTCTACCATAAAGGTCGATTTGCCTGTAGACAGGTCATCGGCTGAGCCAATACGGGTAAATATACGGTCAATCGGTCCAAGCTGTGCTGCCTGTGCAGGCACAAAACTACCGCAATATGCCAGTAAGCTAATCAGCGCAGTTTGGCGCATAAAAGTCGATTTACCGCCCATATTCGGGCCAGTCACAATCGCCATACGGTGCTGCACGTCTAAGAAAGTATCGTTTGGCGTATATGGTGCTTTATTGAGTGCTTCCACCACTGGGTGACGACCTGCCGTAATCTTGATGCCAATTTCAGGGCTAAAGCTTGGACGTGCCCATGTGTACAAACGTGCTTGCTCAGCAAAATTACTCAGGACATCCACTTGAGCAATTGCCGCACTCATCATCTGTAAATTGGCAATGTTTTGGCGCAAGGTTTCAAGTAAGGCTTCAAAGAGCATTTTCTCCCGTGCCAACGCCCGTGATTCACTCGACAGCACTTTATCTTCAAAGCCTTTGAGCTCTGGCGTGATATAACGCTCGGCATTTTTTAAGGTCTGACGGCGAATATAATCAGCAGGTGCTTGTTCGGCTTGAGCGCGCGTCAGTTCAATGTAATAGCCACTGACGCGGTTATAGCCAATTTTTAAAGTGTTAATGCCTGTACGTTCACGCTCTTTAATTTCCAAATCAATCAAAAACTGCCCAGCATGATCACGAATTTGGCGAAGTTCATCGAGTTCAGTATCGTAGCCTTTTGCAATTACATTGCCATCACGTAGTAATACAGGTGGATGTTCAACAATTGCTGCCATCAGCTCTTGATGTAATGCTTTAAAGTCGCCAAGCTGTTGATCTAATTCATTTAAAAGTACTGATTTTTGCGACTGAATCACAGGTTGCAATGCATGACGTAACAATGGAATTTGCGCACAGGCATGACGTAACTGCACCAGATCACGCGGGCGGGCGCTACCAAGTGCCACACGGCTCAACACCCGTTCAATATCGCCAATTTCTTTCAGCACTAAACGTACAGGCGTTTCATGGTAGCCTTGTAACAATTGCTCAATCGCATCTAAACGCTGATCAAGCAAGACGGTATCACGAATTGGTTGCATCAAAGTACGGCTGAGCAAACGTCCGCCCATTGCGGTTTGACAATGGTTAATCAGTTGAAATAACGAAGTGCCATGTTCAAATAATGGCTCAATAATTTCAAGGTTACGGCGCGTCACAGGGTCAAGTGCAATAAAATCACTCGATTGTTCCAGTTGAATGGAACGGATATGCGGCAGCGCGGTTTTTTGAGTTTCTTTGGCGTAGTGAATCAATGCGGCAGCAGCAGCTTTCGCTAAGGGTAAATGGTCAATCCCAAACCCCGACAAAGTTGCCACTGCAAACTGGTCACATAAGGTTTTTTGGGCATTATTTAAATTGAAATCGACATTTGGACGTTTGGTAATCGGGCAGTCCAGTTGTTTTTTAATGACTTCTAAAATGTTTTGATCAACCAGATCTTCATCAATCACAATTTCACTTGGCATCAGGCGTGCCAAATCAATCGGTAATTGCTCAGCCGTGTAAGTTTGTTGCTGGACTTTAAAAATACTGGCACTTAAATCCAATAAGGCAATCCCGATCTGGTTTTGCTGGATACAAAGTGCCACCAAGTTCGAAGATTGATAACTTCCAAGTAAAGCATCATCGGTCAGCGTCCCTGGCGTTAAAATCCGTACAACTTTACGCTCCACAGGCCCCTTACCTGTCACCTCACCGACCTGTTCACAGATAGCAACCGTTTCGCCTGCTTTAACCAAACGCGCCAAATAACCTTCCGCGGCATGGTATGGTACACCCGCCATTGGAATTGGTTCACCATTGGTTTTGCCACGATGCGTTAAGGTGATCCCGAGTAATTTTGCGGCTTTGCGGGCATCGTTAAAAAATAATTCGTAGAAATCCCCCATGCGGTAAAATACCAAAGCATGTGGATGCGCCATTTTTACTTTTAGGTATTGCTGCATCATTGGGGTATGTGTGGAAAGATTAACCTCGATAAAATCACTATTTACCACAATAAATTCCTTTAAAAACAATATTTAAATTCAAGATTATCATGTATTAAAAATCCTATTGTTTCCGATGTAACCCTATTCAAACTGACTAAATCCAACAAATAAGTATACCTTTTAGTGTACCTTAATTTGCATTAAAATAGATTCATGAGTGTGTGGGAGAATCTTCAATGCTTTCACAAAAGGTAATTCTATCAAATAAAAGTGTATTAATGAAAAGGGCTACGCCAATATGAATCAAGATACTGTGAAAGATAAAGTTGCTCTATCTGCCAAAGCCATAGAAAAAATGAAAGTCGGTGATGCAGATAAAAGTGACATTGGAGAAAATTCTGGTCTACGTGTTACCTGTGGTAAAACTGGACTCAAAAGTTTCATTTATCGATATCGCAGCCCAATCAATAATGCACTCAAAAAAATCACACTGGGCCACTATCCTCAAATGCAATTAGCTGAAGCTAGGGTTAAGTTACAGCGCCTTAAATTACTTAGAGCATCTGGAATCTGCCCTGCAACGGAACATAAAGAAAAGAAGGCTTTATACAAGCAAGAACAATCCAAAGCTTTACCTCATCAAGAAGCGATATTTACCGTAAAAGACGTGATTGATCGCTATCTAACAGAAGTTATTGAGGATCGTACTATTACAGATCAAAAAACTGGAAAAACTAAAACTCAAAAAGGTGTTAGAGCAGCAAAAGGGCAAATTGAAACTCGCAGAACATTATATAGTGATGCAGTAAAAACTTTAGGGAATTTACCTGCTGATCAGATTACTCGTAAGGATGTCATCAACTTAATTAAAGGCATTACTGATCGCGGTGCAAAAGTTCAAGCAGGTCGAGTGTTGTCTGAGCTATCCTTAGCGTATGAGTACTGTATTGGACTGGATTATTTTAATGAAAATTTTGCAAACCCTGCTTTATTAGCTAAAGCAAGTTTGAAGCAATCAAGACTTAAACTCACTTCCAATAAGCGTAGTCGTTTTCTCAGCGATAAAGAATTAGTTGATGTTTTAAACTGGATACCGCAGTCGGGTTTTTCAAAACATCATAAAAGCATTTTGTTGATTACACTTTGGACTGGATGTCGTACTGGAGAAATTTGTGCAGCAGAATGGAAAGATTTCGATCTAGATCATGCAACATGGTATTTAAAAGACACTAAGAATGGAAGTGGTAGATATGTTCAGCTCTCCAAGCAATGTCTAGATCATCTTAAATCTCTGCCAGATATCGGAAGTGATTTTTTATTCCCATCGTTTCGGACAGGCAAGCCTATCGCTCAAAAAACACTTACTGAAGCAAAATGGTTACTAAGAGATGACAATCATATTGGTAGAGTAGAATTTAGACCTGAACAATTATGGTTAAAACATATGGAAGACTGGAATCCACATGACTTAAGAAGAACTGTACGAACAGGCTTATCTAAATTAGGGTGCCCATCCGATGTGGCAGAAGCGGTACTTGGTCATTCTAAAAAAGGTATTGAGGGTACTTACAACCTGCATGGCTATGAAAAGGAATGTGCAATATGGTTACAAAAATGGGCTGATTATATGGATGGGCTTGGTACTGATCCTAGACAAAATAATGAACACATAGCTCCTCTAAAGATAACGTAACGTTAACTTTAGAGATATAAAATGGCTAAGTGCTTTAGTTCAGTATTTGATTATATCAAGATGTTTTACAATCGAATTAAGCATCATTCGCATCTTGATGGGATGAGTCCAGAAGCCTTTAAGACAGCTTCAAAATGAGGCTGTCTCATGTCTAGGATACTGGGAGCAGTCCAGAATATGAGTTTAGATTTAATTATGGCAGTCCAAAGCAGCAGCTAAAAATTCTGCGTCTTTAGACTCAAATTTAAACCTTATCTAAGACAGCCCCTAAATTTTTTAATGAGCACTTCTAATGAGCACTTCAAAAAGGAGGCTCCATCCGTCAATTAAAAGGAATAATAATAATTTAATTGGTAATGAAATAGTAACTGGAGGAACCATAATCATACCAAGGGACATCAAAATCGAAGCGACTATGATATCAATTACTAAAAATGGCAATAAAATTACAAAGCCTATTTGAAATGCAATTTTCAGTTCACTTAGCATAAATGCTGGTATTAGCTTAACTGGTGAAATACTTACGCTATCTGTGGGTAAAGGCATTTTCGATAATTCATAGATCAATTTGATATCAGATTGATGCGTCTGTGTGATCATAAAAGTTTTTAACGGCTCCCAAGCTTTAGTAAAGAAAGCTTCTATTGTTATCTTATTTTCTAGATATGGTTGGAATGCAGCTTGATTAATGGCTTCAAATGTTGGTCCCATAACAATCATTACTAAAAAAAAAGATAGCAAAATTAGGACAATATTTGGTGGAGTTTGTTGTAAACCTAATGCTTGCCGCATAATCGATAATACAATTACATTTCTGACAAATGTAGTAGTTGCTATAAGAATTAAAGGAATTAAACTTAGTATGGTTAGGGATATGAATGTTGATGTTGGATTCATCATATTCAGGATACTTGTTTGTTTAGACTCAACTGCTCCCAAACAATCAAAACTAATCAAGAAACTAAACAAAGTGATTAATATTTTATTAAATGACCTATTACTCATTAATACTTTGCCCATCATCAAAAACTGTACTATTAGGATTCCTTGATATATGAGTAATAGAAACATTATGATTAGATTCAACAATCACTAGATCATAATCATTTCTATCAATAATATACAACGTAACTTTAGGTGATAGCTTAATCACTTGTGATTTCTCATCGTTCTTTAATTGATGAGAAAACTTAGCAATTAGATTTTTCTTGAAAAAGAATAATATAAGATAAGCTATTACTAATAATGTTATGGTAATTCCTAAAGTATAGAATACATACCCAGATGAGATTAATTCATCTTGCTTAAAATTCATGTTAGATACTATTTATCAATTAAGTTGAGTAATTTGAAATCCAAGCACATCATCAACAGCAACTAATTTCCCATAACCAAGGAGTCGATCTTTCAGGTATAATTTTAAAGGCTCATCAACAAGCTGGTCTAGCTTAATGAGACTACCTTGCTTTAAATTGAATAATTCACCAATCATGAGTTTGGCACTGCCTACTTCGATAATTAATTCAACTTCAACTTGGTCAACAACAGAAAGTTTATCTTTAATTAAATTAGGAGAGTTTTTTTCAGCAACCTCAGTTAAGGTTGGTAAGTTAATTTCATTAATTTTAGTAGTCACTTTTTAATCTCATGATTAGATGTCAATAATATTGCTCGATGATTTTCTGATTGCCCTAATGAACAAAATGCTATTTTATTCTCATTACAGAGAACATTAAAAGGCTCAGTAAGATAATGGTTGGATTTAATGACATCTCCAACCTGAATGTCCATTAAATCTTGAACTAATAGCTTATCCAAATTAAATTTTATAGATAAATTAACAACTTCTTCATAAACGGAATCAAGAGTTATAAAATTATTTGAGATATTTAATCTATCATTCAGTCTAGTATCAACCAAATTTGAATCCACTAATAACTGAATTTTTTCGTTCCCTAAAGTAATGTCAATGACAACTGGAATTCCTAGAAAGCTTATATCATTAGTTTCAGTTAAATGATGTCCAATATCCTTTGACTCACCATTTTCTAGAACTTTAACTAAGAAATCTTTTTGGGCACCCTCAATAAGGAAAGAAGTTAAAGCACTAACAGGTATTTTTTGCTCAATGCCTTTGAACAGAATTTTTATCCAATGCTCATAGTTGCTGTTTAAAAAGCCTACTTTTTGATTGTGATCAAAGCAAACAAAACCTACATCTTTAATCAACACTTGATGGTGTATTGAATACTCTCTTAATTCAATAATTGCGCTATCAACTGAACTTAGCCACTCGTTACACCACTGTTTAGTCGATTCATGAATAATTTCTATAAGTTGGTTCTTTTCATTTTTGTTTAAAAACCCTATATCATATTTCATTTACTAACCGCCGCGAGAAGAATTATAAAGCTGTTCTAGCATTTCATTAGCGACATTCATTACACGTGAACTCGCTTGATATCCTCTTTGAATAATTAAAATATTACCAAACTCTTGAGCTAGATCGATATTTGCTAATTCAATATACCCACCTTGGATTTTCCCAAAGTATTCTGAATCGGGTTTACTATACTTAACAGAGACGTTCTCAGGTTTTTGGAAAAAGGCATTTTGATCTTGAATAAGTTTTGATTCATCAGAAAAGTCAGCTAAACTAACAGCCTGAGTTGTTTTTTTCTTTTGTCCATTATTATAGCTTATTTCGACGATACCATCTGCCCCGAAACTATATCCAATGATACCTGCACGAGCACCTCCATCTGTAGCACTTGCTTGTATACTACTTGTTCCAACAGATACAGTACTAATACCACTCAAATCAAGTTTTAAGCTTTGCTTTCCTTCATCAAAGTTTAACTCAATATCCAAAGATTGGTCTTGTACAGTTCCTGCTAATGTAAAATTTATTACACCTGTATTTAGTGTTTTATTATTTGCATCAACTATTGTATAAGACCATTTACTCCCTACAGTTGTATTAGTAGATTGTTTTTCAAAACTAATTGATAAGTTTCGTAAAGAACCCGTGGCATCATAAACACTAACATTATTTAATTTATAAGGTGTTGTCTCTGCTGTACTTAGTGTTCCATTAATATCAAGAATTGTTGTTTGTGCAGGAGGAAGAGATAGATAATTATTTATATTTATGGCCGTTAATTTTCCATCATTAAACCCCATAACGCTATACATACCAGACTGATCAACAAGATTTCCTTTCTCATCAAATTTGAATTGACCAGCACGTGTATAATATAGCTCTTGTTTTGAGTCCTTTAATATAAAGTAACCTTTACCATTTATATATAAATCAGTTTGATTACCAGTTTGTTTAGAGTCACCATTTTTAGTTCTTGTTCCCGTACCTTCATAGCTGACTCCCAAACCCATACCATTATTACTTTCTACATCTTTTAAAAAACTATCTTTTCCCTTATAACCAGGTGTATTCATATTACTAATATTCTGAGAAACATTATTAAGCTGGGTAGAAAATGCAATTAAGCCACTTACACCATTGAAATGTGCTTGAGTCATTTTTATTACCTTACAGTTTTAATTTGAGACATTTTTATATTAGTTAAAAAATTACCATCAGCCTGTTTTATATTGATTAAAGACCCATCTTGTGAAAAATTCACGGCAGATACAGTACCTGTTATATTGTTACCACTATCTGTTACAATTTCTACTTGTTTTCCAATAATACTAAGCGACTGTAAAGTTGCATTAATTGATACTAAATTACTTATATTTTCATTCGTAAGTCTGGCTTGTTCTAGATTAGTGAATTGAGCCATTTGGGCAAGAAATTCTCTATTATTGATCGGTTCAAGTGGATCCTGAAATGTTAATTCAGTCATAAAAAGTTTGATGAAATCATTTTGACTTAAATTACTGCGACTGACTTCTCCAGTAGCAGCAGTTAAACTATTTCCAAGAGCCTCTATAGCCATATGTATCTCGTTAAATTTTGGACCAAATGATTTTTCCATTCAGCCATATTCTATCAATATTATTAGGGAGTTGTCTTTGAATATTTTCCAGCAATTCAGTACAATCTTCCGAGAAACTTCGGATAAATAACTCTGATTTTGTAATCAAAATATTTTTCTTAAAAAAATTAGGCGATGCCCCTAAAATCTTCGCTGGATCAATTAAATCTTTATTATTAGTGCTCATCTCAACCTTAAAGCCTTTTTGGTTAAAAAAATTGACTAATTGAATAGATTTATCTACAGTTTTCTTGTCTATTGAAAAATTCTTCATAGTATTTTTTTGCATAGATATAGAGTTCCTAGAGTATTCAATAGAAGCTACTTGATGAGACAATTGAAAATTATTTATTTCATTTAAGTAAGATAAGTGGTTTACAGCAGTACTTTTAAAATCATAACTTTTTCCATAATTTATCATTTTTGAGTTAATTGGATGTATAGTTTCTTTTAGGTATAGGTCTTTATCAATATCAATTCCGCTTACCTTTTTTTCTTTAATCATATTTAAAAAACTTTGGTTAAACAGATCATTGCCCTGCTCTTTTGTATTTTTGACTAATTTATCTTTGCTATCATAAACAGTTTTTGCTGTGTAATCTACTTTAGTACTGACCAAAACAATATACTCAATCTAAACGATTATAAGATTCTACCAACTGAAATTCTCGAATAGAACTATTCAAATGGTCAATTTTTCTTTTATGTATCACCAAAAGATTCATCTTATCGTGCAATGCTTCTTTTAATTCGTGACTCGCTTTTTTATTACTTAAATATTCATGATATTTCTTATTAATCAAAATAAAATTCTCATCATAAGTTTTGTTATCGATAAAAAACCCCAAATTTCTTTGAAGTTTGGAAACGCTCTCTAACAGAACCGAATATTCATGTTGACTTTTATACATCAAGGTATCAGTTTCATGACATTTCATTTTTAATGTATTTACCTCATTTTGCATCATCATGTACTGTAATTGAAAAAATTTAACAACTGCCTGTTTCTTTACTAAGAAATTCATGTCCATAGCATTTAACCTACAGCGTTAATTTCATCTACAATATTTTTTGCAATTATCCATATATCATCCGTTGCTAAAACTTCGTTTTCAAGTTGAATTAGCATCGCATCAATCTTAGGCTTATTTTTTATAACACAATCTAGCAATATATTTTGACCTGATTGATATGCACCTAACTGAATCATATCTGAGAACTCTTCATACAAAGCCAAGTACTTTTTGAGTTGGGCAATCACAGTTTTTTGTTCTTTAGTATGTAAAACACTTGAAAGTCGACTAATACTTTTCAGGACATTAATTGAAGGAAAGTGCCCTTTATCAGCGAGTGAACGATCAAGCATGATATGTCCATCCAAGATTGACCGCATATGATCAGATATCGGCTCATTATAATCATCCCCCTCTACAAGAATGGTATAAATGGATGTAATCGAACCTTGACCTATCAATGCTCCACCTCTTTCAATTAAAGGTGGTAATTGAGAAAATACTGAAGCTGGGTAACCTCTTAGGCCTGTAGGCTCTGATGCAGCTAAACCAATTTCACGTTGTGCATAAGCAAACCGTGTAATTGAGTCCATCACTAATAATACATTAAAGCCTTTTGCCCGATACCAATCTGCGACAACAGTTGCTGTATAAGCAATAAATCTACGGAACACTGCTGGTTGTTCTGCTGTAGCGACATAAACGATGGATCTTTTTAGACCTTGTTCACCCAAAACTCCGGAAATAAAATCAGTAACTTCACGCCCCCGTTCGCCTACTAATGCAATGATAATCACATCTGTAGTCGCATATTTGCACAACATTCCCAATAAGGTACTTTTACCTACACCACTACCAGCAAAAATTCCTATACGTTGTCCAATACCTATTGGAGTAAATAGGTCTATTGCCTTTATCCCTGTATTTAATTTTTGAGTAATCGGAATACGATGTAACGGATTAATGGGTATTAAATTTTTAGAAAGAAACTCTACCGACTCTGGTAAAGGCTTTTCATCAATTGGATTTCCTAATGAATCAAATACTCGCCCTCTTAAGTCTAAGCTAACTGGAATTTGAATAGATTTTGCTGAAGATATAATTTTACAATCTAGGCTAAGTCCATGAATATCACCAAAAGGCATTAAGATGAAAGAACATTCATTCACAGAGATGACTTCGGCAAACATATCAACAGAAGTATCACGACTAATGATAAGTACAATTTCTCCAATACTTACATTTAAACCTGTTGCTTCAATACTTACACCACTAATACCCTTAATTTTGCCAATAATCTGGCTAAAAGATGCAACTGTAAGTTTTTTTAAAATACTGGTTGTGACACGATCAACATTACTTGTCATTTAATAACTGCCTAGCATTGTTGATTTGTTGGCTGAAACCAATGTCTATGAATGAATTATTGAGTTCTACAATAATCTGCCCACTTGCTAAACTACTATCTTTTTCTATTGTTATTTTATAAGATTCTAAATCTTCAATCACATTTTTAATCATATCAAAATCGCATGTAGGAACCTTTAATAGAAACCCATCATTTAGATTGTGTTGATGTGCCGCTTTTTTTATTATATCCACAATAAATTTCTCATGACCTGATAAGCTAAACACCATTTTCTCTAAAATATTATCAATAATTTTTACAGAAATTTTCTCCATAGAAACATTCAAATCTTTTAAGTTCCGATCAAACTCAGCAATACAACTGTTTAAAGTATTCACTTTTGCTTTAAATTGACTTTCCAACAGTGATAACTGTTGATCATGGAGTCTTTTTAATCTTAGTTTCTCGCTCTCAATTGCTCTTTTATATTCCAACTCATAAGTTTCTTTGAGTTCAGCTAACTCTTGTACTCTAAAATTATTCTTTCGCTCTTTAACTTGAGATAAATTCTTAGATAAATCTATGTCATTTCTTGATGGCTGGTTTCCTTGCTTATTGAAAGCCTGATTGTCAGGTGGTACTTGACCTAATGTAATGGTATTACCAACTTTCTGTACTTGCTTTAATAAGACTGAAGATTCCTTATTTTTTGTACTCATTGGATACCTTTTCATTGAAATATACATCTAAAGTGGCTTGCATTTTAGGTGCTAGTACAAAATCTTTAAGATGTTCTTTATAATCAAGATATTCTTTAAAATATGATGGTTTTTTGCTTAAAGAAATATCTGAAAAAAGTTTATTACCAACAAGAACATACCAAAAAGGAGGTATTACTTCAGCCATTTTCTCAAGAAGTATAGATGATACATCTTGATGACCTAGATCATCTAAAGTAGGCTCACCAAGTAATGGTGAGTCTTGTTCAATACCTAATGCCTTAATTTGTGCTAATAGTTCATCTAGCTTTTCTTGTTCAGACTGAGATAACTTCGATTTAATTTTTTCTTGGTCAACCGTGCATAAACTATAAAATTTTAGCACCCAACTTCTTAAAGCAGATTCATTTGGATCCATTTTTACCCAACCAATATTTGAGATTTACCAAAAGTTGCTCTCTTTCTTCATCAGACAATGTATTCTTTTCATTCTTTACAAGCTTTGATTTTTGACGAATAAATTTAATAATAAGAAATAGCAATATCAAAAATGAAGTTGAGAAAAGTATAATATTGAAAGGACTAAAAATATTAGATGTAGAAACCTGCGTATCATGATCTAGCACTTCAGCTTTTTGTGGTTGTGTTGGTACAGATACGATATTTGTAGGTTGAACCATACTACTAACAAGTGCAAGATTATCACCTCGTTTTTTATCAATCCCAAGACCGACCTCTAAAACTTGTTGAATGTTAAGCAGCTGTGTAGCACTTAATGTATTCGGAACGATCACGCCTACATTAATTTTACTAATTTTCCCTGTAGCATACTCGACTTCAGATGTTTCTTTACCAATTGCATATTCGCTATCTCGAGAACTATCTTTCTGAGATGTATTTACATTTTCTATACTAGATGTATTGGAGGATGATTCTTTTTTACTTAATAATAGAATTCCAGCATCTGAAAGAATAGGTTTCTCACTTGTGACCTTTTTCTTATCAAAATTAACTTGAACATTTGCAGAAACACTAACTTTGCTAATATTAAAAGACTGAAAAAGTATACTTCTTACTTTACTTTCTATTTTAGCTTCAAGATCTTCTGATCGACTTAATGCATTAGATTGATTATTCAAATTATTACTAATGATTGCTCCTTGGTCATTCAATAGCACAACGCTTTTAGCGTCTAAACCACTTACAGCTGAGGCTACTAGGTTCTGAATACCCTCTATGCTTTCTTTATTTAATTGATAATTATTAAGCGTTTCAATAACGACAGATGCCTTAGCGGTTGCTTTATCTATTTCATAGATTGTATCTTTTTCAGGAGTTAGATGAACACGAGCATATTTGATACCCTCCATCGTCATAATAGATCGGGCCAGTTCACCTTCTAATGCACGTTGAAAATTAATCTTTTGTGCAAAATCTGACATTCCATAATCAGTCTCATTGAATAATTCAAAACCAACTGTTTTTGGATTGCTTAAACCGCCTTTATCTAGGGCAATTTTCGCATCACCTAATCTATTCTCTTCAACTTCAATGATATTGTTTTTGATTGTATAAGGAATATTAGATGAGTTTAATATCTTAATTACATTCGCTTGAATATCTTTATTTTCTTGTTGTAATAAAGGTGCATATGTTGGCTTTAAAAACCACCAACATGCTCCAATAAATCCAAGAATAATAAGCACAGTTCCGCTTATAAAAAAAGCAGACTTTCTACCCCAAAAATTCATTCTATCTCTTACTCAAACTAGTTGCTTAGATTTGCATACGTGTGATTTCTTGATAACTCTCAACTAGCTTATTTCTCACTTGAACAGCAAATTGAAATGACAGTTTTGCATTTTCCATAGAAACCATAACATCATGGACAGGTATATTCTCACCTGCTGCATATTGCATAACCTTTTCAGTTGCATTTTTATATATTGCATCATTACGATTAAGCATATCTAAAAAGCTGAGCTGTTTTGATTCTACTGAACCATTCAGAGGTTTTCCCAGTTTAGGTAATTGTGCAGTTGTATCAAAACTGATAGCACTTAGAGTATCCATTTAATCATTTTCCAATTTCATAGGCTTTGGCTGTCATATCTTTAATACTATTAAAAATCCGAATATTCGCATCATACGCTCTGCTTGCTGAAACCAAAGTAGCCATTTCAGTTGCTGTATTAACAGCAGGATAAAACACCATTCCATTACTATCAGCCAATGGGTGACTAGGCTCATAGACACTTTTTGTCTTAGAGTTGGATACAGTATCTAAATATATACTATTTTTTACATCATTTAAAAAGGTTGGATGAGTCTTAACTTGTAGAACAGCAGCCGTATTTTTATTTGGCAATGCCACATTTGCAATAGCGATATTATAACTTGCAGCTTCAACTCTTGCTTTTTCATACTTTAGGCCAAAGGCTATGACATCTTGAATAGATAAATTAGAAAGTTGCATTACAACTCTTTTCCTTGTATTGCTAATTGCATTAATCCATAACTCCTATTTAATATTTCTGCGAGCCCTTGATAACGACCACTAGCAGTCACTGCTTCAAATGTTTGTTCATCGAGCTTTATTTCACTCTTAGGAATATTGCTTTGATATTTATTCATATCTATCTGATTATAAGTCAGGTTATGTAAAGATACATCCTTCATCAATTGCTTATAATTAAAAAAAAGGCCTGATGTACCTGATAAATTTATATTTGCTACATTTGTAGCGGCTACCTTAATTCGCATATCTTGTATATTCATCGCATTGACCAATATGTGGCTAATACTTGAAATATCGTTCATATTAATTTACCTATTGAATGACTAAGTCAGCATTTAAGGCACCTGCATCCTTAATTGCTTGAATAATCGTAATGATATCTCGTGTACTTAAACGCATTTTTTGTAGTGCTTGAACTAATCCAGATACTGTTGCACCTTTTGGTAAAGAGATAAAATTTGCTGTATTTTCATCCACTTTTAAATCGGTTTGAGGAACAACAGCTGTAGAAATATTTTGATTATAATTACGACCCACAAACATAGGTTGAGAAACTAAATATTCTGTATTTACTTTAATATTTAAGTTTCCTTGTGAAATATTCACTTCACTGATTTTAACATTTGCCCCAGCAACAATTGTTCCCGTTTTTTCATTAATTACAATTCTTGCGAGTTGATCAGGCTCAACTTCCAAGCGCTCAATACTTGCGATAAAATTAGGGATCTGCATGTAAGGCGTAATTGAAACTTCAATTTTTCCAGCATGCATAACTTTTACATTCACTCCTTGTTTTGAAATAACCTGAGCAATTCGATTTGCTGTTGTATAATCAGGTTGATTTAAAACCAGTATCAATTTATCTTGAGAACTTGTATTTTCAATTGCTTTTTCTAAATATGCACCTTTAGGAATTCTTCCAACAGTTGCATGATTTTTCTGTGCTGCATTTCCATTTACTTCAAAAGAATATCCACCAACAACAAGAGGGCCTTGTGCCAAAGCATATAATTTATTATCAGGTCCGTATAGCGGCGTTAAAATTAAAGTTCCGCCTAATAAACTTCTTGCGTCACCAATTGATGACACTTCGACATCAAATTTGTCACCGGTTTCACTATATGGAGGCATTTTCGCAGTGATCATTACCGCAGCAGTATTACGTGCATTTAAATCATGCTCATTAATATTCACATTAAAATGTTTTAAGGTATTTACTAAGGCCTGCCTTGTTGTGCTATTTCTATCGGAGTCACCACTACGCGCTAATCCAACAACTAAGCCATAACCGACCAAAGCATGTTCACGATCATCTTGTACACGGACTAAATCTTTTAATCTAACCATATTACCTGCAGCTAAGGTATGTGGATTAAAACAAAGTAGAGTAACGAATCCAATCAATACTTTTTTCATATTATCCTTAACCAATGAAAAAGTTTGTAAAAAATACTGAGTTTTTGAGCATCATCTGCGATACCTTGACCATTAATCTGAATTTTTGCATCTGCTAAACGATATGAATAAATAGTATTGTCATAACTAATATCATCAGGTCTTATAAAACCACTTATTTGAATGAGCTGTTTATCATTATTGATAATTGCTTCTTGACTCCCTTCGACTTTTAAATATCCATTTGGTAATTTTTCTTTAACTCGAACAGAAACAATAGTTTTTAATTGTCCTTGTCTAGATGTATTACCTTCACCACTCGCTCCACCTTCCACCCCTAAACCAACATCCGCTTTAGCTGTTAAAGTGCTAGCAGAAAATGATAAATTAGTTTTATTTTTCGCATTAGTTCCAACAGATGATTTAGCCGAGGTCGATTCAGCTACTAAAACAGTTAAAATATCACCAACATTCACTGCACGTCTGTCACTCGTCAAAGCCTGATAATTTTCTGTGTTTATTAAACTTGTTTGTGCTATAGCATGACTAGTCAATAAAACAGATAAAATCAAAATAATTTTATTAATCAATTTTAACAGTTCCCTTTTCAATCACTGTCGTTCTAACTAGTTGATGATTACTCAATAAACGTACATTTACTTTATCTAAATATTGACCAAATTGCTGTGCAATACCCTCAGTCTCAATCGTAATACCTTCCGAAATTGCCAAAACATGAACATGTTGGTCTCTATAAACCCAAGGTGCTTTACCCAGATATTTTTTCAAAACAGGAGTATTTAATTTTACCGATTGTATAAGCCATACATCTTCATTAAATGGAGCTATAGCAAGTTGACTTTTTCTAATCTTTTCCTTAATTATATCAATCTCTTGATATTCAAAAAAATTTTTGTTAAGCGGTTGATTATGAATCACATTTCGTTTAAAAACCCAAGCCATCATTTTTATTTCAGGTCTGAACCATAATACTTTATTTCTAGAAATCCCCGTTAATGGCTCACAATCTATAACCTCAAATGCAATTCTAGATTGATAAACAGATGTTTTCAGCTCTAACTGCGAATACAAATGACCTGAAGATTCAAATAAAGGAAACAATTTAGAAGACTGATCACTTTCTATATGCTTTATTACTAACTGATTTGCAGATTCAATGAGTTGCTCACTATTTAAACCTGTGCAAGCATTTACATTATTATGCACGAATAAAAAAGCAAAGAGAAATAATCGCTTTAAATGCATATCAACGTCTTAAATTGTTTATAGTTTCCATAATTTGGTCTCCAGCTTGTAGCACTCGTGCATTTAATTGATAAGCTCTTTGAGCCATAATCAGATTAGAAATTTCACTTACCAAATCTACATTCGACATTTCCAAATGCCCCTGTAGCACGACACCCATTCCATCTGTACGCAACTCACCAAATTCAGGCTCACCACTTCGTTGAGTCGCGATATATAAACCATTCCCAGTTTTCTTCAGTTGGCTCTCATTTTCAAATCGAACTAATTCAATTTTACCAAGTTCTAGCTCTTCGCCTGTACCAACAATCTTGCCTGTCAATGTACCATCAGCCGTTAAAACTACCTTTTCAACATCAGGTGGGATTCGAACATCTGCTGTTAAAGTCTGCCCACCAGCTAAAGCCAGTTGTCCATCAGAGTTCACATGAAATTGACCAATGCGTGTATAAGCCAAGCTCCCATCCGCTTGCTCAATTTCAAAAAATCCCTGACCTTGTATTGCAAAGTCATACGGTTGGTTTGTCGTTTGAACATCCCCATTTTTAAAATCGGTATAGGTTTGTTCTAATGAAACCCCGATCCCTTGTTCTGATACTCGACTATTGCTATTGTTACTTGCAACAAGATTGGCAAACTGAGCATTTTCTTTTTTATAGCCCATTGTTTGTGTATTTGAGATATTATTTGAAATAGTATCTAACCATTTTTGTTGAGCAAGTAGCCCAGAATTTGCAATATTTATTGCATCAATCATTTTATTTCCCCAATTGGTTTATACCAGTATCCAATAAATTATCGTAAGTGTTTACTGCTCTTTGCAAACTTTCAATATGTCTAGACAATTCCATTATTTTAACCATATCTTGACTCATGACAGTATTAGACTGTTCAAGTTTTCCTTGAAAAACCTGATATTCATTCTGATCGGATTGCTTTACATTTGAAGCCGAATATAATGCATTTCCTTCTGATTTCACATCACCATTTTCAGCATAAACTACTAACATTTGATTTATTACATGATCATTTTCAGAGTCATGAATAAGACCTTTCGAATCTACTTTCAAAGTGTCTAAATTCTTTTCTGAAATTATAATTGGCTTTGCTTCCTGACCTAGAACAGATAGACCTTGCCGTGTTAAGAGGTATCCATTTTTATCTACGTGGAAATGCCCATCACGCGTTAAAGCAAAGCCCTTATTTGTTGCAATAACAAACCAACCTTTACCTGATAAAGCAAAATCAAGTGGTTTATTGGTCTCTGTGAATGAACCATTACTTGAATTTAAATAAGATGACGTTTGTCTTTGTGCTAAATCTGAGAATGTTTTTTGTGCTGTTGTTGAAGAGCTTAGCGTACTAAATACACCTTCACTTCTATACCCGACTGTATTTATATTGGCAGTATTCTGAGAAATTGTCTTTAAGGCATTAAACTCTTGTTGAATTACTTGTGCCAATTGCATAATTGAATCGGTCATGCACTCAGCTCCACTGGGTGAAAATCAGGAATTGAGATAATACCTGCAGATGAAATCTGAATAAACTGCCCTAACTCTGCAATCGATAATACCTCAACATGTGGAATAGCTCGAGAAATCATTGCTCTCAAAGGACGCCGAATAGAAGGTGAACACAGTAAAACTGGCTGGACATTATTCGCTAGTTGCTTCTCTGTTTCCTGCACGATACTTCTCAGAAATTTATCAATATATTGAGGAGGTAACATACTTTCATTATTGACCCGTACCATTGCTAACATATGGCTTTCTAATTCTGGTGCAATTGTCATCACTTGTAATATACCATCAACACTGAGAAATCGTTCATAGATGATAGATCCCAAGCGTTCCCGTACTTTTTCTGCTAAATCTTCTGGAATCTTATTCACCCGTCCCACATCTACAAGCACTTCTAGAATCTTCTCAATATTTTTAATACTAATCTGTTCTTTTAGTAACAATTGTAGAACTCTTTGAATATCAGAATAAGTCAATACCGTAGGAATAAGCTCATCCAGTAAAGAACCCATACTGTCTTTATGCAGTTGAATTAACTTTTCAGTTTCAGCACGTGTTAAAAAATCGCTCAGATAACGTTTAATATTCTCAGATAAGTGGGTCACAATCACTGTCTCAGGATCAACAATTGTAAATCCTAGTGCTTTCGCCTGTTGTTTTTGTACTTCATCTATCCACAGAGCTGGCAAACCATAAGTCGGTTCTTTAGTCTCCTCACCAGAAATACTATTCATAGCAGCATTGCCAGAGTTAATTGCTAAAAATTTTAAATAATTAACATTTCCTCTTGCAACAACTGCACTATAAATCAATATTTGATAATGATTTTCTTGTAATTTCTTATCGACACTAATCGATAGTTTTGGTAGAAATATACCCAAATCTAGTGAAAGTTGCTTTTGTAAACTATTATATCGTTGATAAAGTGATGTAGATTCCCCTAGAACATAGGATTCTAAATTTGAACTAATTTTTAATTCAAACGCAGCTGGTTTTAAATCATTTAATTTCTGCTGATCTACGGTTTCCTTTGCCTCGATGCCTGAATCTTCCTTCTCTGTAGTCTGATTTTCTTTATATTTTAACGAATACCAAACTGCAGCTGATAGAATAAGTAATAAAATAAAAATAGGTATAACTGGTAAACCTGGCAAAAACAGCATTATGACTAAAGTCAAACCAACAATAATAATTGTTTGAGGATATGCAAAAAATTGCTTGCCTAATGCTTGACCTAAACGCGTATCTGTTGCGGCTCGTGTAATAATGATACCTGCTGCAACTGAAATGATTAAAGATGGAATTTGAGTCACAATACCATCGCCTATTGTTAATAACGAATAGTGCTGTAAAGCCTCTGACCACCCCATACCACGTTGCAACATACCGATAGATAAACCACCGATAATATTAATAATAATAATCACAACACCAGCAATGGCATCACCTTTTACAAATTTAGATGCACCATCCATCGCCCCATAGAAATTAGATTCCTGCTCTAACTGATGACGCCGACGCTTCGCTTCATCTGAATCAATCAGTCCCATATTTAGGTCAGCATCAATACTCATCTGCTTACCTGGCAATGAGTCTAAGGTAAAACGAGCAGCGACTTCTGCAACACGTTGAGCACCATTGGTGATAACAATATACTGAACTACAATAAGGATAAAGAAAATCACAAATCCTACAACTAGGTTTCCAGCCACCATGTAGTGACCAACAGCAGCAATTACTTTACCTGCGTCAGCATGATCTAGAATCAAACGTGTTGATGAAATATTCAGTGCTAAACGAAATAATGTGGTAATTAATAATAAAGAAGGAAAAGTAGAAAAACTTAAAGGTTTTTCAGTATCCAAAGCCAATAATAAAATCAATAATGCAACCGAAAAATTCGTCAGTAATAGGAAATCAAGCAACCATGTCGGAATTGGTGTAAACAACACCAATAAAATTCCAATAACTCCAATCACTAAAGCCAAATTATAAAATTCAAATTTTAATTTCTTTTTATCAATCATCTGTTACAGCTTCAACTTTGAGTTTGGTAATGCAATTATCCAGCGATAAATATCAACGATATCATTATGCATTTCAATCGGTATCGACTGATTAATCACACAGTTTGCATAAATATATCGAGCCACAACTGGGCGATGTAATATCGGTATCTGATTCTTATATGCAACCCTCTTAATCATATGCGCAAGCATACCTGTTCCTGTTGCCAAAACAATAGGGGTTTGCATTTTTTCTGGATTATAAACTAGAGCAACTGCATAATGTGTTGGATTAACAATCACCACATCGGCTTTTTTAACTTGGGCAATTGCTTTAACTTTAGTAAAAAATGCTTGCTGATTTTGTCGGCGTTTCGATTTTAACTCTGGACTTCCTTCTTTATGGCGATATTCATCTTTCACTTCTTTATGACTCATACGCATTTGACGAGAAAACTCTCGTTTGGCATACCACATATCAAAAAGTGCAAAAATAGCCATAACTGCAACTAAGCTCAACATCAAAGTAATAATAGACTGACCAAAGCCCAAAACGATTGATTGAGGAGTTCTTGATAAATGACTCATCAATTGTTGAATAATATAGATAATCGCAAAATATGTAATACTGAAGAATAGTAAGCCTTTAATAATGACTCGAATGACTTCAACAAACATTCGTTTAGAAAATATTTTTTTTAATCCCTTAATTGGATTTAATCGACTAAAATCTGGTTTTAATGTAATAAATGAAAAAACAAAACCACTATACATAAGACTAACAGCTATCGCGGCAATTATAAGCATAAGAATTAATGGAAAAATAACACTAAAAAGCTTAGATAAACTTTTATCTCCTAAATATTCTACATTCGTTAAATCATTCTGAATAAGGATATCAGCATGACTGAGCCACCATGCTGTTTGCTTAAAGACCTCTAACGCAATATTGCCTGCAAACATAGCAAAACCTGCAATAAAAGTTGCAATCACAACAAAGGACAATAAGTCTAAACTTTTTACGACATTACCTTTTTTCCTGGCTTGTTCTAATTTATAAGGTGTTGCCTGTTCAGATTTTTCTTGTTGATCATCCATCTTTATCTCTCAATTACTTAAAATAAGATCAGCTTTAAAGGTTGCTCAAAGAGTCTAGGAATATTTTGAACAATTGTTGGCATCGTAAACATCAACAAAAGCACCCCCACAACAAATTTAACTGGGAGTGCCAAGAAATAAATATTTGCTTGTGGCATAGAACGAGACATGACTGCAAAAGCAATATCAACTAACCACACACCAAGTATGACGGGAAGTAATACAATAAAAGCAAAAATAAATTGTTCACTCATCATACTGATTAATTTTTTTATATTTAAGAGATGAAAATCAAATGCACCTAATGGTACTATTTTGAAAAGTGCAACTAATCCATGCAACAAAGTGTAATGTAAATTCAGTATAAAAAACAATACACTTGCGATTGCAATTAACAGATCAGAAACAACACCCTTTAAATGGCTAGAGGATGGATCAAATATACCTGCTGTGTTAATTCCTATTTGTAAATCCAACAATTTTCCCATTAAATCTAAACTTGCAAATGCCGTATGAAAGCTAAAAGCAATGACAATACCCAGCACAAATTCACTAATAATCATCGAAGGTGTTACAATATTTATTGTAACGGGTACTAAACCAGCTAATATAATTGAAATTGCAAGTACAATAATGATTCGAAAAAGTATTGGAGCCTTATTAAAGATGCTTAAAGGCATCACCACAAAAATAGGAAGCAACCGTAAAGATAATAATAGGATGGTTGTGAATTCTAGAAAACTAAACATAATAATTTAAAAATTAGCTGCTTTTAGAAACATTTCTATCGCAAATGTACGTAAATGATTAATCATCCAATTTCCTAAAACCAATAGAACAATCATTGAAACAATCAATTTAGGAATAAATGTCAAAGTCATTTCTTGGATTTGTGTCGCAACTTGTAAAATACTGACAATCAATCCAACGATCATAATGACCAAAAGCAAAGGTGCAGCGACCAGTGCTGTTGTTAATAATGTTTCTTTTAATAGATATAAGAGTTGGTCTTGATTCATTACATGTACTCCAAACTGTGCACAGTTTAACGGAATCATTCCAACAAACCTAGATATTTTATCAATATTATTTCTTCTCAAATTCATATATTTATCTTATGCTGTTGTAATAAAAAATGCAGGCGTTCTTTTGTGTTATGACAACAACTATTTCAGCAGAATCTATAAGTCAACTTCAAAGATGGCTTAGTTTTTTAGAACAAGATCCTAAAAATATACATTTAATTTCTTCTATTCTTAAATTGGCATTAGAAACAAACCAAATTGAGATTCTTAGCAGAATGATCGTCCATCTACAAACTCAAGATATTGATGAACCCCAATTAAATCGCCTCGCAAGTTTGATTTGTTTGCAACTCGGTAGATTTCCAGAGGCCGTTATTTTTGGTGAAAATGTACTAGGTACTGAATTTGAGAATACGATTGTTTTATACAATCTAGCTTATGCTCATCTTTATATGACTGAATATGAAAAAGCATATGCGACATTGCAGCCTTTAATAAACTCTTCAACCGTACTAGAAGAAGATACTTATGTGCTGTATGCAAGAGTATTACATCATTTAGAGCAACCAGCTCAAGCGATGAGCTCTCTGAAAAAGGCTATTTCTTTAAACCCTTTACATGCAGAAGCTTTAGGAAATCTAGCGTTATTGCAATATGAAACTAATCATAATTTCTCGGATTATCTCAATGTAAAAGAAACAGCTGAGAAAGCTTTAAAGATTAACCCATATCAGTTAGAAGCCTTATTAGCTCTCGGTGAAGTTCAACTGAATGAGCGCAGTATTATTTCAGCTCGCAACACTTTTAATTTAATTTTGGAGCATTATCCTCAGTCTGGGCGTGCTTGGTCGGGTTTAGGGCAACTTGAATTTTATGAAATGAATCTTGAAAAAGCTGAGCTACATCTACTTCAAGCCATTGAATATATGAATAACCATGTGGGTACATGGCATATACTAGCGTGGTGTTATGTTCTTAAACAAAATATTGAAAAGGCTGCTTGGGCTTTTGAAACATCATTACCACTCAATACTGAATTTGCTGATACTTATGGTGGCTTAGCCGTAGTTGAGGCGATGAAACATAATTTCATTAAAGCTAATCAACTCATTCAACAAGCATTTGATATTGATGAACACAGTATGGCAGCTCAGTACGCTGAGTATATTTTGCTGAGTAATGCCCGCCAAACCACAGCCGCACAGCAAAAAATGAATGATATTCTGATTCGACGTGCGCCAAGTAGTGAAAACTCAGGACAAGTACTTGTACATGAATGGTTAAGTAATCATCCAGATTTTCAAAAACATTTAAATGAAGAAGAAAGACCATAATGCAAAATTTTCTATCCCCTTTCGATGCAGATGAAACATTGAAACTTGCTATTCATGCCAGTGAACATGGAGATACTCACGCTGCTATTCGTTATTTAACTGAATTATTAAATGTCCAACCAGATCATAATGCTGCTTGTTATTTTCTTGCTATGCAATATGCTGAGATTGGATTATTTGAGCGTGCGATTACAACGCTACAGCATGTGATTGAAATCAATCCAACCTTTGATATTGCTCAATTCCAACTAGGTCTTTTATATCTACAGACACAGCAAGTTTTTCAAGCCGAACCTCTCTTTAGTAATCTATCTTTAAGTTCGAATGACCCTGCTCTTTCAGCTTTCTCTCTTGGTTATTTGGCTTTATTTAAAGAGCAGACGACTGATGCAATTCATCATTTTCAAGAAGGTATTGAGGTATGTTCCAATGATGCACTGAACAATGACATTCAACGGGTCATTACTCAGATTAAAAATGCAATGATAAATTCATCTTCAACAGCCCGAACTAGCACAAACGAAACGATTGAACCAAATCATACCTTCCAAGCTCAAACCGAGTCAGCCAATATGACAACTGAACAGAAGAAGTTAACAGGCTTCTTAGGTGCTTATTTAGACACTATTGATGAAGATAATGGACCTCATTAATGAGGTTATTTAATCAAAGAAGAAGTAATTTTCTTCTTCTTTGATTTTTTGGGTGTTAAAAGTTTATCAACCAATCTATTTATCTTAGTCTGATTGTTTTGATATTTGGTTAGATCCGCCCCAGAAATATGATATTCAGAGAGTCCAATTCTTTGACCTGATCGGTTGTACAGTTTTAAAGTTGCATCACTGATAAAAAATACTGTTTTATAATCTTCAGTCGCATCATATTTAAGAACAAAATCGCAAGTTTCAGGTTTATATGGAGAGTCAAATACTTGCGTTTGTATACGATAGCTTTCCAGTCGATTAATCAACATTTCCTGAAAATGATCAATTTTGACCTTTGGATTGTTTTCGATACAGATCGACTTGACCAAAGGTCGATAATCACGGTGAATCGAGTCTGCTTGCCACTGCCACGAAGTACATGCAGAACAAAGTACCCCATTTAATAGTGATAAAATTAATTTCTTATTTTTCATATATAAAGTGGCATATTTAGAAGTATGCAGAATTATAACGTGATGAGCAATCAATTCAAATACTTAACTTATCTCACTCCAGCTAATAACAGTAGAGTGAGACAGACTGGTTTATGAGTGAGTTGAAAATCTCAGTTAGAATCATACCGTCAACCAGTTTGGCATTGCGCCCTACAAGGACGTAACGAGGCAAAGGGACTTGTTGTTACATTTTTTCAACCTCCAACTCATCCCACAGAGGCTCCAACCCGATCTCTTCCATATAGGTGCCGAAATCAACGAATCCTCTCTCCTTGATTTCGTCGGCGGAAAACCATGTTGCCTCGCACTCCTGACAAACAAAAATGACCTTCCCTATTTTCATGATCATCGCTTTCACAATGTCACCTTGCTCACATCTTGGGCACAGCATTAAACTCTTCCTCAATCACTGAAACGGATAGGCTGTAATAATCTTGTTCGTGCCGGGCCGAACAATGATCTTAATATTCATCTCACCAGCAGTGCCAATAGTTCTTCCCATAGGGACAACATAGGCACCTGGGTCATTTGACAATGGATTACCTTTAATCGACCACGCTTCATCGACCAGCCCCAAGACCTCGTTTTTATTCACGTCAAACACACTATGCGTGGTCTTGTTTGGGTTTGGAACTGCGTGATCGAGCACGTGCTTAACTCGATTGCCGTGAACAGATCCTGGACCGTAATCCAGTCCAGCTGGAGTTGTCCATGTTCGTGTTCCCTTATCAAAGGATAACTCGACAACCAATGGCGACTTAGAAGAAACAGCATTATTTGCAACCTTTCCATCAATTGTTACTTCTTGATCAGAAGTTTTATCTCTTGTAGATTTACGACTTCCCACCCCACCCCACTGACTAGATGGTATATTAGAAGGTCGGGTAAACCCAGAACCAATACTCATCATACCATAAGCACTTGCACCAGCTACAGTACCAATACCAGCCGCTGTACTCAATAAATAAATTAAATCCCCAGCTCGTTTTTGAGAAACCTTTAAGTCTTTTGAAAAATCAATAGCTTTATAGGATTGATCCCATGTAGGAGACAATTCACCATCTGCCGAATAATAAGCTAAATCGTCCTGAGCCATTTTCAAATAGGTAGGATCCAATTTTGCATTAAAATCATCTAATGACAGATTATGAGCCTTTGCAGCTATATATCCTGTGGCTTCTTTTTGCAAGGCTACCAACGTATCTCCAGCAACAGCATTGATAAGCTCACCAACAAGATAATCTTTCGCTACAGCTGCTGGACCAAATAAAATAACGCTTGCTGCTAAAGCAGCTTTTTGTGGGTCAATACCTGTAGCTGCAATAGTATGATCTAATTTATCTCTCAATATTTCCGACTGCTCTAGAACAGTCATGCCCAATGTTGTTTGCTTCTTAATTGAAAAGGCATTTTCACCACGATAGGAGGCTATGCTTTGATCTTTCAAATCTCCTACATCAGTATTTAAACCTATTAATAAGGCTTCTTTACTAGTAAACATTTCCTCAAATTGTTTACTATATTGCTTACGTAGGTTATTTGAATTATATAAAGACATCATCAAATCTGAATCTGCATTTTCAAGTAATTGTTGAATGTTAATTTCTGGATTATTCTTTATTAAAATCTGAATATCTGATTTATATTTATCAATATCGTTGGCTTTTACGCCATTTTTAGATAAATAGTAGTTTATTCTCGAATCAGTAGTAGATTTAGCCTGACTCTCCCCAAACTGCCGACCTATTGTATTTGCGATCGCTGCCATCGACACATTTAAGTAATCTGGTCTCGCTCCACCAAACCACTTGTCATCAATCACTGCTGCGGCATTAGCACCCGCTAAGGAGTAGGCATATGGACTTGCTGTAGTACCTAGACTATCAAATATCCCTTTTGCCCCCATCCCCGCTGCAGCAATTGAGCCTACAATTGATGAACCTAATGTTGCCCAACTAAAAGTTTGATTATTGCCAAATATCTGATTGGCGATATAACTTGAACTATAACCAACTACACCACTATATGCTCCAACACCTATTACTTGTGTCCAGCCAGCTTTACTAGCATTCACAGTTTTTATCGCGTTGGAAGCCGTATTTGCCCAATTATAATTATTTGCTAATTGCCCTATTCCTGCACCAGCACCCGCTGTGAGCCCTGCTGTTAAAGCCGACACTCCAACTTGTGACCATGAGAAATGATCCACAGCTCCCATTGCTTTACCAGCTAATTGAGATACTGCACTACCTACTGCCGCCCCAACCATTGCAGAACCAATTGCAACACCAGCCGTCATAGTAGTACCGCCACCGACCATTGCCGCTGTTCCAGCTGCAAATAAACTACTACCTCCTGCACCTAAATATACAGCAGCTGCTCCTGCAGTATAAATTGTGACAACCACTGCTACGACAATCATTACAATTTGTGCAATACCACCACACTTTTTCTTGGGCTTTGCTGGTGGTGGCGGAGTTGGGATAGTTGGCTGTGTATTACCTATTGCTTCACCTGGGTTATAAGCTCTAAACGTTTCACTATTGTTATGAATATTAGTAACTTTATTTGGAACAGTTAGAACCTGATCTGCAGTTAGTCTATCCGATGCATTCAAACCATTTACATCGGCAAGCAAATACCACATCGAAGCATCACCCCATATGGCTAACGCAATGCTCTGTAATGTATCTCCATTGTTGACTACATAGGTTGTTGCTGCACTTGATGGATATTGGGCGTTGATCGGCTCAAAGTTCTCATCAAAATCTGCTGACGCAATTGGCTTGAAGTCTTTTGCTTGTACTGGTGTGGCACGAGAACTTTGTATATTTTGCACATAGTCCTCACGTGAAGGACCATCGTTGCTAGCATCCCCTACTTTTTGCCCATCGATATAATAAAAATTCCGATAACGACTGATTGAATTATTAATTAGTTCATTACGCTGTAACACCATCCCTTGTGAGTTATTAATATATGTCGCAGCTCGTTTATTTTGAGCATTTTGCTCATCAACAAAACCACTAATATGTCCATTTACATCATAATTAAATGAGGTTTTTCCAACCAGATTGTCTACTGTTAATTTTATCTCTTTTTGCTTTGCCGAATCCCACCATTCATAGGTATATTGTGTTGTCTGTGATGATCCCGATGTTGGTTTCATAACAACATTATCTAACGTACTTTTATCTGCTAAATAAGTATAAGTTGTTGTTCCAGCCCCATTACCTCCAACTTTTGTTTGACTACTGACTTGGTTATCTTTGCTATAAACAGTCGTTGTGGTCTGATAAACTGTATTACTATTTGGATTATACTCTTGATACATAATCACTCTACCAAGCGCGTCACTACGACGTACCGATAAAATATACTCAGTTCCCAAGACTCCATTTGTGCCATAGTCTGCACTTTTTACAGTTTCAATATAACCATCAGCAGTATAACTATAGCTTTCTTTATGAGCTTTCGTTGAGTTTAGTGCATCTTTACCATAGTCTGCTGACAATCGTTGACCTAGCTTATCGTAGGTAACAAGAATCCCCGTATCACCTCGTTCTACTTTCTTGGTCGTACTATTCAAGACGCCCATACTGACTGTGAAACGATTCATATTGTCATAGCTATACCAGAAATCCTGAATTTTAGGGATAGCATTAACCGCATTACGGTAGTTTGCTAACATATGAATAATATTGCCATTTGCATCATATTCATAATGAGTGCTAAATGTTTGGTCCTGAACACTTATTTTCCGATTAAGAGAATCATAATTAATTAAGGCATTTTGGAAAATTCTAGGTTCACCCGATTTTGCATTAAGCTCTTGATAGCGCTCTTCAATGCGATTTCCATTATCATCATAACGGTAAGCCGTTAGCAGGTTTAAACTAACATCGCGGATTTCTTTAATTGAACCATTACTATAATAACTATAGTCAATATTCTGACCTTGAGTATTAGTTTGTCGTATTAACCAGCCAGCCGCATTATAGGTATAATTAAATACATGTCCACCTTTGTCGGTGTGTTTAATATTACGACCATAATAATCTTGTTCATCAATAATTGTTTTTCCTAAGGCATCGATTTCTGTACGTTTAATCCCACCTTGGGTTCCATTACTATTGGAAATAGTTGCATCATAAGCATAGTCAATACGAGTTACTACACCTTCAGCAGAACGATTCTGGATCACTCGACCCAAAGCATCATAATCGGTCGTTATAATATTTCCTAAAGCATTACTCGTAGAAATTCGATTTCCCAACTCATCATAAGCAAAAGTATCAGTTAATGTTTGCTGAGCACTAGTTGTACTGTTGTATGGTATTATATTACCTATATTTGTAAATGACGTTGGGCTTTCTATAAGAGTATAAGTAGTACGTGCTTCTCGAGTTATTTTAGTAAGATTACCAGTGATATCATATTCATAACCTGTCTTAATCCCAAGCTCGTTGGTTTTGTTAGTCAAATTACCAAATACATCATACCCGTTGACTACCTGCCCTGTATCAGCATGAATTTCATTTGCAACTAACCAGTCTCCAGTTTCTAGATTATGACCATTCAGATAATTTTGCTTGTTGATATTGCCATTAGCATCTTTGGTGGTGAGCAATCGCCCTGCGAGATCATATGCATATTCAATAGTTGGATTATCTTGAACAACACTACCATCTGTTTTACGGATATCAACTTTTGGTGATGTCTTTTTTGTTAGCTTACCGAGAGTGTTATAACTTAAAGTTGTAGTGTTTCCATTACCATCTGTTTCACTAATGATTTCGCCAAATGCATTGTAACTTTGACTACGAATGATTTGATTTTGTTCACTCCCTGAACCATTAATAGTCCATTTTGTTTGCTGAGTACTCCCATTACCATTGCTATCAATCGTCACTTGACCTGGTACAAACGCAATTACTTTGCCATTAGCATCATAAAGTTGATAAAAATATTCATAGTTATCCAAACCTGAATTAGGTACAAGACTATTAACATTCCATCGATAAACCCCATTTTGTGGCGTTAAAGTCACTGTGGTAAATTGAGATTTACTGTCCAAATATGTATTATCATCATTTGCAAAATTAGAAACGAAGTTTCCATTTGCATCAATCTGACGTTTACGATAGGAAAGCTCCATCTTGATGCCATTATTTTGAGCAGGTTGTAAATCAAGCCAACTGTCATTAAGTTGACTGGTATGTTGCCCTAAACCTGCACCAAGACCAATATTGATATAACCTGTTGCTCGATTGAGTAACTTATTTTTTTCATCGGTTGTTTCATAGCTATAGTAAACAGTCGTACTACCCAATAAATTCATTTCTGCAACAGTAGTCGCATCTAGAATTGCTTGACCATCTGTACCTAGAGTTAAAACTGCGGTCTGATTGAGTTGACCTGCAACTGTGCCATATTTTACAGTAACTGTTTTGCTTCCTACAGGTTGCCCTGAAAATATAATTTGGTTTTGCACAAATGATTTTGGAATATAGTTAAGCACTTGGGGTTGAGCACCTAAACGAACTTTACCCAATATACTATTTACTGGATTGGATAAATCATTACCATTGAAAGAATCAAGTAAAAACTCATACTCTCCAGTACGTAAACCATAATCCCATTGGAACCAGTTTCGAATATTGGTATTTGTATTTGGCTGAAATGATGAGAGTGATATATTTTCCCAAACTGTTGTACCTGTTTTACGTATTTTCAGTTGAGCTGATGATTGCGTAGCATTGGTCAATGCAAATTGATCAATAAAATTGATTTTATTTTCATTAAATACAACAAAACCATCATCACCGTAATTTAAAGGTGTTACATCAATTTTTGCCGTAGCACCAGTAAGATCAAGAATACCCTGCTGTCGGTTTACAATAGTAGAGCCACTAAACGTTATATATTGAATTTCATATTTTTTACCTGACAACAATGACGATATACTTATATCGAAGTTATTATCTAATTTGTTTCCAGACATGTCCCTTAACTGAGGAACACTATTTAAAGAAATAAATCCTTGATCATTACCTAACTCTCTATAATACAAAATAACATTATCGGAAATAATAGGCTGATTTTTCAATCTAAGATTGTTAATTTTATTTAAAGTTAAACTACTCGAGTTAATTTGTATAGTTCGAATGGATGTAATAAGATTTTGTGGAGACCCCATAAAAATAGCGTTAAAGGAAACACTTCCTTTTCCTATTTCTATAAATTGATTAGAATCAATTGTTGCAATCTGAACTTCAACATTATTAACTTTACCAAATTCAAATAAACCTGCTATATCAATAACTACATCTGTAAATGTTGAATCTTGAGAAAGATTAAATTTTTTCTCTACAAATTTATTTAAGCTATTATTCTTAATCAATACAGAATAATTTCCATTATTAACATATTTTTTCAATATACTATTATCAAATCTATATCTAAACTCGACAGGTATATTAATAAGTGCGAATGGGTAATTTACATTTAATGCAACAGAGCTTTCAGCTAAATCTATTGATTCAGATATATCTTGACGACTGTTTATAATTTCTTTTTTATCTATATAATTATTTGAAAAATAATTTGATTCTAAAGCTTCATGTGTAACTGATGCTTGGTTGATTGTCGTATTAATTAAACCTTGACCACCGCCAATTATATCACCATTATGATTATACACAATATATTGATAATCATAAGCTTTATCCCCATCCAATGAACTTAAATTAATCTGATAAAAATTTGAGATATTATTATATAAAGCTGCATTACTGATTAAAGTACTCCATTGACTTACTCCTTGAAGTTTATACTTCACTTCTACACGGCTTGTTTCAACAGGCACATTATTAATTACCAATTGATTGTAATTATTTAAAATAACCTCTTGATTTAATTCTTTTACTCCAATATTAATCACTGCACCCACTTTAGCAACCATTAGGGGTGGTGGATTACTATCATCTACATATTTCCATTTTTGAGTATAGATTTGAGAAACCTTCGCAGGTAATGTATTACTCTGGTTAAGTAACAACTCCGCTGTAGTTGTATTTACTCTTTTATAAATCTTAATATTATAAGTCTTTCCATTTAAAACCTTATCGATATTTTTATCTAAAACAATAGTAAGGCTACTGGTCATTGCTGATACAGATTGTGTATATACCTGACTATCAACAATTAATTCAACTTCAAAATTACCATCTCCAAAACTTTTAACCAGAGTTGGTATTCCAATTTTCAAACTCTGAACAGATATTACTTCATCATAATTTACAGTAACCCCACTACCACTAGATGATGGCCAATCATTACGACTAGTTACTATCTGTTGGCTAATCCCATTGATAGTAACTGGAACTGCATAATTAAAAGTGCTATCTAAAGCTACTGTCCCCATAGTTGTTGAAACTACGTTTTTAACTGCATTTGGGTTTGCAGTTACATTTCCTCCTGTGAATTTATCAATAATATTCACAGAACGTCTAACAGTACCTGTGCTACTTTCTAACACAGTGCCAATAGCATCTGAACTACTATAACTAAAGCTAAAGTCTACGTTTGCTTTTATAGCTGAAATATCCAGTACAAATTCACCTGCAACTGTACCAACCTGCATATCAACAGTTAGAGTATTTTCAGCTATAACATCCCCATCTTTTGGCCAATATTTAATAACTAATCGTTTAGCTTGAGTATTAGTCTGAATACTCAGTTTTTGAGTATTTTCATTAAAAATAAGTTTATGACTTGTATCTTCTAATATGACTGTAGATTTTTCATCAGAGCGTGAAATAGTTTGGTTAAATAGATTTAAAGTCGTATCTAATGTTTCTTGGCTAAACTTAGGTTGTCTAATTGTTATAACCTGATTACGTTTATCGTAAATTGTTTCGGTATAAGTGACACCCATCAAGTCCTTAAGTTGATCTGGTGTTTTTGCCGTAATTGTAGTTGTACCAGCGGTGTCTAACTGTAGTGTAGCATTACCGTTTTGATCATATAAATAATAGTGTGTAACACCATTATTTGCATTACTTTTCCATACCTGACCTTGATTATTATATTCAGTTGCCTCCTGCCAAGGATCTGTTGCTTTTGTTGTACTATTAGGATTAACTAATCGTTTTCCTGTCACTTCTCCAAAAACATTATATCGTGTCTCACGTTCTTCTAAAGTTTTCCATGTTACTAATGGGTCTGGACTTACAGTTGTTATTGTATGTGTTCCTTCATTTACACGTCTGACAATTTCTTTACCTAATAGATTATATGCAATCAGTGTTTCATCGCTTTTAAATATTCCTGTACTTGTTTTACGATCAGTACCAATCCAAGTTTGATTACCTACTAAATCATAAGCATAATTCACACTATGATTTAAGTTAACATCCGTTTCTTTTATTAAACGTCCAAGCCTATCATAAGTATATTGTGTTACACGATCATCTGTAGTCACGTTATCATTAGCGCCTAAAACTGCACTACTTGCTAATAGCCCTAGTCCATTATAGACACTAGATATGCGCTGACTAACGGTAACATTATTACTATCTTTATACTCTCCGAAAGTTCGTATTGTTTCCCGACCAAGTTTATCATAGTCAGTTTTTACTATACCGGTACTATCCGTTTTAGTGAGAACTTTATCTAAAGCATTATAGGTAAAACTAGTAATGCTACTCCCAGTATTAATTATAGTCCCATCTGTATACTTCACATTTAGTAACTCAGTTTTACTGACTCTACCTTTTCTATCAAAGGTTGTAATGGTCTTACGATCATTATTTGTATCAGTGACCAATAATGCTAAGACTTGAGCTAATTGATCTGTAGGTAGTAAATCACGTGCAAGTTTAGTCGAGAATTTAATTTCAGTTACAGTATTTATTTTATTGGTTGCATCATAATTATATGTCCACTGTGTAGCATAACCGTCATTATCAATACTAAGTACCTTACGACCAATAATGTCATAATAATTATAGTTATTATTATTTTTAGCATCTTCAACTCGAATAACATTGCCATTACCGTCATAATAGGTCTTTTGAATCACAGTTCTCTTAACTAATTCGCCTACTCCCATAGCATCATATTCGTAAGTATAAACATCAGGTGTAATAACTAAATTTTGACGACCAACTTTATCATAACCATATTCAATGACTCTAACATTGCCAGAGGGTAAAGTTGGCAGTACTTCACTGGATTGAGAAGATAATGTTATAGGAGTTTCATAAGATTGTAGTTTAATAACTTGACCAGCAGCGTTATATTCCCAGCGAGTCAATAGCCCAACAGCATTAATTTCTGATATTTTTTGACCATTCTTATTATAATAACTAAATGTTTTTGCACCATTCGCATCGGTCTTTAAAATCTGATTACCATAGCCATCATATTGATAACTTTCACGTGGAATACTACCTACTGTAACAATCTTTTCTTTTAGATCAGGTGTATTTACATCTAATGCTTTAAATTGAATAATATCAACCGGTTCACCAACTTTTGTAGTTAGTCTATTTAGGCTATCATATTCATAGACAGAGATTCGCTGTTCTGGTAAACCTTTTGCTTCTATTAGTTTAGTTCTATTACCAAATGCATCATACTCATAGCTGTTCACGACTGCTTTTCCAGCAACAGATTCGGGCAATGTTTCTTGAATCAAACGACCTAATTGATCATACACATAACTATATACTCCACCAAGCTTATTACGGTAAGTTAATGGCTGTGCAAAGCTATTATTATAAGTATATTCTTCATAATTACCTAAAGTATCTATAATTTTAGTCTTACGGTTTAATTTATCGTATTGATAGGTTGTATAATTATATGAAGTATCAAATTTTAGGTAAGGCTGTGTGGTAGGTAGGATATCTGTGGCAGTTTCAAGAAGCTTAATTGAGTTAATTAATCCATTTTCATTCTCAATTTTATCAAACCCATTGACCGGTGCTAAATATTTCAACTCCTCAATTTGATTACCAAATGCATCATAATTATAGCAAGTATAATAGCCAGCAGGATCTAATTTAAATGTATTACGATTTAAAGCATCATAGTAAAAATATCCCTTATTACCTAATTTATCTTTTACCCAAATCACATTATCGAATGCATCGTATCCAGTTTCAATTGTGAAACCTTCTGCATCAATCTCTTTAACTTTTCGGTTTAAAGCATCATAAAGATACTGGGTAATCGTATACTCAGGTAAAGTTGGTGCTGTTCTAAAAATACTATCTAACTGTGCTAAAGTACTAGTCCTACTTAAAACTGTTGCTATCTTAAATTGGGCAATATCAGTTACATTATCAAAAGCATCATAACTATAACGTGTCACATACCCTAATGCATCGATACTATAGCTAACTCGCCCATTTCTATCATAATAAGAATTAGTTTCTCTATAGTTAGCTGTGGAAACTAATTTAAATGCTTGTTCTAAATTATCTGTGTTAAGTTCAGGGCGTGGTGTAGTAAAATTACCATCAGCATCTTTCACTCTTAGAAAATCTAAAATCGTACCTATATTTAGATTAGCTTGCTTGCTTGAAGTTAAATTACCAAGAGCATCATAACTATAATTTGTTACGTATCCTAATGGATTAATGTCATAAGTTAAATGACCAACTTTATTATAATAATATTTTGTTTCACGTAATTGAGCTATTGGTACTAATAAAATAGCTTGGTTATAATTTACTAAAGTTGCAGGTGGTCGCTCTGATGTAAAGTTGCCATTAGCATCTTTTTTTCTTAGATAATCCAATAGACCATCTACAGTAAATGTAGATTCTTTTTTACTAATTATATTACCTAAAGCATCATAGCTATAGTAAGTAAAAAATCCCATTTCATTAAATGAAAATATTTTACTTCCTGCAGAGTTATATAATGTACCATTAACAGTATAAGTAGATGGTGTTAAAGCAAGATAGACTGCATTCAGCTGCTCTAATGTACTACTTCGATTTAGGTTTGTTGGATCATAGTATTTAACAGTATTGACCACATAGTTAAGCGCATTGTAGTCATATCGAGTTACATAACCTAAAGCATTAATAGTATAAGCAACCCGACCCAACTTATCGTAAAAATAAGTAGTTTCTCTAAACTGATTATCTGTTAATAGTTTTAACCCAGCATCATAATTATCTAGTGTTGCAACTGGTCGATCTGAGGTAAAATTCCCATTAGCATCTTTTGTTCTTAACAAATCTAGTAAGAAAACATCAGGCATTGCTATTTCTTTCTTGCTGATCAAATTTCCTAATTCATCGTAGCTATAGCGCGTGAGAATAGAGTTCTCATTTAGATCATAGATTTTTTGACCTAATTTATCATAATAGCTGATCGCTCTGAAATTAGCTGGAATTGTTGTTGTTTTATAAATAGCATCTAATTGAGCTAATGTACTTAAGCGACTGAGTGTGGTGACCTCTCTAAATTTGGTGACATAGATGATATTATTAGATAAATCATAATCATTGCGTATCACATACCCAGCTGCATCTATGGTATAAATAACACGGCCTAATAAATCATAATAATAAGATTCTGTTTTTGAACCTGCACCAACTATTCGTAATTCTGCTTTGATAGCATCTTGTGCCAAATTCTCACCTTTAAGGTTGATTACCTTATCATAAGAAATGGTATGTGTGACTTTACCAAGCTCATTATATTGTTTTTCAACAACACTACCTTCAGCATCAATACTAAAAACTTCAAGCCCATCTTTATTATAAACTGATCGAGTTAATATGGCCGTGGTTTTACTCACAGTGATATCAGTTACAACGACGATATCTTTACTTGCCCACGTGCTTACATCTTGTAAAGTAGTAAAATTGTATTGTGCAATTACACGACCATTCAGGTCATAAACAGATGCAACCGTCATACCCAAGCTATTTACGGTATGAGTTAACTTATTGACACTGTCATATACATACCAAGTACTATTGCCAGCTGCATCAATTTTTCGGGTGAGGTTTCCATTCAGGTCATAACGGTATTCTGTTTTTAATGCAATGCCTGTTGGATCTTGAATCTCTGAAATACGATGACCTAATGCATCATAATTATACAGTGTGGTAACGCCTTTATCTGTAATGCTAATTTGACGTCCAGTTTCATCATAAACATAGGTTGTAGTTGCAGCAAGTCCTGTTGAGTCTTGTACAACTGAGAGCAAACGCCCTACTTTATCGTAATTGTATTGAGTGGAACGTTGATTAATCGAACCATAAGCCTCGATCACTTCTAGGCGCTGCCCTTGACCATCATAACGATACTGAGTTTCAATTTTTTCAGTTGCAGAAATATTAATAATCTGCGATTGTACTCGACCAACATTATCATAGAGATATTCAGTTTTAAGTCCTTCTGCATTGGTTGTTTCTTTTAATAGACCTGTATTTTTATCATAAATATAGTTATTTATTGCACCAACAACATTAGTATCTTTTATTTTCTGACCATCTTTATTGTATAAATATGATCTTTTACCATTATTTGCTTCGGTAATATCGACTACGTCCCCAAACTCATTATATCGAGTGATAGTTTGCAAGCCTTCTGGACTTTTTAAGGTCAGTGTTCTAGCTTTATCATCATAGTTATAAGTCGTGATATTGTTGTTATTATTAACTGTTAATACACGGTTCCATGCATCATAACTAGTTTGTGATAGGCTATTATTAGCTGCTTTAATCTGTATTGTACGACCTTGGTCTAGACTATAATCAAAGCTAGTAATATTACCCTTAGCATCTATTTCTTTGATCACTCGACCAAAGGCATCATATTCCTTGCTGCTTGTCTGATTTAAGCCACCTTGATCCAAAGTAATGCTCTTCAATTCGCCTCTTTTTGAATAGGTGTAGCTTGTTTGAAGAACTCTCCTAATACCATTCAGAGTAACTTGTCTTGCTTCTTTTTCTAATTCACCGTATTGATTATAAATATAATCTACACCTATTTCTTCCGCATCAATTTTTTTACTAACATTACCAAGTTTGTCGTATTCAAATGCATCCACGCGGTCTTTTGCAACAGCCTTAATCGCAGTAACTAAATTCGTGAGGGTCGCTGTTAACTCCCCACCTTTTAAACGTTTACCTACACCAATAGCATTGGTAAATGCATCAGGAATAGCAGCTCCAACCTGATCCGTTACATTCATATCAGTCTTAGATAAACTGTTTGCGTATTGGGTCGTCTTCTTTACCTCACCAAATAAGGTATAGCTCGTTTCAACGACATTCCCTTCGGCATTAATGCTATGCGTTAAGCGTCCAACTTTGTCATAATAGAATGTTGTTAGTTGCCCTGCAGCATTGAGAATATGGGTCTTACGCCCCGCAGCATCGTAGTAGGATTTAATCCCATATTGTTCATAGACTTGATCAATTTCTGCAGCAGTCATGCCAGCTTTGATTTCATTGACCACCTCACCTGCTAAAACATGAGTGGCATTTCCAAATGCGTTATAACGTGTCTTGACTTGCCTTTCATTCGTACTGCCTGTAGCGAGTTTTTCAGTGATGATTCGACCTGCTGCATCGTATTCATAACTGGTTATTCCTTGGCGCGTATCACTTAACTGGGTTAATCGTCCCTGATTGTCATAAGACTTAATGCTTTCTTGATAGACATTAGTTACTGGAATCGCGCTAACGAAGTCAGCCCATACCATGCTATTGCTGAGAGTTGCAGTCGTTGCTGTTGAATATTGACGAGTTACAACTGTGTTATTTTTTTCATCGTAAATATACGCTGTGATAAAATTTTTTTCATCAATGGAACCAATCAACTGACTTTGAGCATTATAAAAAAATAAGGTACTAAGCGTTGTATTATCTGCACCTGTTGGTTTTAACTGAGACAAAGTCCCTGTTGTGCGTAAACTTTCTGTGGTTAATTTACTGTATCGATTCACCTGAATTTTTTGACCTAAAGAATTATAAAGTGTTTCAACTAAATATCCTTCGGCATCCAAAGCCGCAACCTGAAGATTATCTTTGTTATAAAAATAACGGCTAATTCGATCGCCTGTTTTTGTTTGAATGAGATTACCAAAAGTATCGTAGCCGTATTCTGTCACCAAGCCATTTTCTTGAGTAACTGTAGTCAACTGATTGCTTGTATTATAATTTTTTCCAATTACACGATCAAAACTGCTGACAACAGGACGAATTTCATCTATTCCTTTTTTTGTCACATTATTATTCACGAGCCATCCTGCCGAATTCACCGCAGTCGCATAACGAATTTCTTTGGTTTGTAGATCATTTTTATTGTAAACATATTCGATCAGCAAACCTGAGCTATCAACAACTCCAACCAACCGCCCTTTTTTATCATAGAAGTTGAATTGTTCATTGCCTGTGGGTTGTTTGCTATAAACTAGTCGACCTGCGTCATCATAGCTATAGCTTGTTATTCTATCTGGGACATTGGTCGCTGATTGTATGCTATTTAATAGTCGTCCATAATTATCAAAGCTTTGCGTTGTAACTAAACCTGCTGCATTGGTCACTGTGATCTTATTGGTTGCATAACTATACGTTGTGGTACCTACTGCACTCACTTCAGATAGAATGCGCCCTAAACCATCATAGGAGAATGATTGTACAGTTGATGCTGAAGTAAGGGTTGTGGTTTGTCGATCAGCGCCATGACGAATAATCTTTTGCAGCAATAGTCCTTTCGCATCGTAAACATAATCAATGAGTTGTGTTGCATCCTCAAACACGCCTTGATTATTGATAAAACCTGTTGTCGTGTCTACAGTCTTATTAATTGAGCTATAGTTCGTTTCCCTTTTGATATTTCCAAAAATATCATAGTCATAGCTACTCAATTGATTGCGTGTATTCATTTTAGACCAGGTTTCTACAGTTGTGTAAGCAAATCCTGTTGCAATATTATATTGGTTTTGGTAATTCGCTTTTCCTGTCAGCTGACCTTTGGTGTTATATAAATATTCTGATACGTTTCCTTCGCTACTAATGACAAAACGTAAACGTTGTGAACTATCGTAAATAGAATTGGTATTTTTGGCATCTCCTGTAGGGAGAATCCAATTCCCATTCATATCTTTGCTAGCTAAAGCACTAAATTCTGTAATTGTGGCAAGTTGTGAAGTATTAATATAACTATATTTAACCGCCTTACCGGTATGAGTGTATTCTTCAATTAAATTGCCATTACTATCATAGCGATATGTCAGTTCATTCCCTTCGTTATCAATAATAGCAATAACATTTCCTTGGTTATCGTAACTAAATGATGAGACTTCCGCATTTGAATTTTTAACACTAATCAATTGTTGATTAGCATCATAGTTATATTCCCAAACTTCATTTAAGCTATTCGTTACCGTGGTCTTATTGGCTGCATAGCTGAAGGTGGTTAAACCCTGACTATCTTTAAATGTTTTAACTCGGTATGTATTACTTACACTATCAAACTCATAGCTAAATTGAACGGATGTTCCATCACTCTGTGTAATAGCGGTTATTCGGCTAGAATTGAGTTCATAACTATAGGTTGTTGTATATACATTTTGATCTGTAATACTGTTATCACTTGGCGTTAAATCAGTAATGACTTTGGATAATCGGTTTAAGCTGTCATATTCATAATAAACATTTTGGTTCGTAACACCATTGGCTCTGGTATCAATCCGTTTGACTCGATTACTAGTACCATCATAGTTATAGATCAACTCATTTAATGATGTACTATTTGAATCTTTGATAGAAACCAAACGATCTAATGCATCATAACTATAAATACAGTTTGTCCCATTATTGTCGTTAACTACAACTAAACGACCTGTTTTTAAAGCTGGATTATATTCATAGACTTCACGTACTAAGCTTGCTCCATCAGTAACTGTCCATGTATTACCATTTAGACTTAATGTATCATAAGCTCCACTACCTTCTGTCGAAACATAAGTATTTGTCGAACTAAATTTAAAACTAACTTGATGTCCATCTTCAGCCGTGACAAGTATTTTACTGTCTGCCTCATTGATATTGCCGACCAATATAAGCCTTTTACTCCATTCACCGCTCCATTGTACATCTCCACTCAAAATCCCTTTGGAGTTATAGGTTTGAGTAGATTGAATATTTTTCCCAGTTGCCTCAAGATTTTGATCTAGCTGGCGAATAATAAGATTACCATCTGCTAAATTGACATAGTTTTGCAGCTGAGCTTGCCCCATGTTTGCATTGCCTTGCACACCATTTTTACCTAGATTATTAAATGAGCTATTCAACAAACCCAAGCCATTTCCAGAGACAATTGCAACCATGATATAACCTCTTTTTTATTTTTAAATAAAATTTAGACAGTTTGAAAATAATTAAGTTAATATAAAAAATTTAAACTTATTATATATTTCAAAAATATAACCATTATACAGAAAAAGCAGTCTAATATTCTTTACTCTGATTTGAAATACTTAAATTATTTTTTTCTAAAGAAGAGAGGCGTAAAGACATTCAAACGTTATTATGTGAAAAGATGTAACTGATGCTAAAAATCTACTGAGTGCTTTACCTATATGAATGATTAAAATTTCAATCATCCACATAGTGGGTTAAAAATGAAATCCTCTCGGGAATTTAGGTCGCTAAAATAGTGAGTTGGACTGCCACCACTCTCCTAGACAAATATCATCTATTCTTTTTGCATAGGAGAGAACATTATAAGTGGATAACGATATACCCCAGAATTTAAAGATGAAGCTGTTAAATTGATTACAGAACGTGGATATTCTATCACTGATGTAGCAGAACGTTTAGGTGTATCACAGCACAGCATTTATAAATAGCTAAAGGCGGTACTGCCTTTTTTAAAAGAATAGTATCGCATTATTTATATGTTGATAAAAATAGTCATAAACTCAATAAATCTCTCATCCTCTACAAAGCCAATCTTGCATTAACCCCTTAATTCTCAATTGACTTCCCCTATCCTAAAATTTATCATTCCCTTGCTAACCCACATGGTTAGTCGGTTTTAGCAGACCGTTTTCACACAAGAGCATTAAAAGAATCTTCTTTTAGTGTCTAGCCCCTCGTGCCCCCTCTGCGGTGGAACGGGAGGGGGACGTCTTCGGACGTGCTGGTTTCTTGTGTATCAGTCTGCTAACCCCTTCTCGTTCTGCCACCATTATTTAGCAGTAATCTGGTAGAACTTCTTTTACGCAAGAGGTCTATTACCATGAAAAAGCTTGGCTTTTTTCTTATTGGCACACTACTTCCATTTACCATACACACCGCTTCTGCTGAAACCTTACAAGGCAAATTGGTTTCATTAACTGAAACTGATCATGATGTGGTCAGCGTGACCAATCACGGCAAGCCCGTAAAATATAAAGCGCTTCAACTCTCATCACCACGCTCGTTAACTATTCAGGATGAAGTGGGTGAACCTAAGCAAGTTAAGCATGTTAAAAACATCCAACTGGCTGCTAGCCCACAAATGCTAAAAAACATTGCGCTGAACAGTACCGTTAAAGTGGATTGTGATTTGTTTGGTAGCCATACCATCTATCATTACACTGAAGTACTTTGTAATGTTGAGCGCATCCAAAAAATTAAATAATTCCAATTTATAAAAAAGGTTAACAACAATGAAAGCATTAAAACTACTGGCAGCAGTTGCGATCTGTGCTGTCTCTTATACCCATGCAGCATCCATCAGCGTAAAAGCCAAACAGAAAGTTGAATGGAGTGAAGAAGGTGCTTTTCTTTCGACCAATAAAGGCGACATCTCCATTTATGCCGTGGGCTTAAATATCAAACAGGTTCAAAACCTCAAATCAATTAAGAAAGGTGACTGTGTTTTGATTACTGCCAAAGATAGCAAACTGGAAAAATCCGATGGTCTGACGAGCATCATGGAATTCCAAAACGCTAAAAAAGTCAGTTGCAAATAAGCCATATTGTTCATTGATCAAGGCATATTGCCCTTTGATCACTTTGAGTGATGGATGGTGATGATCTGAATATCTTTGGTATAGACAATATCAGGACTAGGCTCATTTTCTAGATTTCTAAAATCATCCTTAAAGCAATCACGATACGCACCATCGCTCAAGGTCAATTAGCGGAGTAATCATGAAGCTTTTCTTACCTATACTCTCATTCATTTTCATCTCAACCATCCTTTCAGGCTGCGCGAGTAAAACGGAACGCCAGTTTATCAGTGGTTGTAAAACCAGTGGAATCGATGAATCTGCCTGTAAATGCGTTTATGACAAACTTGAAGATAAATATGGTGAAAAGGGTTTAAAGAATAATCTCTATACCCTCAGTCAAACTGACGAATTCCAACACGATATGGTTGAAAGTAGCTTGCAGTGTATGAAGGAGTAATCCATGCGTGTTCTAGCGGGAATTATCGTCATCATCGTTGTGATCGCTTTTCTAGGCTTACCTTTTATCGGTTTTATGATTTTACTTTGGCTGTTCATGTTGCTCGTGGACTATGCCGCTGGAGATAAGAAAGAATGAAACAAAACATCAAGGCTGCACTGATTGGCGGCTACTTTTTTATTGGCTTCCTCTTTGCGATTTATCAGCATTTATGGGGACGATACAACTACAAGTCATTTATGTTTAACCTTGGTCAAGGGATCGTTTGGCCAGCAGTCATGTTTCCCTCAGTCGGTAAATTTATTGGGGGTGTACTCACCTTAGCGATTATTGGCTTTTTGGTTCTTCGTCGCCGTTAGAACTTATCCGTAGTACAGAGGTTTAGGCTTCTACGCACGACTTTAAGCAAAAAATAAGGGAGGCAAGACGTTTACTATCGAGCACTAAACTATCTTTAGATTTCTTCCAAGTCACCGAACCTGCTGAAAAAATGGCTTTCTCAGCATGTTTCATCAAGGCTTGAATCTGATGTTTTAACTGATCATATTGGCTTTGGTGATTGGCGAGGTGTTGGCTTTGTTGCAATAACTCGGTAAACAATACATCGGCTTCTTCTAACCCTGTAAAATCCACGGTTTCTAAAGCATGATGTTCAGGATAAAGGAGCTGTAAGGCTTTTGCCGATGAGTCACTTGCATCAACCGCAGGTGGAATATCCTTTTCCACACATTCCCAAAAGACTTTTTCAGATGCCATTAATTGCTGGATAACTTGCTCATTACGTTCCACTTTATAGATCTTGGCTTCATGCCCACAAATCAGTACACAAATATGTGCTGCCTGTTCACCTGTAACCGCTAATTGATGCTGAACCTGAATCAAAACATATAAAGGTACGCCCTCACGCCAATGCTTAGTCCCCCACTCACCCACAGACTTACATTCGAGGATTTGTATATCCTGAGTACCTGTAACTCGATAATCAAGATTCGCCAACATGAAATGATAGTCAGGATCAGGATGCTGCAAGATTGCATTCACACGATGTACTCGATGACCTGTTTTCTGACAGTAATAATGTGCAATCAAAGGTTCAAGTTGATTGCCCCAATATAATGGTGAATAGTGGTCTGTCATGGTTTGATCTACAGATTGAGCAATACGTCCTGTTTTAAGCATCCACAGTTCTAGCATGGACATGTGAGGATTTAAACCACATGCCGCTGCTGCATCACTGCTTCCAATACCCTGACGTCGAGTTTGCAACCATTCTTGGCGACTCATGGCTTTGGTACTGATCAAGCGTTTTGCTTTAGGGCGTAGGGCTTTTAAAGAAGGAACTAAAGGAGTTAATGTGGTTGTGGGATTGAGACTGATGTTATTCATGAAGATATTCCGATTCAGTAAAAATTGGCATAAAAAAAACGACACCCCGATTAGGGGTGTCGTTGTTCAATCAATGATCTTAGCAATCAGCTAAGCGACAAATTGTAATGCTTGTTGCAAACTCCGCTGTTTTAAGGCTGCGCCTGTACCAAACCATGCTGAATCCATTCGATGGTCTGTGGTCATAGCACGACGTTCATGATCGATAAATTCTGTCATTGAGCATAACAAGCCATAGGCTGTACCTTTTGCAGAACTGAGTTCTGAGCCACGACCTTGTCCATTAAACATTTCCATAACTTTACTCATGGCACGTCCATTCGGTTCAGGTTTAAGCTCTGTGCTTTTGGCTTTCTCTGCGACACCTCGATAGAATTGAATCAAGTTGTCTTCCTGATCAGTGACGATCAGTTGGGTATTGTTAAATACCGCATCAAAATAAGCTGAAGCCTCCTTCTGACTAACTTTGCGCTGACTAAGCTGTTTCATTTCATACATGTGCTCATCCCATGCTCGAACCGAGACGCCCAACTGCTGTTTAATTTTCTCAGCATCAAATCGGGTACTATGTGGCACTTTAACCACGCCCGACTGTGCATTTTGTCCATGTAATGCGATTGTCAGGGTATTACTACACACGACACGAATTGAGGTAAATTGAGCCGTGGTTGCCAGTGTTCCATCACACGCTGTGGCAAGCAGAATATAACCATGACTGACATCTTTAGTTTTTAGTGCAGAAGTTTGACCTGTACGTGCTAGTGCCCAAAACTTCTTACCTCCTTTTAAGATGCCAGCAGTTTCCAGTTCAAAGCCAGACTGCTCGGTTAAATCTCGATAAAACTCTAAAATCTCCCGAGGTTGTACTTCTTGGTAACGTTGACTAACAACGGAAAGCGGAGCATGGGTGTCCGATCTATAAAGTACACGCTGATCTTCAAAAGGTAAGATGATATTCTGACCACGATCATTCTGTGCCATATAATTGACATCCGAAGATAAGATTTGCCAATCCATCCCTGCCTGCTGTGCCCAGACCTCAATTGGCTGCCCGACTGTTAATGAATTGCCTAGACCATGCCACGGAGTCTCTCCCACATAAGCCATTTGTTCAACTTGATGAGCCATTTTGCTTCTCCCCATGCAGTGACTTACTGGAAGTTACGCTGACAGTCATGACAATAGAAATAACTGGTTGGCACCTGCCGTTGTGGAGCAGGTTGGAAAATACTGTCTAATAGACCTCCAACGACAGCACCTGCAATCCCACCGACCAATGGAGAGAATGGTGCAGCCAAACTTTTAGAAAGCGTTGCCCCTAGACCTGCACAGGTCATTGAGGACAAACTATTGCCTGATGTTCCTTGTTGCTGATTATTCACGACACGGCTTAGATTTTCTGAATGGCAATATGGACATGTAATATTCATAAGATAGACCTCTACATTAAAATGAAAAAAGGCTGATCGTTTGATCAGCCCTTGAATGTGGAATAAACATTCACTGTTCATGTTAATGATGTATATCTATAATTTTTTTGAATTCACTCTTCGATCATCAATGGTTCTTCTGCGTTGACCTGTGTGAAATTGACGCATACGCTCAGTTAAACATGCACGTAGATACTGCGTTTGTTTGTCAGGGCTTGCCAGATAACGAATCGCTGTATAAGCATTTTCAACTGCTTTTTGATCTTTTCGTTCAATCATGCCGATCCCTAGCGAATCAGTCAGCTCATATCTTCTTTTATGCTCTTTCTGATTACAGTTATAAAACAAGCCTTGATCGTCTGTAATACGCTCTTGCCATAGCTCACCAATCTCTTGCGCTAGATAGCTATCTCGGCAATGTTGAGAACCGTTGTAAATCACAAGTAGGTGGCAATGATAGCCTTTGCTCTTGCCCCCCTGTTCTAATCGATAAGCATAACCCACCTGCCCTTTAAAACAGGTGTCCTTGTTCTGAATACGATTAACGAGGATTTTTATATCCTGATCAAAAGTCTCAAGGGGAATATTGGCATCATAACGATAAGCTAAATCGACTCTCACCAGTAAAAGCTTACGATGCTGCTCAAGGATACTGTCAAAGTAATCCCGTAATTTCCTGCTGTTCCGTTTATTTTTAGATTTCAGATCATCGAGAAATTTGCGATGTTGAGTTCTTAGGCTATATTGAAAATCTTGAAATAGATCTTGATTTGAAAATACCTCTCGATTTCTTCTACATCGTCTCTCAGGCATTAAAGCAAAGTAGTTTTCTATCAATGGGCTATACGTCAGTTCTTTATCATAGATCGCCTGAGCCTGATCCAACAGTCGATGATATTCTCCTTCAAAGTCTGTCCAGATGTATGAGCGTTGAGTCATTGAGAACATCAAATTCTCAATATCCAGCAATACCTCAGATTCATTCATGTTTAAGTTCCTATGATTCACTCCATAGGAAAGAACAATCTGTATTTTTTTACTTCTGCTAATCAGCTCATTATTTTACGGATACAAACCCCTATCATTTCTTCGATGATAGGGGTTGATGAATATATAGTCTAAGTAATTAATAATATTAAATATATATCCTAGTACAAAACTGCATATCAATTCATCACCGACTCACCATCCAAGCATTTTTTATACTTCTATAGCAAACAGATGAAATCTAGTCATTTACCTGTTTGCTGCTATTGAGGGATGAAGCTAAAGTTATGATGCTGGATGGCAAAATAATTTACTTTAACTCTTTAGGGTAAGATCGTGCTCTACTGAATCTAAGTTGAATATCATCTGTGTAATCCACGTCAAACATCTCCATAAAAACAAAATAAGGTAAAATATGAGTTTCAAAGAAGTTCCAATTCTTTCTATTACCCAACTCTATTGGAAATTCTGCTGGTATGTTCCAAAATTTGCTTTTCAAAACAGGAACAGCGGTCAAATCTAAGTTCGCAAATTTTCCTTCAAAAATTTCTGCCTGATGTTCAAGAACATTTTTTACATATAAAGAAAATTCATTTGGAATATCTCGAAGCTTTAGTATTTCAGAATTCCCTGTTTCAGGAGATGTAATTAACTTTCGACTGTCCATGATGATGATGATATCTTGTATCAAATCTTTTGTTCTAAAGTCCTCTTTCCAAAAATACAAAAATCCTAGATAACCTACCAATCCTTCAGGTCTGATTGCCTTTTTATTCAAAATAGTAAAAAACTCTTGGAACTGCTTAGCAGTTACTCTCTTATCAGAGACCTGTATTTTTATTTCAAATCTATATAGCACGATATCTATTTTCTTATATTCCTGAAAGTACTCAATAGCTGATTCAAATCGCTCAGAACGCTTTTTCCATTTGCCATCCATCTGAATACGCGTAGGTTTAACAATCTTAGTGATAGGGTCAGGATCACCTTCTCTTACATATCGCCGATTGAGTCCAATTTTATACTCACCAGTTTCAATGAACTTTCTAAGTGAAATTAAATATTCATTTATTTGACTCAACGAGTCAGATGTTACATCGAGACTTAAATCAAGTTTAGATTCCAGACCTCTCGTAAATTTGTCTTTCTCTATAAAGAACTCAGCTAGAATCTGCACATTTGTTGTGAAATAGTTTCCACTAAATTTTTTTATACGTTCCTTATTTGCCCATAAAAAAAGAAACTCTTTTCCTAGACGAGTCACCCTTTTTAATAATTGAGTAGTATTTTCTTGTTGTGTATATTCTTCTTGGCTTGCTGATTTTATGAATGCTGGTATAGGTTGTAATGCTAAACTCAGCATAAAAGTTTCTACCCTCATTAAAAGATCAAACCCTCTCCTACGAGTAGGTCTTATTGGAAAATCTACATAATCAACCTGAAGTTCCCTATACAGAATTTCAACTATATGCAAATATTGTTGGGCTGACTTAAGTCTTTTAAGACTGGACTTTAGTGGCAAATTATCTTTAGGTATTATTTCCTTTAAATAAACATACTCTAATTTCTCTTCTCTATTTCTATTTGAACTTGTAAGTGAATCTCTGCTTCTTCTCCTTTCCCCTATATCCTTAGAAATAAATATTTTTTTAAATTTCTCGTTATTCAGTAGATTTTCAATAATTTCGTCTGATAATTTTTCTATTGAATTCTCTGTTAAGGTGTATGTCGTTTCCTCTAAGTCTTCATCTATACTTTCAGACTTAGCAATTTCTTCTAAAGTATCTTCGCTCATTCTAATAATTACCCAGTGGAAGCATGTTCTAAACAACGTATTGTCCGCTATAATTCCAACTCAGTAAACTACTAATTCCCATATATTTTTACTAGAATTCACACTATTTTTAGGCTTAATTCCACAAGAACCCATGGAAAAAATTGTTGCTTTTTTAAACAAAAATAATCTTTATAACAAAAAATATATAAGATTATTGAACAAGCCTATGATGAGCTAAAAATACAAGAAATTACTCCACCTCAGCTACCTCCATGTACCTTTAGGCAAAAGCATCAAAAATAAAAATCCATTTGGAATATATTTTATAAATCTAAAAAATTATTCTTTTAGCTGATCAAGATAGTCTGACCAAGGCTGCATCATTACTTTACGCTCATCTAAATAATGGGCATGGTTGTATGATCATCCTTGTATATAATTGACTTAGGTGAGTTACTTTTAGAAATTGATACTTATATAGAATATTTTTTGTTATCAGTTAGTAAATTTTTCAAAGTATACCTTTTAGTATACTTTTTTAAAAATTTATTTAATATTTTATTATAAATCAATAAATAAAAACCAATGCATCATTGGGGTATGGGAGGAAAGATCAGCCATGATTTTACTGTCTGTCATATCAATTCATGCCTTTAAAATTTCAAAATTAAAATGCGTAAAAATTTGGCTTACTGACCAATACAAGTGGCGCATTTTAGCAAAAACTTATTGTTTGCCACACCGTAAAGCGAAATTATCTCAACAAATGCTTTTTAAAACCTCTGCTTTTAAAAGCATTTAAAAATAATGAATAAATACAGTTTTTAGCACTACTTGATTGAAGTCTAAGCACGCAGCCCATCAAAAAGCAGCAATGATATGAAATAGATGATTTATCTGAAGAAAAGCGAGCAACGCAAAAGCATGCATTTAAAATAAAGACGATAAATAACTACGGGCCGATGTATCTATCTATTATTGAATTAAATGAGATCGCCAGAAAACGTCAGCTTTCTGGCAATTCACATTTTAAATCTTAATAAACATCACGGCGGTAACGCCCTGCATCACGTAACTGCTGCAATAGCTCTGTACCTAAAATTTCTTCTAAAGCATGGTCAACATCGGTTGCCATACCCTGAATACTGCCGCAAACATAAAGTACCGCACCGTCAGCAATCCAGTTTTTTAATAATTCAGCTTGCTCACGTAAGCGGTGATGAACATATTGTTTTTCAGCCTGATCTCTGGAAAAAGCTAGATCCAAGTGTTGCAACATGCCTTCAGCTTGCCAGACATCTAGCTGTTGTTGATAAAAATAATCATGCTCACGCTGACGTTCACCAAAAATCAGCCAGTTACGCCCACGATTTTGCTGGATGCGCTGTTTCAATAAACTTAATAAACCTGCGATGCCTGTCCCATTACCAATACAAATGATAGGTCGGTCATCTTCAAGCAGATGGAACGATGGATTGCTGCGAATCGCAATCGCCATCTCTTGACCAATAACACTATGCTGAGTCAACCAGCCTGAACCTAAACCGAGTTGGTCTTGAGCATCGGACTGCTGGCGTACCACCAACTGTAGACACTGTTGCTCGGGAATACTGGCGATTGAATACTCACGTCGCGGCAGTTCAGGTAATTGTTCGAGCAATTCATCCAGCGTGGCATAAGCACAAATGGGCTGGGTTAAATCTTTGCTACGTAACACTTCAAAAATCGTCTTACCTTGACTGGTAAGGCTTTCTGCTGAGATAGATTGCTGCTGTAAAAATTGCTGAATACGTTCAACGCTATTTTGTGGTTGGATTTCAGCGATATCCCCCGCCTGCCATGTCACATCGGCTATGGTTTGCAATTCCAGATGAAAGGCTGGCGCGCCAAGACTGTTTGGGTTCAGTAATTCACGTTTGCTCAGTGTCCATGTTTCAAATTGTTTTTTGATTTCAACTTGCTGAACATCACTTGCTGTAACTTCTGCTAAAGCCTCATACCACTGCTGAATCTCTTTTGGATTGGCATTATTGACTTCAATTAACTTAAATAAAGGATTCGCACCTTGTCGAGCCAACCATGTATCCACTGCATGACCAAACTGACAGAAACTTTCGGGATATTCTTTAGAACCCAAAGCCAGCACCGCATAGTTTAACTGAGCCAAATCTGCACGACACTTCATAAATTGTTTACTGAAACCAACCGCCAGATCAGGTGCCGAACCTGTACCATAAGTACTCACAATAAACAGTGCCTGCTGGGCTTGTTGCAAATCTTGAGCTGTTAACTGCTGTACAGATTTGACCATAACTGCATAACCTGCCTGTTGTAAAGACTTGGCTGTTGCCAAAGCCAATTGCTCAGCCGTGCCGGTTTGGGTTGCGTAGCTAATCAGCCATGCATGTTCAGTCAATGCTGCATGTTCTGATCCCAAATCACCACGTGCCGCCTGAGTTAGACGTTTTTGCTTGCGACGTTTTAGGTACAACATCCAGCCTGTAACAAAGAATAATGGCATTGCCAGTGCTGTCAGCATGGCAATGAATTGATATACAGGGCCAAAGAAACTGCCACGATGCACAGGCAACATGCTCGACATGATTTTCTCATTGAGCTTTTTATTGGCATACAAATCAACTTTTTCCAGTTGATTATTTTTGAGATTAAATACGGCGCTGTTACGTGCACGTTCATTTTGTGGAATCGCATCAACAAATGAAATTTTTACTCGCCCATCTGCCTGCTGCGGCACGGTGAAAGTCACACTCGAATAATCACGCGCAATCTGAGCATTAAAACCTGCCCATGCTTGGTTTAATTGCTGCTGAACCAATACATTTGACAATGTTGAACCTTGCTGTTCAGCCTCTGGTACACGTTGTGGTCGCTGAACGTCTGTACCGCGTTGCTGCATCCCTTTTGCTGGGCGTCCCTCAGGCTTCTCCTTTCCTCCGACACGAGTATTTTCCACACCCATGACTTTAAACATACCTGCACGCCACCAGTCATACGACCAGAACAGTCCTGTGCATGCAAACGTCAGATAAAACACCATGACCCATGTACCGACTACCGCATGCAAATCCCACAAAAAATTACGTCCATTCAGGTGTGGTTTAATAGCAAACCATTGTTTAAAAGAATGCTTTTTGGGAAATCGTAAATACAAACCACTGAGCACAAAGAAAATCAGAATCAGCGCACTGGCACCCGTCAATTGCTTACCAAATTCGCCAACGGTCAAAGTGCGGTGAAACTGCTCAATAAAACGGAAAAATGCCTGCCCCTTAATTTCAGGGAGAACTTCAGCCGTATATGGGTTGACCATCATGTCATAACCACGACGCTCACCTTGTTTTTGGATATTGACCACCGAAGATTCTGTCGGTGACTTGGTCACACTGATACTATTAATCTCTATCTTAGGTTGCTGCTGTTTAAAATGAAAAAATAATTCACTAGGCGTCAGTTTGGCACGTGGCTGCTCTGTCACATTATAACTTTCTGGATTAATCAGCTTGGTTATTTGTGGCTGATAGGAAAAAATAGCACCACTGACAGCCATGAGTGACAAAATCAGACCTGCGGTGATACCCAAAAACCAGTGAATCTGGAACAGTGTTTTTTTCAGCATATTATTTATTGAATAGGTTCATTAAAATTGAAATAAATTATACCGAACATCTATGTAAATAATATGGATTTACATTCTCATTTAGAAAGATCATAAAAAATTGCTCATAACTTACAGCTCAAGCAACCTACCAGTGAGATGAGAGCTATTCATTTCGCTCTGATATCAGCTGATGTTTCTCTCCTCAAAGGATCAATTTCTCCACAATACATAGATATACAAAGATCGGTGGTAAATAACATACTCCGTATTTTTGAATATTTCTGTTCATTTTAGTTGTTACTTTTATTGCACATAAGCAATGTGACAACTCAGCTCCTCCAAAAAATCTAGCAGCATATTTGGCTACATCTTGTCACATTTTTTCAGTCTGATTTCGATTCAGATTCAAAAAATAAAATAGATATATCTTTTTTATTGTGTAATATAGATATATCTTTTTTATTTCTAATCTTCCTATGCGTGGTAAATCCAATCACAAAGGTTTTGGGCATGGCGGTTTACGCTGGGTGGTCTTGCATCTGATTGCCCAAAAACCTCGTCATGGCTATGAGCTGATCAAAGCCATCCAAGAAATGACCAATGGCAACTACAGCCCAAGTGCAGGTATGGTCTATCCATTACTGGCTGAATTACAGGAAAAACAACTGATTCGCATGCAAGTCTGTGCGGAAGATGCACGTAAACAAAGTTATCAGATGACTGAACTTGGTCATCAGGTGATCGATGCATATAAAGAGCATATTCAGGAAATTTTGAACCGAATCAACATTCGTTCACAACAACCAACATCGGTTATTGATACTTTGCATGTGTTTAAAAAACAGGTGCGTGAAGTATTGGCAGGTCGCCCACTAAACGCCGAAGAAGCAGAGATTTTTGTAAATGCACTCCAAACCGCTGCGACAACATTACAACAACTAAAACAGGATGCAATAGTGACAACCAGTACAACAACGCTCGATAAAAAACCTTACCGTGTGCGCCATCACCTCAAATTTCGCATTGTGACAGTTCAAGATATTTTCAATATTAGCCCAAGCCTGATTCGCATTGTATTTAAAGGTCAAGATCTCGCCGATTTTAAAAGCGACAGTTTTGATGACCACGTTAAACTGTTCTTCCAAGATGCGGCAACAGGACATTTGGTCAAACCTGAAATGACTGAACAAGGCCTAAAATTTGCCGATGACACTAAACCGATTGCACGTGACTACACCCCGCGTCTGTTTGACCTAGATGCCAAAACCTTAACTATTGATTTTGTGATTCATGATGCAGGTCCTGCAACAAAATGGGCACAACATGCAAGCATTGGCGATCAAATCGCCATCGGTGGCCCTCGTGGTTCAATGATCATTCCAATGGTATATCAACATTATGTCTTGATGGGTGATGACACTGCCTTACCTGCAATTGCACGGCGTTTAGAGGAACTCCCTGCATCGGCTCAGGCAACAGTGATTATCGAAGTGAATTCGCCAGCCGATGAAATTGTTCTGGATTCGGCGGCTAAAGTTCAGATCACTTGGTTGCACCGTGAAGGTCAAGCCAGTGGTCAAACGACTTTATTTCAGCAAGCATTACAAAATCTGTCTTTGCCACAGCACGATTATTTTATCTGGCTGGCCGCAGAAACTCAGGTCGCACGCCAGTTGCGTAAAATACTGGTCGAACAGTATCAGGTAGCGAAGCATGCGATTAAAGCAGCAGGTTACTGGCAACATGGTGCATCGAGCGCGCATACAGTCATTGATGACGAATAAGTTTTTCATCGTTATCTTCTGATTCTAGACTCTCAAAACCTGAGTTGCTGATGTGATGAACCAATCCAGCATCAGTAGCGCCACAGTCATCTTTTATTTTGGTATTTCTCATGCAACAAAAGCCATTTTCTCTGTTGTGGATCGCAGCGCTTGCCGTACTTACGGCATTGGGGCCATTCTCTATTGATATGTATCTATCTGCCCTACCCACAATGGCAAAAGATTTATCGGTGAGCACTGCACAAATTGCCAATAGTTTACCGGCTTACTTTATTGGTCTGGCATTTGGGCAGCTGGTTTACGGTCCTGTTAGCGACCATTTTGGGCGGCGTAAACCATTATTTTTTGGTTTGACGCTCTATGTTCTGGCCAGTGCAGTGTGCGTGTTTGCTATGCACCTTGAAGTCTTGCTAATTGCACGTATTGCCCAAGCGCTAGGTGGCTGTGTTGGTGTAGTGGTGGCTCGCTCCGCAATTCGTGACAGACTTAATGGGACAGATGCGGCACATGCCTTTTCACTATTGATGATTGTTCAAGGGGTTGCACCAATTATTGCCCCTCTTATCGGTAGCCTAATGCTTTGGGCGTTCAACTGGCGTTCTATTTTTGTGGTGCTGTTGGTTTTGGGCATCATCAGTATGATCATTTCATATTTTAGATTTCCTGAAACATTACCCCCTGAACGCCGCCAAAAACATACAGTTAGTTCTGCACTGAAAAGTTATATCTATTTATGCCAAGACCGCAGTTTTATTGTGCCTGCTGTTGCCAGTGGTATTTTAATGGGCATGCTATTTACTTATATCAACAGTGCTTCAGAAATCATGATTGATCATTTAGGAGTCAGTTCAGGTATATTTGCCCTGTTATTTGGCGTGAATGCCTGTGGGATTATTGCAGTTTCCAACCTTAATCGTTTTCTAATCAAACGCTATGATTCACTCGAACTGTTAAAGTTAGGTTCAAGCATACAATTTTTAGGTGCAATTGTTCTGAGCGCTTTTGTGTTTAGCCAACATGTTGCCGTTTGGAGCATAATGTCGGGTCTGTTCATGATTGTGGCATGTGTCGGTTTTATTGGCCCCAATGCAACTGTTCTGGCCTTGTCCAAACAAGGACAACGCGCAGGTCAAGCCAGTGCCTTACTCGGCGCATTACAATTTGCCTTTGGACTGGTTTCAGGTGCAATTTTGTATCTTCTACCGCTAAAACTAGAAGTTTCAGTCAGCATCGTGATGATCTTATATAGCGTGATTGGCGGCATACTGGTTCGGAAAATTCAACCGATTAAATCTCATCATATTGCTTAAAAGAGACATAAAAAAAGACCTTGTTGAACAAGGTCTTTTTTTAAAGCAAAACTATTTTGGCAGATCAGAACTTTGCCAACCTCCACCAAGCGCAGTAATGAGTGCCACGCTATTTTGCAATTGGGTCGACTGGAGCTGTAACAAGCTTTGTTCGCTTGATAAACGTGTGGCTTCAGTCGACGCTACATTTGTATAGTCAATCACGCCTGCATTGTACTGGTTACGTATAATCCGTGCGGTTTCCGTTGCCGCTGCCAAAGACTGACTGGTATGTTGCACTTCTTTACTTAAACTTGTGCCTTGTGCCAAATAGTCTTCAATATTTTGCATGGCTTCAAGTACTGTCTGCTTATAGTTCGCCACTGACGCATCATAAGCAGCTCGTGCTTGTTTCACTTTGGCTTTGTTTGCGCCAAAATCAAATACCGTTTGTGTCGCAGAAGCACCCAATGACCAGAGCAAGTTTTGCGCGCTGATTAAATTGGACAAACTACTTGCTGAATAACCACTTGAACCTGATAGCGTAATGTCAGGAAAATACCCCGTAATCGCAATACCAATGGCTTCATTTGCTGCAGCCACACTGCGCTCAGCAGACGCAATATCGGGACGGCGTTCGAGTAAGCGACTTGGTAAAGTCAGTGGTATGCTTGGAGGTTTAGGCAATGCTGCCTGACTGACAGGAAGATCAAATTCGGCAGGCATTTTCCCAATGAGTATGGCAATGGCATGTTCATACTGGGCACGTTGCCAAACCAAGTCTTCACGTGCTGATTTGGCACTATACAGTGACTGCTCAGCCTGAGTCAGATCGGACTTTGCAATCACGCCTTCTTTATATTTGGCCGCCAAAACCTTACGATAACGCGTATAGGTGTCAATCGTTTTGTCATACAGGGCAATACGTTTGTCCAGAACCCGCAGCGCAAAATAATCCTTCGCTAACGTGGCTTGTGCGCTTAAAGTGGCATTGGCAAGGTCTGCTGCACTGGCTTGTGCCGAGGCTTGATTTTCACGCACGGTGCGTTTCAGTTTACCCCAGACATCCAACTCCCAACTCAAACTCGCCTTAGCACTATAACTGCTACTCGGCTTCGCCTGATTTTGTTCGCTACGCGTACCAGCGCCTGTCGCATCTATACTCGGATACTGATTGGCTTTCGCCTGTGATACCAACGCCGCAGCCTGTTCATACTTGGCAACGTACTGGGCAATATTCTGGTTTGACAGCACTACTTGCTGCTGTAAGTGATTTAAAGTTGCATCTTGGTAAATTTCCCACCACGCGCCACGAGTTTGCTGATCTTGTGGCTGAGCGACTTTCCAACCTTGTACTTCCTTATAAGTCACAGGCATTGAAATCTCAGGCTTGATGTAATTTGGGCCTACCGTACAACCTGAGAAGATTGGCAACACACAACATAAAGCGAGGCATAATTTATTTTTTAACATATCAATGCTCATCATTCAGGGGCACTTGCGATGAATTCGGACGTTTCCAGAACGATTTCACCCATGAACCAAAACGATCTAAATACACATACACCACAGGCGTTGTATACAAGGTTAATAACTGGCTAAAGACCAAACCACCACAAATGGCAATTCCCAATGGGCGGTGCAGTGATGAATTTGAACCAGTCTGCAAAATCAGCGGCAATGCACCAAAAAATGCAGCCAGCGTGGTCATTAAAATAGGACGGAAACGCTTATCACAGGCTTTGATAATGGCTTGCTCGGGTGAAAGCTGCTGCTGTTTTTCTGCGGTTAAAGCAAAATCAATCATCAAGATGGCGTTTTTCTTCACAATCCCGATCAACAGCAAAATCCCGATCAACGCAATCACTGTAAGCTGTGTGCCAGTGAGCATCATCAGAACCAGTGCACCGACTCCTGCCGACGGCAAAGTTGATAAGATTGTCACTGGATGAATCCAGCTTTCATACAACATACCCAGCAAAATATAAATGGTTGCCAGAGCTGCCAAAATCAGCCACGGCATTTGTTTAACCAAAGTTTCAAACACCTGTGCTGTCCCTTGCAAGCTGCCATGAATCGAATCAGGCATTCCGATTTTCACCATCGCTTGCTCAATCACAGCTTTGGCTTGCTGTAAAGACACCCCATTTGCCAAGTTAAAGGCAATCGTGGTCGTTGCCATCTGACTTTGATGGGCAACCGATAATGGTGCAGTGGTATATTCCAGATGCGCAAAGGCTGAAATCGGAATCGACTGATTATTACTGGTCAGTACATACAATTGCTTTAAGACTTCAGGGTTTTGAATGTAATTGTTATTTAAACCAATAATGCTGTAATACTGGTTCAGCATTTGATATTGAGTTGCTATTTGACGCTGACTAAATGCGTTATTTAAAAAGGTATCAATTTCATTGACATTTAAACCATAACGCTGTGCTACAGCGCGATCAATCACCACTTTGACGTCCAAACCGCCTGACTGTGCATCACTATCGACACTGGTCAGTTCAGGTAACTGTTTCAAGGTCGCATAAGCTTTAGGACTCCACTCGCGCAAAGTTTGCAAATTATCACTTTGTAAACTGTACTGATAAGTGGCATTGGCACTACGCCCGCCAACACGTAAATCCTGAGCGGGCATTAAAAATAACGATGCCCCTGCCATGTGGCGCGTTTTCATACTGATACGATTGGCAATTTGCATGGCTGTTTGTGTACGCTGAGTTTCATCTTTGAGGCGAATAAAGAAATTTGCCGTATTACGAGCGCCAAAACCACCACCACCCGTTGAAGCAATGACATATTGAATGTCTTTGTCTTTTTGTAACATACGACTTATCGCTTTCAATCGCGGTTCGAGCGACTGAAAACTGGTGGCTTGATCGGCACGTAATTGCCCCATCAGCATGCCATTATCCTGATCAGGAAATAAGCCTTTTTCCACATTCTTATACAGATAGACATTACCGATCACGGTCAGCAATAACGTAACCATGGTCAGACGCTTATGCTTCATAACGATCGCAAGACTGCTGACATAACTCACATGTAGTTTGTCTAAACCTTTGCCAATCCATGCCATGACACGGTTTTCTTTTTCCTCACCTGTTTCTTTCTTCAGCAAACGCGAACACAACATCGGCGTCAGCGTTAAAGAGACAAACATGGAAATGAGCAACGCAACCGACAATGTAACGGCAAATTCACGAAACAAACGTCCCAGTACGCCACCCATCAACAGTAATGGAATAAACACCGCAATCAATGATGCAGTCATCGACAAGACCGTAAATCCCACTTCCTTGCTACCTTTCAGTGCAGCATCCATCGGATTCATGCCGTCTTCAATATGGCGACTAATATTTTCCAGCACCACAATCGCATCATCAACCACAAAGCCCGTGGCGACAATCAACGCCATCATCGACAGTGCATCGAGGCTATAACCCAAAGCGTACATGGCAGCAAAAGTACTGACAATTGAAATCGGCAAGGTAATCGCGGGAATCAGCAAAGCATGACCTTTGCGCAGGAAAACAAATACCACTGAAATCACCAATAAGATGGCAATAATCAGCGTTCGTTCAGTTTCATGCAAGGCACTACGAATATTCAGTGAACGGTCAATAGCTAAAGTAATTTGTGTGCCTTTAGGCAACATTTCATTCAGCACAGGAATCAACGCTTTAATCGAGTCAATGGTTTCCAGCATATTCGCGCCAGCCTGACGCGTCACCGCAATCGAAACTGAAGGTTGATTATTAAAATAACCTGCCGAATAAATATCCTGAATCGAATCCGTCACCGATGCCACATCGTGCAGACGTACAGCCGCACCATTACGATAAGCCACAATCAGATTTTGATAATCTTTTGCTTTGGTGAGCTGCCCATTGGCATCGATCCACCACGTATAGTGACTCCCACTGAGCAAACCTCGCGGAGAATTCGTCGTGGCATGATCCACTGCTGCGCGTACTGTATCTAAACTAATGCCATAACTGGTGAGCTGTTTGGGATCCAGATTAATCCGCACCGCAGGCAAAGCACCACCACGAATTGACACCTGTCCAACACCCTGCACCTGTGCAATTTTCTGCTGTAACTGACTTGAAGCCAAGTCATATAACTGCCCACGGTTTAAGGTATCTGAGGTCAATGCCAACATTAAAATCGGTGCATCAGAAGGATTTGCCTTACGATAGGTCGGCAAAGTTTTCATACTGCTTGGCAACAAGCTGCGTGCCGCGTTGATTGCTGCCTGCACATCTCGCGCCGCGCCATCAATATCACGGTTTAAGTCGAACTGCACAACAACATTGGTTGAACCCTGACCACTGGTCGAGGTGAGTTCCGTAATTCCTGCAATCTGCCCCATGGCACGTTCAAGTGGAGTAGCGACAGTCGCTGCCATGGTTTCAGGGCTTGCTCCTGCCAGACTGGCTTGCACCATAATCGTTGGCGTATCAATTTGCGGTAACGGCGCTACAGGTAACAAACGAAATGCCAGTACCCCAAGCAAGGTCAGTGCCAGACTGACCAAGATCGTTGCTATCGGTCTTAAAATAAAGACTTTAGACAAGTTCATGACACTGCCCCTGATTTTTTCCGTTGCGTTAATTTTTCAAACGCCAGATAAATCACAGGTGTAGTAAATAAGGTAAGGAGTTGACTAAAAATCAGACCACCAACAATCACTAAACCAAGAGGTTGACGCAGTTCTGCTCCTGAACCCGATGCCAGCATCAATGGCACTGCACCAAGTAACGCAGCACAGGTAGTCATCAAAATTGGACGGAAACGCAGTAAACATGCCTGATAAATCGCATCGTGCGCACTTTTCCCTTGGCGCTTCTCATCAAGCGCAAAGTCAATCAACATGATGGCATTTTTCTTCACAATCCCGATCAGCAAAATAATCCCGATCAACGCAATCAAACTAAATTCAGTGCCTGTGAGTTTCAGTGCCAGTAATGCACCAATTGCTGCCGAAGGTAAAGTCGACAGTACCGTAATTGGATGAATCCAGCTTTCATACAAAATTCCCAGTACGATATACATGGTGATCACGGCTGCAAGAATCAGCCACAAAGTATTTTGGCTAGACGAGCTGAATGCTTCGAGCGACCCTTGATATTGCAGATTAACCGTATCTGGCATCTGGATTTTTTGCTTCACATCATCAATTGCCTGACGTGCCTGTTCAATCGAGTAACCATCAGCAAGGTTAAAGGATACTGTTGCCGCTGGCGTCTGGTCACGGCGTGCATACGCCAGATAACCCTCTTTTTCAGTGACCGTAATCAGGTTACTCAGCGGCACCATACTGCTGCTCGCTGTGCTACTTGTGCTGGTTGAACTGCTGCTGCTCGTAGTGGTCGATGTTGATGATGAGCTGGTTGCTGCTTTCAGATAAATATGCGAAAAGGCTGACAGATCCTGTTTATATTCGGGTGGGACTTCAAGCACCACACGGTACTGATTGGCTTGAGTATAAATGGTTGAAATTAAATGCTGACCAAAAGCGTTATACAATGCTGTATCAATATCACTGGCGGTTAGTCCATAACGGCTGGCTTCATCGCGATTGATTTGCACATACGCAACTTTTGCCCGATTTTGCAAATTGGTATTTACATCTTTAAATTCAGGACGTTCTTTGAGTGCATCAACAAACTGCGGCGCCCAGTTTTCCAGATCACTCTGAATAGAAGCATCCAGCGTCAATTGATACTGGCTTGGTGTGACCTGATCATCGACATTCAGGTCTTGGCTTTTAATTGCATACAGTTGAATCCCTGCAATTTTCGCAGCACGCTCTTTTAAACGGGCAATCACCACATCGGCTTTATCGCGCTCACCAAAATCTTTCAGGCTAATCTGCAAACGCCCCATATTCAGTGAGGTGTTATTGGCAGCGTCTACCCCGACAATTGACGCAATCGAATCCACAGCAGGATCTTTTTGCAACTCTGTTGCCATTGCCTGCTGACGTTTCACCATTTCAGCATACGACACATCTTGTGAAGCAAGGGTAATCCCCTGAATCTTGCCTGTATCCTGTGAAGGGAAAAAACCTTTAGGAATCCATAGATATAAGGCGGCTGTCATCACAAGCGATAAAATCGCAACGCATAATGTCAATGGTTGATGATCCAATACCCAAAGCAGGCATTTTTCATAAACCTTGAGCAGTTTGTCAAAACCACGCCCAAAACCTTGTGCCAGTTTATTGTGCTTTTCTTCAGGAATATGTTTCAGCAAATAAGCACTCAGCATTGGCGTCAGGGTCAACGAGACAAACATCGACACCAGAATCGACACTGCAAGCGTAATCGAAAACTCACGAAACAGACGACCAATGACATCACCCATAAACAACAACGGAATCAGTACGGCAATCAGTGAGATGGTCAAAGAAATGATGGTAAAACCAATTTCCTGTGAACCTTTCAGCGCAGCAATTAGTGGTTTTTCACCATTCTCAATATGCCGCTGAATGTTCTCTACCACCACAATCGCATCATCAATCACGAAGCCCGTGGCAATCGTCAGCGCCATCAAGGTCAAGTTATTGATCGAGAAACCTGACAGATACATCACGCCAAAAGTTCCCACAATCGACAATGGCACGGCCAAACTTGGAATCAGCGTGGTTGCAAAAGTCCGCAAGAACAAAAATGACACCATGACCACCAAGGCAATCGCCAAGATCAACTCAAACTGCACATCAGAAATTGAAGCACGGATGGTATCGGTACGGTCAGACAAGGTGCTGATTTTTACAGAAGCAGGCAAACCTGCTTGAAGCTCAGGCAACTTGGCTTTAATGGTATCGACAATAGAAACTACATTGGTGCCTGGTTGACGCTGAATATTAATAATAATCGCAGGCTGACCATTTGCCCAAGCTTGTTGATATTCATCTTGCGGCGCTTGTTCAATGGTTGCAACATCGTGCAAATACAGTGCCTGACCATTTTCATATTTTAAAATCAGGTTGCTATATTCATCAGCGGTTTGTAACTGGTCATTGGCATCAATGGTAACCGAACGCTCAGGGCCGTCAAATCCGCCTTTAGAGCCATTGACGTTGGCAGCATTAATGACGGTATTCACATCAGCCAGAGTGAGTCCGTGACTGGCTAAAGCCGCGGGATTGGCACGAATTCGTACCGCCTGTTGCTGACCACCTGCCAGACTCACCAAACCCACACCCGAAATTTGTGACAATTTCAGTGCAACTCGCGTATTAATCAGGTCTTGGACTTTGGTCAGCGGCAAGGTGTCTGAGGTTGCCGCCAAAGTCAAAATTGGGGTATCCGCTGGGTTAACCTTTTTATAGGTTGGTTTGTTCGGCAGATCCGATGGCAACAGCGAGTCAGCTGTATTAATGGCAGCCTGCACTTCCTGCTCGGCAACATCCAGCGAGGTATCAAGGTTAAATTTCAGGGTAATCACCGATGCGCCACCTGAACTGGTGGAATACATCTGGTTCAAACCTGCCATTTGCCCAAGTTGCCGTTCCAGTGGAGCAGTTACCCCACTGGTCATGACTTCAGGCCCTGCACCCGGAAACTGTGTCGTCACCTGAATGACGGGATAATCGACTTCTGGCAATGCCGAAATAGATAGGCTTCGATAAGCCAATAGACCACTTAAGATCACCGCAATCATCATGAGCATTGTGGCGATAGGTCTTTCAATAAATATGCGAGATGGATTCATAATTTATCTAGGAGAATGTCTGCCTTTGTTTGGTGCGGAATCTAAAATGCTGGTATCGACTTTCTGAGCCGTCACGATATTCACTTTAGAGCCATTGCCTAACGAATCCACACCCGTTGTCACAACTTTCTGACCTGTTTTGACCCCAGAGAGAATCGCAGTTTTACCATCTTCTGTTTGCGGGCCAACTTTCACCATCACTTTGTGTGCAACCGATTTTTGGTCAATCACAAAGACATATTGCCCTGCGGTACTGGTTTGTATCGCCGCGCTTGGCACAACAATCGCGTTATTCAACTCACCTGTTTGCAATTTGACATTCACAAACTGGTTCGGAAACAATTTGTTATCATCATTATTAAAAGTGGCTTTGAGCTTGACTGTCCCTGTAGTCGAGTCAATTTCGTTACTAATCACTCGCACTTCGCCTTCTGCCAGCATCGTTTTTCCTTGCTGGTCATAGGCTTTCACCATGAGCTTTCCACCATTACGAATTGGTTGAACCACGTCATCGAGTTTGGTTTGTGGAATGCTAAACACCACCGCAATTGGTTTGGTTTGAGTAATGGTTGCAATTGCGGTGGTTGCATCGGTGCTGACCAAGTTACCCACATCAATATTACGAATGCCGATATAGCCTGAAATTGGCGCGACAATCCGTCCATATTCGATATTGAGTTTGGCCGATGCAATTTGCCCCAAATCAGCTTTAATTGCCCCTTCATATTGCGCTGCAGTTGCAATTTGAGTGTCTAAATCCTGCTTGGCAATCGAGTCTTGTGCATACAAACGCTGATAACGTGCCAAAGTCAGTTTGGCATTGTTCAACTGTGCCTGATTTTCTGCGAGTTGTCCTTGATACTGCTGCAAGGTCGCTTCATAAGCGCGGGTATCGACTTTTGCCAGTAGCTGACCTTTTTGTACATACTGACCTTCTTTAAAATACACTTCTTGTAAATGACCCTGTATCAGGCTGGTCACAGAAACCGTCTGGCTTGCAGTGACTGTACCGAGTGCCGATAAAATCACAGGGACATTGCTTTGGCTTGCTGTAGAGACTTGCACTGACGTTGCATTTTTTGGTGGGCCGTTTCTTTTTTGAGTATTTTTATTTTTTACAAAAAAATAGGCGACTGTACCAACCAGCAATATCAACAGGCAGACCAATATCAAGAGTTTTTTGCGTTGCATATGACACTCAGCTTGAAATTTAAAAATTTGTGACACAAAAAATTGAATCAGATTGTACGATTTTCATAGATTTGAATTGGGACATAAAAGCTTCTTAGCTTAAGCAATATATACGGTCTGCTTCGAGGAAGCTTCAACAAACCTGAATGAGGATCATATCTCATTTGAGTGATTCAAAAACATATATAACAATTATTTACAGGATGCGACTATGCACTAAAAATATGAATCAAGAATGTAGAATAACTTTGGATTTAAGACAATATTCTGTGTGATAGTTGAGACTTCCTGGCTACCCGATATGTATTTCTACAAAAATGTTGTGTATTTTTATCAGTGATGTCAATTTAGGATATTGAGTTCTCTAATCAATTATGTTTTATTAAATGCTGCTTGATTATAGGGTCACCCCCTGTATCAGCAAACGCCAAGGACTGGTGTTGATTTAAATCAGAAAGTATTCTTTATCAGGGATTCTTTTGACAGGCAGACCCAAATCTATCCGATTTGGTGATTATGGAATAATGTTTGCTATCTCTCCCACAGATGGAATTGTCTTTTCTCTTTCTAGATCAAAAACCAAACTCTTGCATGTGAATACGCCCACGTTGGTATGCTTTGTGCTTATCTACAATGGGGCTTTTATATTTTCGTTTTGCGTAGGTTTTTATTCATGGCACATAACAATCAAGCCAATCTCTCTCAAGGATTAAAAAACCGCCATGTCACCATGCTATCTATTGCAGGTGCTATTGGAGCTGGTTTATTTGTTGGTTCTGGACATGCCATTGCTTCGGCAGGTCCAGCCGTTCTACTCTCCTATTTTATGGCTGGAACACTGGTTGTTTTAGTGATGCGTATGCTTGCCGAAATGGCAGTATCGCAACCTGACAGTGGTTCATTTTCTACTTATGCTGACCGCTCCATTGGTAAATGGGCCGGTTTTACTATTGGCTGGTTATACTGGTGGTTTTGGGTCTTGGTTATTCCATTTGAAGCCAATGCCGCAGCAGCCATTATTAACTCTTGGATTCCTGGTGCGCCAGTTTGGTTACTCTCCTTCCTGATTACCGCAGCGCTGACTGTCACCAACTTGTTTAGTGTAAAAAATTACGGTGAATTTGAGTTCTGGCTTGCAACGGTAAAAGTTGGCTCAATCATTGTCTTTATTGTGGTTGGCTGTGCAGCAATTTTTGGTTTCTCGCCAGCACCTGAAGTGAATGGTGTCAAACACTTATGGGAGCAAGGCGGGTTTATGCCAAATGGTTTTGGCACAGTAATCGCAGCTTTATTAACCACCATGTTTTCTTTCATGGGTTCTGAAATTGTCACTATCGCAGCCAGTGAATCTAAAGATCCTGAGCGCCAAATTACCAAAGCGACTAACTCTGTGATCTGGCGTATTGGTCTATTCTATCTGGTGTCTATTTTCATTGTTGTAAGCCTGGTGTCTTGGAATGATCCTCGCTTGGCAGAAATGGGGTCATATCAAACTGTATTACAAGTTTTACATATTCCTCATGCCAAACTGATTGTTGATATTGTGGTGTTAACTGCGGTGACAAGCTGCTTGAACTCTGCTTTATATACGGCGTCTCGTATGTTGTATTCTTTAGGCAAACGCGGCGATGCACCTGCTATTACCCGTCAAGTCAACAAAAGCCACACGCCAGTGTATGCAGTATTGATGTCGACAGCGATTGCATTCCTTTGTACTTTCGCCAACTATGCTGCACCAAAAGCGGTCTTTAACTTCCTGTTGGATAGCTCTGGTGCAATTGCACTGTTGGTGTACTTGGTGATTGCTTGCTCTCAACTCAGAATGCGTAAAAGATTAATTGCCGAGGGTAAACCTCTCAGCATGAAAATGTGGTTATTTCCATACCTGACTTGGGCGGTGATTGTGTTTATTATTGCGGCTCTTGGCATCATGGCATTCGATCCAAACCATGTGCATGAAATTACCTCAACAGCAATCTTAAGTATCTTGGTGGTGATTTCTGGTCTGATTGTGACCAAACGTCGTCAAGCAAACTTAGGCGTAAGCATCTCCCCAGCAGAAACCAATTAATCCAACATGTACTCAATGCCAGTCAGTTAAGAAATTGACTGGCATTTTCTTTTTTAGAGGCAAATATACAAGGTTAAATACAAATATCTTATCTCGTTTGTGAGCACTATTTTAGACTAGAGTCGAACATTCTGAAATTCTCCTAAAGCTACCCTATTCGCAACACAACTACCTTATTTAGACAAGGTAATATCATAAGTCTTTGAAATATAAATACTACGATTCATTCATTTCAAACGGCTCAAAAAACCATTATCGATGAGGCATTGTCAATGATTAGTAAAAACCCTCTATCGAGAGCTTTATATCCCTCAGTCGCTGCACATGCATGTCAGCTTTTTCTGCTATTGCCACATCCTACTGTTTAAGCTTCGAATAGCTTTCTTGTGATGGTGTTGTAATTAAAAAGCTTCTATATGAATAGAATTTATTAGTAAATCATTTTATTGAATTGGGTAGGTATTTATTATCTACGGTGGTATCTGAATTTAATGTAAAAGTTCCATTAGAAGCGATATTAAGGCCTATTACTTTTGATTTTAGACTAACTGTGGCATTTGTATTATTGAATGTAAAAGTTATTGTGCAATTCGGTGCTGCCCCACCAATTACAGCTGCACCATATGCTCCTGTAGATGAATCATCACTACAACTATTTTGTACGATATCTGTTATAACTCGAGGTTTCAAACCACCTGCTAGAACTAGAGCTTCAGCTACCTGTGTTCTCGCTATATAAGTCTGATATGCAAAAATTGCTAGAGCAGCTAAAACACCGACTATTGCGATAACTATAAGTAATTCAATTAAACTAAACCCCTTATGATGAGTGTTCATAAGTATTTCTCCAAATTTAGGGTATATTAGATTTATTGTGTCTAAGTAAAATTTATGACTCTTTCTTATTTATATTTTAAAAATATATAAAATGTTTAATTTTTAATCAATTTATTTTTGAATTAATATGTACAATTTTTTCATTTACTAGAACATTAATAGAAGTTTACTTGGAAACTATAGACATGCGATGCTATGCAATTTAGCTACTGCTGATTTTAATAAGTTGATGATCCTATTCAATCAGCTTATGCAGTAGCTAGATAGATAGATAGAATAAAAAAGAAGAAAGAAGAACCGCGCTAATTTTTTCAAGTTAAGTACGGCTGTGGTGTATGCAGTAATTCGTTCGGCTAAGGAGAATAGAACATAAAAAACCACCCGAAGGTGGTTAAAGCATCTAAATCCGTTTTATTGGGATATTTGGAAAGGCTGCCTGAATATCTGCTATTTTTATAACTTCTTGTGCGCCCTCACATTCAATTTCAATTAATAAACCTAAATTATTGAAATGCTGCTTTAAATTATTATGAATTCTTTGAACTTCTCCCAAAACGGCGTTCAATTGAACACTACATCTAAGCGAATACCAATCAACCTCAGCACATATATCTAGGTTTTGATTTTCGCTCTCTTCTATAGTGATTTCAATTTCATCTTCTTGATGTATGAAGATTACTTTTTCTATTTTGGCCATACATTTTTCTCCAATTTTTATTATTCACGAACAAACTTTAATGCTTGTTATTTTTGTTAAACATATCACATTTTTATTAAAAAATATTAAAAAGTACCAAAAATTTACATTAGGATCTTTATTGGAACAGTCGTATTTTAATGTTTGTATCGACAACCAAAATACAACTATCTTATAAAAACTATAATTATTGATATATTTCAAATAATAATAGAATAAAAAGAAAAACCCCGCAGAAGCGAGGTCTTGAATAGATTTAATGACTAGGTCTTATAAAGATTACACTGGTGGTGGAGTAGAAATCGTAACCTTAGGCGCTTCGCGATTTGGTTTCTCTAAAGTATTAATTTCAACATACGGTTTGAAATCATGATTTTTGAAGTAATAATCACCACCAAAACGATAATAGCTACCTTGACCTGCCACAGTGCCAAAAATACTTCTATTCATGAAGGAATAGCCAGCACCATAGTTGCCAACAAAATCACGTTTACCATTCACATAAGCTAAACGAGCATCACCTAATACAAATCCGTGGTTATACTTTACGCGAAGATTAATGTCTCCACCTTGCACTGAATTATCTGAGTCCACATGCAATGAGCGGAAACCAACAATATAATCTGGTTTCAAACCCTGCTTGTTACCCCAGCTCCATGACAAGCCTGCATAAACGCGGTTATCTGTACGAGAACTATCGCTATAAGTTGGTGCTGGTGCAGCTACAGCATAACTACTAGCACCTAAAACCCCTAAACATCCTACCAATAAAACAGCGCTAATCTTTTTATCCATAAAAAAATACTCCATTAAACGAAACAGTAATTATTCTTTTGGATCATGCAGGACTCAAAAGTTCATACACATCATATTTTTATTAAAATGATGTTTCACCAATAACAATATGTAAAATTAAACAGAAACACAACAAGACAAAAGCAATATGCTTATAAAAAATCGGTACAAAATAAGCCGAAAACTTCCCCCCGAAAATACCCCTAATAAAAAAGCCCACTGATTAAGGTGGGCTTTTTTATGTTGATTTTTCAACTAATTTTGGTAGGCATATCCAGACTCGAACTAGAGACCTCTACGATGTCAATATCACGTTGAGAGTCTGCTAATGCCATGTTTAACAACAAATTTATGGTCATTTTTTCGTGTCTAAACACCCCAAAATTCGGAAATCTAATCTCAATAAAAACAGTCAGTTAGAAATCTATTCCCCGAAAGGTTTTTTCAGATATTTGCAAAATTGATTATAGAAAAATTGTATTAGAAAACCCATTACTGATGCGTGACTGACTGTTGAACCTCATATGTAAAAGTTTGGCGATTTAAACGACATGCGGACTGAATAGTTGGTACAGTAGTTGAATGGGTTTGGCATGGCGGCTGATAAAATGAAAGAAAAATTATTTAATAAGCTTGGCTGGATTTGTTTGATTATTTTTTCAGTTCTTGCCGCCATTTATATGGTCACAATTTATGTCTTTAAGCTAGATTCGGATCAGATTTCTGTACTTACCAACCTATTTCTTGCCTTTGCGACTTTTACTGCAGCTTGTACAGCAGTTCTTTTTTTTACGGATTGGAGAGAACAGCACGATAAGTCTATTTCTAATAAATTCGCATGGAAGGTTATTGATAGTTTTGATTTATTTAATATTTCTTTTATGAACTTTTTAAAATCATTAGAAGATCTTGAAAAAAAATTTGGAAATCCGCAAAGTTTTAGTGAAGAACTCAAAAATTTAGATAGAGAAGCTCTGATTCTTTTAATAGAAACCAGGTCAATGAAATTTAATTTAGCAAATTTCAGAGAGTCTTTAAGAAAATATTCGGTTTATAGCAATAAAGAAGACTGGTATAAGGGGCAAGAAGAAAAGATCTATGACTTATTCTTAAACCTTAATCTGGATCATTTAGAAAAAAATGACTCTAAAAATATTATTTCAGGAATTAAAAGTTCTTTAGATAAAATTACACCTCAAATATATTATTTTGAACATGAAGTGATTGATAAATTAATTAATGAATTAAAATCAAAAACTTAAAACAAACCAACACTTAAAGACCATCAATAGTTGATTTAAAAACAGTCAGTTAGAAATCTATTAGCAAAGAGATTTTTCCAGTTATTTTCCAAATTCTTTATAAAAAAAGCCCCCCTCAAAAGCCCTTTTAAGATTTGCGATTAAACAAATTCGTTTGATTTTTTAAAATATGTTTAAATACCAAAAAATTCTTGAAAATTATAGTTATGAAATTTATCCCTGCATTTTTATCATTATTTTTTATGACTTCATCGGCTTTTTCAGCATCGACTTCGATTAACTTCATGGAACCTATCAAGGTCAACAATGCTACTGAAGCAGACTATATAGAGCGATTGCTTCGAGTTCAGTCTGAAAGATATGCCGTAGTCTATCCAGCGTATCAATATAAAAGTTCTGACGAATCTTTACTTAAGTTATGCATGAATACTGGCGCACGTGAAAGTTATGTAGCATTTGTTGAATTAAACAATGAATTCTTTAATAATCAGATAGTTCAATTATTTATAGGTATGGATAAATATCTTTTAAAAGAAAATTATGCTGTGCATGGCAATAAGTGTAAATCAATCGAAGATTCGATTGAGAAGAAAAAACAACACAGTGCAAAAAGACGAGCACGGACAGAGGCAGAAGTTGAGGCTGAAGCAAGAGCGAAGACTGAGGCTAAGACCAGAGCAACAGCCGCAGCAAAAGCAGAGGCAAATGCACGTGCTATAACAGAAGCTAAAGCAAGAGCTGAGGCAGCAGCTAAAGAAGAAGTTAAATAAACAGCAGTGGCTAACTATAAGAGAAGATATGAGAAGTAATAAACTACTCCCCCAATAATTTTCGTAAAAAAGACTCCCGAAAGAGTCTTTTTTACACTCAAAATGGCGCAGAACTAAATCACTGTACTCGCCACTTCATAATGTGTTTTGTCTAATTTGCCTTGTTTAAATAACCAGCTTGCGACCTCTGGCCAAGAGTACATTGCCGACTTAGATGCCAGTCCATACATGGGTCTTGGAAAGTTGCCATCGCCACGTTTGTTTTGAGCATATAGCGAAAGCGCCTGTCGGCTCATGCCTGCCCGTTCTGCCATTTCAGAGAGTGTAGAAAAGCCTTGTTCTTCTACAATCAAATCTGAAAAGCCGAGTGAGCGGATGTTATCTAAAGCCGATCTGATGGCTTGTGCTGCGCTCGGTGCTTCCCGATCAAACTCTAGGTAGATGGTGTCGTTATAGCTACAGAGCAATGCATCGTCACAACCCGCTTCAAAAAACTGGTCTTCAAGATCGGCTAGATCTGAACGTGCATCACGTACCACTACAGTGAAGTGATATGTATTCATAGTTCATCTCCGTTGCATTGTTTAACTTTACGAAGGATTTGTTTTGCATGAGTTTCTGGGTCTTTAGGCGTACTCCAGACACTCATTTGATGTTCGGCATGTCCGAGCACGCATTTTAAGCGACAAAATGCATGCCCTGATTTTCCTGTATCTACAACATCCCAACCGTTGTCTATCGCATATTCGATGGCTTCCCGAATATGCTTATTAGGATGTTTTTTCATTTTTAATCCTTAAACTATGGTTTAAATTATATGCACATGTTGACATTTGTCAACATACTAGCCTTACGCAGGCGCATTAAACCAGTTTGGATTGGTGTCCATGATTTCCCCGTTAGACATGTTAACGATGCGGAAATCTCTGCTGATAAGTGGCTGACTGTTTGAGCCACGCATGTTGTAGCGTTTGCTGACATCTAGTGCCAATTCATTTACTCGGACAATCAAACTTGAATATTTGAGATAGTCCTGCATGTTTAAAAATCTGAGCGCGTTCCAGACGTTCATCATTTTAAAGTTTTGGTTAATAACTGCCTCAACGAGTTGTTGGATCTGCTTTTGGTCTTGGCGTTGTAGTTGGTGACTTTGTGACACCACAGCCGTAAGGTTATGCACGTACTCCACGGCGTAAGGCAGGCTTTCCAGTGGAATGTCTTCAACATTTTCTACGTCAAAGCGTTGGTGCAGCATGGTGTAGATTTCCACCATATTGAAACTAGACTTACTGACCAGTAACCCGACTGCTTCGGCAAGTGGAACTCGGTCTTGTATGACAGTTTTGGCTTTAGGCTGTACTTCTTTTTCAAGTATATCGAGCGCCCATTTGCGGAATTCTTTGGCGACTGGGGTACGGGCAAAGAATGTGATGAGATGTGCCCCACGTAGAGAGAAAATACGAGTTTTTGATACTAAATTCGAGAACGTCAAGTTGGCGTTATCGGTAATATCAACAACTTGCGTCATTGTGTAATCAAATTCATCTGCATTACGCTCAAACACTTTATTTAAAGAATCTACTCGTGCATAGCCCAAAGCATTTGCTAAATCAGCAGCCTTTAACCAAATTTGATTGTCATTTTGTTGAATCTGATTAAGTTTCACATCATTAAAACTTAGTGATAAACTTGTCATATCGATTTTCCTCAAGAAAGTTGATAGAAGCCCTGTTTCCGTCCAAAGTTGCAGGGCTTTTTTAACCCCAGTGGGGTCTATTTAAAATTTATTCTTCTCTTTACCTATTGTCAACCCCAGTGGGGTCTATTATTATAAAAATAATTTCTACTAAATTCGAGCTTACTTCACATGAGTAAACATTTAGGTGTCGAATATAAAGTTCGTATGCCACAAGAACTAAAAGACAAAATTTCTGAGTCTGCTAAAGAATTGAATCGTTCAATGAATGCAGATATTGTTGCGAGACTGGAAGATAGTTTTTTGAAAAAAGATAGTTCTGCACCTGCCCGTTCTGATGTAAAAATCATTCATTTAAAGAATGGTAAAAAGCGTGTTATTTACGGAAAGCTCATAAATAATCTTAGTTTAGATTACACACAAGAACTTGATCAACTTCGAGATGATATTCATCTTTCTCTTGAAGTATTAAGTGGTTCTTCATTTTGGAATTCATTAAAGTTTTTTAATAAAGATGTTCTAGTTTATAAAGGCGACAATCATATTGATGTTGTAGACAATGGTAAAAAAAGTCTTGGATGGTTGATTGTTGAAGATCATATCACAGATGAGTATATGAAAAATTTGCATAATAAAGATCAGAGTGAGTAAGTGCTTACTTACTCTGTTAATAAAAATTTATGAACTTGGGGCTGTCCTCATTTGATCTCTAGTTCTAAAAATGACAATTAAGATGCTTTAAATTTAATATCTCAAGAAATTATTGCCTGTTTTTTAGGTAAAATACTGACTGATTTGCATCATTACATCAAATGAGAAAACATCTTAAAATCAATTACATCAAATAATTTAAAGGCTTTTTAGAAAAAATGGAAATTACACAAAATAGTTTACAAGCTCTTAAACAATATTCTTATAAGCCAAAAAAGTGGGGGCTTTTTATTGGTCTAATTATTGTAAGTACTTTTGCTTACTTTTATTGGGTCGAAATGAAAGAACCATCATATAGTTTAGTCATCTATCATATTATTAAATTATCACCAAGCAATACTCAAATTTTTAATTTATTTGCATTTATTCTTTCTTTCTGTATGGCTGTTGCAGGGTTTTTTGTATTGTTTAGAAAAGAAAGACATCTCATACTCACTGCTAATTCCATACGTTTAGTCAAAAATGGACTCAGTAGTATTGAAACTGAAATCCCTTTTTCAACTATTAAATCACTGCAACTTCAGACAATTTACACGCAGCGTTTTTTATGTATTGTACATACCAATGGTAAGCTAACTATAGTTGAGTCAGCTTTACCGTCTAAGCAAGCATTTGAAGAAATTTGTAGGATTCTAATGACAAAAACTCGTACATAGAAAGGTGGGTTTAAACAATTCTTTAAAACTCATTTTTCAAGTGAGAAAAGATCCTAATTAATGCTTATAAGAAAAAGAACAATGGCGAAAAAATTCGTTATTATTCTTTTCCTAGAGATAATATTTTTAGGGATTAAAAAAAAGCCCCAAGAGGCTTTCTAAATAGCAAATATATTATTGAATAAAATTTCATGATTTTCATAATTTGTTAACCATACTCTAAATCTATCAATTTCTGATGATATATAAACCTTATCTTCAACTTTGGCACAAATAAATCCATCGATAATATTAACTGATTTTTTAGTTATTCCAAAACTAGGAATCAACTGTAATTTATCAAAAAAATCATCTGTATTAATTCCTTGTTGATTTAAATATTCTTTATATTCATCAACATCCACACCACCCTTAAAGAAAATAAAGTTAATATAAGAAGAATAAATTTCTGGAATTTCTATTGGGCTAAAATTAAAATTTGATTCTTTTAATTTCTTAAAATTACTATTACTGTAATCAATAAAAATACTTTGCCAAACACCTTGAATTTTAGATATATTTAAGAATGGAAATAAATTTTCTTTCTCTTGATCATCACCATAAGGGAAGCTAATATCTAATACGATTCCAATTTTCGCCCATAATTTTTCAATAATTATAAGAGCTGGATTCTCAGTAAATGAACACATGTAAGCCCATGAATTCGACTCACCTTCATATATATTACACCAATAAGGCAATGCTGTAGTTTTAAGAATACCACCATCAGATGTAGTGATTAGTGTTGGAAAATCTTGCGGTCTAAAACCTCTACCAGAATTACAAGCATTAACATCTTCAATTATACTTTTTAAAGCATTTCTTAATCCAGAAATTGTATTATATCCTTCATGCCCATGAACAATTGTTACGGGCATAATCATTTCTACAAGTAAAAAATGTGCTATTTTAGCATCATCTTGACTTAGTTTTTTTAAATCCTCAATTCTCTCTAATCTAAATCCAGTAAGATACGCATAGTGTAAAGAAAATATTTTAAAATATTTTTCAAAATCATTTGATTCTATAATTTTATCAAAATAATCATACAGTTTAATTTTAATTTCAGATAAATGAGAGATAGCATCTATTAGACTACTTTTTTGAAGGTTTTTTTTAACTTCAAATATTGCTAACACCTTATCAATATCATAAAAATAATTATCTGTTAAAGCATATCTTTCACCTTCACCATATACCAACATGCAATCAATTTGATTGTTTATTAAATCATCTCCTATCTTAATAAAACCAGTAACTACTTTTAGCCCATGTAATTCAGGCAAAATATATTTATTATTTAAACCTTGTTGTGTTATTTGTTCATATGCATCACCAAGTGTTGGCATATGTGGCATATTAAATGTAGCTACTTTACTGCGCTCATATTCAAAGAAATTTTCTAGAAGGCTTGCTATATCTCTAATCACTTTAATGCTCTCAAAAAGACATAACTTAACATTATTAACTAAAATTTAAAACTAATACTTTTTTAAATAACCTTAAATATTATCAAACTATATTACTAAAAAATATCATCTAAGACTCATCTTCCGTATAACTTTTTAAATCTATAACTGTCATCATTCCAAAGAATGCCAACCATGTTAAGCAAATCAATGGTGCAAGCAACACGACAAAAATAATATCTGCTATCGCAATATTTAGAGGTAAATATTTTACTAAAATATTTACAACCCAATCATGATTTTTGATAAAAATCCAATCTATGAAAAATATAAACAGGAAAGTAATAATCATATAAAGTCTTTCCCAAAAGTGTTTTTTATTATTAATTTTTATCGACTTGATGCTTCCCTTTTCATCGTACTCCTTTTCAATCGCGACTTCCCAAAAAGCAACCATAGGTGTGATATTTTCAAAGTTCTTGAATTTCTTATTTCTAAAGTAATAATCGACTAGCTCAAAGCTAACGAAACGACTCCCACAAACAAGTTGGGCACATGAGTTTTTAAGTGCTCTTTTTTCATCATCAGTGAGATCTTCATTTTTCTCTATCTTCTTAACTTCATCTATAAAATTTTGCCTTCTTTCTAAAACAGCTTCTATCTTTTTAAACTTATTTTTACGATGAGTTAAAAACAGTTCAATTATTTTTAAAAGAAAATCAAACATATCTTTCATAGAGTTTATATTTATCCGATTTAGGACTAATTCTTAAATTTGTTAACCAACTTTTAGGACTAAAAATGGAGTTTGTCAACCAAATGTCCTTTTTACAACATGATTTGAGGCATCATTTTCCAACTGAAAGATTTTCAACACATAAAAAAAGCCATGTGAAGGTTCACATGGCTATAAAACGAAAAAACTACAGCGTACGTTAAAAAACAATTTACTATAAGATAAGTATATAAATTATTTAGAAAAACTGTCAAATATTATTTAATTTATTTTTCATTAAGTGCATCCAACGCCCGACTTAATCGCTCTGCATCAATTACGTGCCCGTCAGCTTTTTCTATCATTACTCGATATTCTGCTGTACGAAACGCTCCGATCACTTGTTTTTCTTTAGACTCATACAGAAAAATCTCAAAAGAAGCTTCAAGCCTTTAATCGATCATATCTTGACCATTTTAAAATGAACTACCAATATAGACAGAGATTAAAAAACACAAAGGTCAACTCATGAAAGACTTAAAAAAAATCGTAAATGATACAATCGGAGCAGAATCATTCTATCCACTAGAAAAAACACAAAGCGCAATTTTTAGCTGTGATTCAACAAACATAATTTTTACTAAAGATATGTTAAATATACTAAAAAGTAATTATGAAAAACTGAATCAACAAATTAAAGATGAAGATTTTTATGATGACTACTACTTCGATGTGGAGTTTAAAACCCTTCTCCTGGCAATTAACAAGTTAGATAACCTTTTAGACAGCAGCACTTCTGAAGAAGATCGACTGGAAGCGATTATCTGCCAATCACATATTAGAAGCCAAGATAAGCGAATCAGAGAAGCTCTTGAAGAACTAGATCATTAATATCATTTGTGTGATCCAAAGCCCTCTCTTAGAGGGCTTGCCATGTCTGGACATACGCTATAAAGGACAATGATCAATGACCAACGTTTATGTGCCAGTACCCACTAGAAACAGGCATAAAAAAACGCCACACGGCGCCAAGTCTCAAAAGTGCAGTAGTCATGAATTTTCCCCCATGCACTTGTCATAGCGTTCCACTTGCCGCAGATACACGCCATAACAGTTATTGGAACGAATTGAACAATCACGCCCAGCCGCATACTTATATTTCAACAATGACTTGCATGCCTGTGTGTACTGCCCTGTTTTGAGATTCTTCAGCATTGATGACTTAGACCAAGTAGTTTGCCCGAACTGATACGAGAAGTCGGCATATAGGTCATACTCATCTTGCGAGAGTTTGATGCCCTGCAAGGACTTGTTGAACACTGGTGCATCTTTGGCATAGTGTGCTTTTAGATATTCAAGACCCTGTTTTTTAGATACTGGTGGATCAGTCATTTTGACCTTGCGACCATCAGGATGAACCGTGTTGCCAAATGCCACTGTAGGAACACCGCCAATGTCTTTATACGGTACAGAACGAAAACCCTCTTTTGAACCTGTATAAGCCACACCCGTGTCACTGACACTCTGAATAAAAAAGCCGCCAATCGCAGCGGCTAAAGTTCCAATGACATAGTATTTAGTCTTGTTCGACATTACATTGTTCCTTTTCTAATGATTTGAGATAGGCTTGGTGCTCAATCGCATCACGTTTATCTTTCTTTCGGGCAAAGTGCCAGTTCATCACCAAGCCCCCTGCACCAATCAACACACTGATCCAGAATCCCAAATCCAGTGACGCCAACCACGATGAAAATGCGCCAATACTTCCGCCATACATCGCAGTTTTACTGGCGAGTAGCGTTGAAGCAGTGTTATCGAATGTCTGTTCAGACACGGTTTCCCCCTTATTTTTGGCAATAAAAAAGCACCCGAAGGTGCTTTACAAAATAATCATTAAATATATGTGCCATTTACTAGATTAAAAGTTTTTGCAATATTGACATTCCACCCCGTAACATTTGTAAATGATTTAATATCTACCCAAGATGTTCCGTCATTTGATCCCTGTATAACAAAATCCTTTGGAGGTCTGTTCAGCAAGTCTGACCTTGGCTGCGGATAAATTTTGATACGGTCTATCGCTTTCTTACTATCAAATTGATATGAAATCCAAGCTGGATAGGAAACTGGAATAGATCCGCTTGGTGGCTGTGTTCCTACTACCCAGTTATTGAGTAAAGTAAAATCATTGTCAAATGCTTTAAATGCTTGAGAATTATCAACTGTTGAAAACTGGCTGCAAGATGAGAATGTTAAAGCCCTAGTTGGGTTCGTTGCATCTATACTGCTTCCGATTTCAAACATTTCTATTTCATTTATAGCTAAACAATAATCTCCATTGTTTGCTTTGATAAATAATCGATAATACGAATAGCTATTTATTGCATAAACAATATACTCCTCGCTGAGCTTTTCAATGCCATTTTTCACAGCCCCCACTCTATAATAATATTTAGACCCTTGAGATATGGTTGCATCAGAATATGATTTTGCAGTGATGCCTGTTGCTAACGGTGCAGGTAAACTAGCTGGATTCATTGGAGATGTGCTTCTGTAGACTTTGTATGAATCAATCTGCCCAACAGCATCCCAAGTCAAATTTACTGAACTCATGCTACATATACTCCAGTTAAGTTATAAGGTGCTGTAAATGAAGCAGTTAGTGTGTAATCAAATGATTGATAGCTTTCATACGTAGCGCGAACTGACTTCAATACAATTCTGAATTTTCTGGTTGCAGCTGGTGCTGTTGATAAGTCAACTGTATAGGTATTTACAGCTCCAACATTTTGATTGAAAAATTCAGTTTGCACGTTAGAAGCATCTAATACATAAACAATCAACTTATATGTCACACCGCTTTCAGCAGTTACACCAGCATCAAAAAATCCAAGAATAGATCCACCTGTTTGTTGAGTACGATTACGATCTACCCAAGTAAGTACAATTGAGTTTGCAATATCAACTGGATAGTATGTACCGCCGATTTTTACGTTAGCTGGTGGATAAGGACGAATCGCCCGTGCACTACAGTTAACTGAATGTGCTGTGGCTTCGCTCAGATCCAGAATGTCGGAACCCGTCAGCGTCAGTGCTTTCATGGCCACGGTTTCACCGCTTAAGTACTCGGTACTATCTAAGCCCGAGTAATTGTCCCAGCCATAGATACGCGCATTTGCGATATGTTTGGCAGGTACAGTATCCGCAACGCCACGCTTTACCGTCAGAATATGGGTCGTAGCATCAAAGCTGACAAATGCTAGAAGCTCATCATCAAGCTGGATACGGTCATTGGCTTTCAGCAAATCAAACTCGGCAATATTTTCTACTTCAAATGCTGTGTCCAGATAGCCAATTGCGGTTTTTAAGGTCGCGCTTGGGCAGAAGTCAAGTGTGACTTCTTCCGCATAACCTGCCCCTGCATTGCTATATAAACTGGCATTGATATGAAAATTGTTAGGACGCACCGCAGCCATCCCTATGAAACTCAAATCAGGATTATTTGCCAGTTTTGCATCAATCTCGTCTTGGCCATACTGCTCTACCAATTCAATATAAGGCTCTTCAAAGGCAATCGCGATTGCATCTTTGGCAGAAATGTCAGATTTGACAGGTGGCATGTATTCAACCACGGCTTGCATCGGACTACCGAACGAGTCTTCAATGGCTTTGATTGAAACTGTATTATCAACCCCATCCCCAAACTTGATCTCAGTCACCCGAAATACTGCTTCAGACAGACCGTAACGGCTATTGGACAGCTTGAATACATAAGCCTTGTGCCAGTTTTCAGCGACAGATTCAGGCACATCAAATTCAATGCTGGCCAACTCAGAAGACAGGGTTTTTAAATCCCGTAATGCAATACGGCTGGCAAGACTGGAATTGGTAAAGCCCTTGTATTCAACATTCTGAGAAATGACACCACCCTGCTGTGCAATACGGGCAACATCCTGAATAGTAATAGTCGAATCTTTGGCACGTTCACGATCATAGTAAGTGACTGTCACCTGGTTAATGCATTCAGCCAGTGTTTTACGTTCAAAGGTCAGCGACTTGTAATGGCTTTCAGTCAGATGGATCAGATCATTGACATGATAGTCATCCCGAATCAATTTGAGTGTCCACAGATTGGTGATGCGATCGACATACAGTTCGCCATTGATATGCTCAAGTACGTTGTCGATAAATTCCTTGATCGAGGTCGAATCACTCCAGACTATCGACATCCCCATATCTTCAGCATACAGGGTATCTGCGCAGGCTTTAAAACTGACCTCATCAATCAGGCCCGTGATTGCGCCTTTACCCCACAAGGTATTAGTCAGGCATTCACGGATGATATGAGCAGGATTAATATCAGCTTCTTTGACATTAGTACCTTTCAGACGTAAGTCAAACCAGATCCAGTTACCAGGGCGCACACCAAGTGCATCATCAATGCATTTAATCGTAATGCGGTTTTTCCCGACGTTGAAATGTGAAGCAGCAATGGTGGTGTTGAGATAATGTGCATTGGCATCATAGTTGGTTAAAACCTGTGTGCCATTGACCCAGACTGTAATCCCGTTATCCAGATAACTTTCAAAAACAAAGTCCTGATCAACACTATCAATATCAATACTGGTCTCAGCCCACAATATTGTCTGCTGATCAATCACTGTTGCGGGTGTGGTTGGGAAATTATATACACCAGGTGCACCGAACTCTTTATCGCCAAAAGGTGAACTACCCTGACTCCATGCACCCTTTTCTGCATTCACATAGCTGGTTGAATCTGTTGCAGGAACGCTTTTATATTTCCACGTGGTTTGATTCGGTGCAAAATAATATGAAACTGGCGCTATTTCCGCTTTTTCGTCATACCACTGCGGTTGACCGTCTTGCAGGGTATGCACCCGTTTTACCCGCCATTTTGAATCAGGCAAAGTCGGACTGGTGCCAATATACAGGTTGTCAAAAACTACAGATGTGACCCCGCGCCAAGCTGAAATAAGCGCTGTACTCGCATTGTTCATGATATTGGGGAACATTGCAGAAATTGCGCTGAACTTATTTGTTGCTGTTAGTGCTGATGTTGAAGTATCCGTAATATAAGCAATGACACTACTTTTTTGCTGGTCAGGATAGCCAAACAGTAAATCGACATTGCCCTGAATGCCACCAGATTGCTCATCACCACCGAATAAACTCGGTTTATTGATATAGATCCGCTTATTTTCAGATTCTGCATCGGTATAGGCATCTTTGTCCTGAAAACGAATCCGAGTGATTGAGTCAATAGGCCCATGGCACAGAACAAAATGACCATAGGCAAAATATTTATACCCAACCGTTTGCTTTTTCTTCTTGCCCATCTTCTTTCGCCTTATTTATCACTTCTCTGCATAAAGCATCATGACCAAACATTTGCTCGAACTTTTCAATGGTCATGCCATTTTGGTAGAAATCACGGACTTCATCGCTGGTCATGCCATTTGCTAAAAGGAATCGACGTGCACCAAGCGTACACATACCGCAGGCACGCACATGCCGTACAAAAATAAAGCCCGCGTTTTGCGGGCTATTTGAAGTGTCCAAAGTGTCCGAAGCATCTGGATTGTCCAAAGTGTCCGAAGTGTCAAAATTTTCCATAGATCACCTATTTTTTAATGGCTTGCGGTGTACCTGCTTTAAACGCAACACAGTTGGGTGCAACATCACAGGTGCCAAAAATCACGGGAATGGATGAACCTTCATCAGCAGTGGTTGCTTCAAGCTTGCCCGCGGTCAGTGATGATTTAATGCCTTTGCGGGATTGCATCACGGCATAAATCATCATAATTGCAACGACTGCGTAATAAATCCAAAGTGGCCACATAATTAAATAATCCTCGTCGTGGTCGGGTTATCCTCTGGAATAAACGGAAAGCCCATAAAATTATCGGTATTGTTGAATTTCGCGCATTCAAGAATTGACTTTAAGCAACCAGGGTAAATATACAGATAATGTACTTCTGCAGCGGCTGCATCATAATCCGCTTGTGCAGCTGTCATTGCCACAATCGCAGCCTCTGTTGCTGCAATTACGGTATCTAAATCAGCTTGTTTCTGATCAACAATCGCTTGTGCCGCTGCATAATCTGTTGCATAGCTTGGGCTACTCGGATTAAGCGCATCCCGTGCAGCAACAGCAGCATTGTAATTTGTCTGTGCTGTGGTCTGATTGCCTTGTGCTGTTGCCAGATTACTTTCCGCTGTAGCCAGTGCTGTTGTCGCATCAGCCAGTGCCTGCAGTTCTTCATCCGTAGTCAGGTAATCGCTAACTTAGTCCAGGTGACTTCGCCAACAGTGACATCCTTATCCCCAGAGCTATAACGAAAGATTTGTGCACCGCGCACGATGGTATAAAGCTCACGTCGGGTTCTTTCTCCAAAAAGTCCAAACATATTTAAACTCCCAATTCCAGAATCGGCACAGCGACCTCGGCAATGCCTGCCCCCTGATAATTTAGCGTGATGCTGTCAGCATCAAGGCGATGCAGTCCTAAATATGAGATCCGTTGAATAGTGGATGCAGCCTTGTTCAGCGCAGGTGAAATCATCATCTGCACAGTCGATGATGAAGTTAGGCTTGATGCCGTAATCGTATGTGCTGTCCAAATCCCATTACTCTTGATCGCGATATGCTGGCGTTGATCCGCAAGCTGCTTGTATTGATTAGCTTCAACAACTAGCGTTGTGGTGACTGTACCCATGCTCTTAGAGCGTAGATTTGATTCATAAGTCGGTAGCCAAAACGGACGATAACGACCCTGGCGCCGAAACAGAAAATTCTTGTAATCACGAACCTGCTGCTGCCCTTTGAGCACGGCACGATACTGTTTGCTGTAACGGGCAAAATTCCAGTCTGTGCTTTGGTAAATCTCACCCATGCCGTTATCAAGAAGATTCTGCTGCTGGCTAATCGTGGCTTGCATCGAATCACCCGAATAAGTCAAATTGAAGAAATACAGGTCATCACCCAGAAACTGCGCTGGTTCATCAGGTTCAATTACTGGCTCATCGACTACAATAAAATCAACCGACATGGATGCATGAATGCCACTGATATTGCGGGTAATATCACCACTGATAAAACAGACCCGTACGGGGTAGAGTTTGGCATTCTTGAACGTGGTGACTTCACTGAGCTGTAAACCCGTTGTTTGTACTTCAAGTATTTCGACCAGTTGTAAGTCAGTATCATTCTTCAGCAATGCCAGAGAATTATCACGAAAATCATAAATATGGGTGTTGCAGACAATGAAATCACTGCTGACATCCCCTACAAATTGACGTTCCTGATAAAGCGGTACAGCCCAATGCTGACGAATACCTCCCCACTGCACATTGAACTGCTGAGCTACAGCTTGACGCATGCTTAAAGAAGAAAAGCTCAGCGTTTGCCGAGCTTTGTCCTTGAGTGGAGTGCGTTGTTCTGTACCGTCCGAGGCCTCAAAAATATCGGTTTTAAAGCTGATACTTTCATTTGCCCCAACCAGTACAGGCGTGGTGAGCAGAATCAGATCACCATACAAATTGGTATTTACCTTCATACTGTTATCCGATGATTGCCTTGATTGCACTACGGTTATTTCGAATAAAATTGGTGAAGACACGAGTATCCTGCAGCTCACGATTATTGAAGACACCATGAAGAAATTGATTGGTCAGACAAAACAAATGCTCGCCAATTTAAGTGGGCTGTACTTATGAATATCTTTAGCCTGGTTAAAGGTGAATACGCCAGCTTAGCCGAATACCCAACTGCGATTTACCGCATTGATGTAAATGGCATCAATATTTCCAGTACTCTGGCATCCCGCTTAATTAGTTTGAATATGCAAGACAATCGTGGCATGGTGGCTGACAGTGTTGATATCACCTTAGATGACAGTGACAATATTCTAGAAATTCCATCTATGGGCGTAGAACTTGAACTGTGGTTAGGCTGGTCAGATACAGGTTTAATTTATAAAGGCAAGTTCCTGGTCACAAGCTGCAGTCACTCTGGCGCACCAGATACCCTACACATTGCAGCTGAAGCCAATGATTTGGCAGAAGCATTCCGCCAAAAACATGAGCGCTCTTTTCATAAGAAAACCGTTCAGGAAGTCTTTGAAACGATTGCCTTTGACTATGATTTAAAGGTAATCGTGCATCCATCTATTGCCAATCGATCTGTTGGTCATCTTGATCAAAACGACAGTGATGCCAATATCATGACACGCATCGCGGATGAAAACGATGCCATTGCTACCGTGAAAAATGGAACGCTTCTGTGTATGCCGATTGGTGAAAGTCAAACAGCTTCAGGTTTGGATCTGCCTGAAGTTGAACTCACCCGCACCGATGGCGACCAGCACAACTTTTCAATGGGTCAAAGCAACAATAAAGTTGATGCTGTTAAAGCCTATTACCACGATAAAACCAAGGGCGAAAAGCAATACGTGATTTATGGAAGTACAACCGATAACCCTAAAGAAGTCCGCTTTGTTCATCGCGATAAGAAAACGGCTGAGCTTGCAGCCAAAGCTGAATTTAACCGCTGCAAACGTGCAGAAATGGCACTGTCTTACACTTTGGCCAGAGGCCGTGCTGATTTAATTCCAGAACAGCAAATCACCTTTGTTGGATTAAAACCACAGATTGATGAAATCGTATGGCTAGGAAAAACCATTACACATGATTTGTCTGAAAGTTCTGGCTATACCACCAAAGTGGATTTAGAAATTCAACTGCCCAATGCTGATGATGTCTCTACCCTATTTGATGACACGACTAAAATTGAAAAAGAAAAAAAGAGCAAAACAGGTAAAGGTCGGCGTAAAGCTAAAAATTATAAAAGCTACACTGGCGTAAAAGTTTGGTATCTCGATGGCAAAACCAAGCTGTCTTTAACCAAAGGTGACCAGACCGCTCCCCTTATTTTAGTGCGTACCTACAAAACAAAAAGGACTGCTCAAACTGCTTTAACGCGAGAATATGCAAAGATCCAAAAAGCAAAGGCAGCTAAATAAAAAAAACCGCTAGTTGGGGAACTAGCGGCAAAAAGGTTTCATATCGTCTAAATAAAATAACCATTTTTAGTTATAAATTCAATACAATATCACTATATTTAATACTTTTTTGTTACAATGACACCATAAATAACGATAAAAGGTGATTTATGGCAAATACTCGACATCAAAACCACTGCCCATTTTGCGGAGACAAAGTCATTATCCGAAGCACAACAACCGAGTCGCCTTTGCTGAAAACTTTATATGGTCAGTGCCAAAACCTTGATTGTGGCTGGACAGGCAAAGCACACATGGAATGGGCTGCGACGATCTCTCCATCCGCAATTGAAAATAAATCCATCCACCTTCCTCGTTCTATTCACAGCATTCAAAAGAATGCCATTCCATCTGCAACATAAAACGGATATTCACTCGATGACCGACATTATTGACATTGCACAGCAACGCCAACTTGAACAGGTACAACGTGTACCGCAAGACTACAGTCGCCCTTCTCTTTCTGAATGTGAAGAATGTGGCAATGACATTCCTCCAGAGCGCCAAAAATTTGGTGGCATCACGCTCTGTATTGAGTGTGCCCGTTCTCAGGAACTTAAAGGATTTAAGCGTTAATTGTGTTTGGGGGCACGATGAAAATGAACTGGGTAATGGTTGCAAGTTTGATTTATATCGCTGTGAGCTTAGCAGCAACAGTACAAAAACAAGGTTGGGTTTGGTGAACTAAATATGAACATTTTTTTAATTATATTTTTAGCCGTTGTTGTATGTATGCTAGCAGCCTTACTCTGGATGATTTACAACTATCAGCTCGCTCGATTGAAGCAGTTAGAGCGTTTAGAACAAGAATATCTGCAGGCGTTGCAAGCTGCTCAGATCCACGTAAATCATCCACGACAACAATTACTTATAGAAAATCTACACAAGTACACGTGTAGCAAAATAAAGCATGTAGATCAGGTCATAAAGTAAGATTTAAACTGTGTACCTGTAGGACGAACGGAATACATTATGAAAATTTTTCCTGTGCTCGTTGGCTTTCTTTTAGGCTGCTGTGCAAGTGGTGTATGGTTTATCAACTTTGTTATTTAGTCTAGCCGATCCATTTCTATCAACCATTTTGCATGACTATATTTCATAAAGAATTTTAGAGTTTGATACGATATAAATAAAATTATAGAAAAAACAACTGCACATAGAAAAAATTTGAATATTATGGTGCCTATAGTTACTGGTTTAATTTTTATTTCAGACACAACATACATTACATAAAATCCTAATAAACTCAGTAATGCATATAAAGTAAAGCCGATATTTTTCATACAATTAATTTTCTTATCAGTAGGTTCTTTCCTAAATTCAAATTTTTTATTATTTCTATTGAACTTTATCAAGCTATAAGAGTTATTGTACCAATAACTGGCTCTATATGGATTTGAACATTTACATAAGTCTTTTAAAATATCAATATCCCGTACATCTATTTCTAATATTTTTTGGAGCTTAATAACTTTTAGCTGCCTATTTATCAGCTTCTTTTCTTCATCTGAAAAAGTATCCTCTACCAAACAATCCTTTAAAAATTTCTCTTTTTTGCTATTTTTATTAAAAAATAAAATAAGGTTTTGAATATCTTGTAAAAAACCTACTTCTTTTACCTTCTCATAACATTTAAAAAATATATAAATAAAAGGGACTATTAAACCTAGCCCAAGAGGATTTAATAAATTTTTAATATAGTCAACAGTAAACATGAACTACTCACATTCTAAATAAGTAACAAAATCATCTTCTGTCAAAATACGAATACTTAAGCCTTCTTTCTGCCATTTCAAAGCTTGTTCAAATTTACGACCATAACTCATGTGAGCCCAATGAGGATTACCTTTATTACAAATGACTAGATAATCAACTTTTTTGGTCATATCGTCTTTAAAAATACCACCCTTACCTTCGATCTCTTCTTTCCATTCAGCTTTTGTATGTCGGTTGGAGGCTCCAGTTAAACAAATTGTTTTACCGAAAATTTCAACTTTTCCATGATAGAAATCAGGATTTAGATTCTCTTTTCCACTAGATACTGCAATATGAGGCAATCCATAGTTATCATAATCAACATATTTCTTAATCGTTGCCAGCACAGAATCTTTCGTGTTTTCTGTTACTACTTTCGTCAATCGAACAGGTTTAAGCTTATCAAACACATCCTGATAAATAGGATCTTCTTCAAGGTGGTCATTATCTTTCAGCCATTGATTAAGAGATATAATCTCATCATCATTTATATCTGTATCACATGCGATACCAGCAAGCAGTCCATGCAGGCGTTGAACATCGCAGGTATGCTGTTTGAAATGCTTTGAACTTTTGAAAAGCTTCATGAGCTCATAGATTTCTTGATGGTTCTCTAATAAAAAAGCAGGGTCTTCTGCTACCTTCAATAATAAATTATAGAGTGAGTCAAAATAAGGAAGACTTGTAGATTCAGGATATTTTTCGACCCATTTTACCAGTGCTTCAATTTCTTTAATCTGAACTACACCATCAATAAATAATCCTTCAAAGAATCCTAGAAATAGATTACCTAGTTTACTTTGGTTAGCACCAGCATTGATTTGATCTAAATTATTATTCACTTTACTTACCTCTAATTTTTATATTTTTCATACTTTTAAATTTTTAAGTATGAGTCAAAACAAAATAAACATCAGAACAATAAAAATGACAGCACACCAAAAGAATATTTTAAATGTACTCGTATTTGATCCACTTTCACTGTTTTGACCATGTGATTTATAGCTACTGTAAGAAAGTCCAGATCCAGGTATTCCAACTGTTGTACGTGTCCCTTTTTTGCTTACACTGACACGTGCGCCTTTTGTGCCTACTGAAACACTACTGACCCCTCGTTTACTAATATTCAGCTTTACACCGGGAGCTATTTTTATACTTTTACGAAAGTTAAATCCCATTTTTATTCTCTGTTAGCTTAACCACCACAAATACTTTCACATGGAATACCATCATGATCACGGTCAAGTCGAGTATTTCCACACTTCAAAGCTTCACGTGCTTGGGCACAACTTTTCATCTGTCCACAGGTACGTGGGTAAGATCCACAAGAACCACCTAAAGATGATTTAGACTTACTCTTAATCGTTGTTTTATGCGACGTAGTCGCTTTCTTCACTGGTGTCGTTACAGTACTTTGAGCTGTAGATGTTGCTGAACCTGTACCAAATGGATTATCGACCTCTGCATGGGCTGCAGAAAGGCTGACTACTGACATGACAAGAAAAGCAAATAATTTCTTCATTTAAAACTCGTATAATTTATTTTTAGGTATATAACAACCAAATAGTAACTAAGTAACTTTTTCAACTCAACATAACATTCTACTTTTCACTATCTTTCTTTGATTCTTCATCTGAACCACTACCTTTTATTGCCTTCAGGAACTCTGTATTTGCTTTAATATTTTCATGCATCAAGTTCTCACCACTTGTATAGCTTTCATGATGGATACCATTTCCAAAATATTTATAGGCAAGGTCAAACCGAATCTTTTCTTTCATTTCATCTGGCATACCTTCCATATAGCGTGGTAAGGCATCTAGTTCTTTTGCAGTACGGTAAGCTTCATCTGCCAAACGTCGGTTCATAAAAGAACGCTTTAAGAGAAATGCAGCCAATGTAGTAGATAAAACGAGAAAAGAAATTTTTTGAATATAAAATTCAGCTGAAATATCACCATGTATTTTTTCAGGAAATCCAATCGAAAGATATTTTGAATCAAATCCAATAATATAAAAAGTCAAACCCAGAAAATAAAATCCAGCAATTAGCACAACTAAATAAAATAGAAATTCATATATTTGTGCTATTTTTTTAAATTTTATTGAATCATCTTCAAAAATTTCATTTATTTTTTTATTTTTTAGATCATCTTTAATTATCTGAGCTTCATTTATGATTTCTTCTAATTCATTTTTCGTCTTCTCTAAAAAATTTAATTCATTAGTAATTTTCTGATTATATTCTAATAATTTCAATCTATCAATTTCGTTACCCTTTAATCTACCTAAAACTAGTAAGTTATATGAAATATCAGTCAATACCTTAATTGGATTTTTCTTATTATCGTAAATTATAGCATCAGTATTATCAAAAATAGTTTTCGTAACAAAACTCTCAAAAGAACTATCGAAAGATTTAGAATTTTCCATAAAATCCAAAAGTTCATCAAAATATTTATTAATATTTATTATTTCATCAAGACACTTTTCATCAAATAAATTTTGATCATACTGTTTAAAATGATTATTAAATTTTATTTTATTATCTAAAAACTTTTGAATTAATGCTTTTCTTTTAACTTCAAACTCATCACTCATCTAAAATACACCCCAAAATTTTAAAAGTTTTTATAAAGTATTGACACCAAAATAGTAACTAAGTTACTTTATAAAAACCATAGCAAAATCTATGGTCAGGCGTGAGAACCTGAAATATTTTACTAACAGGCGCAAAAAAGTCCGCTAAGGGCTATTTTTTTGCGTAAAATTCGGCTGTGCCTTTTATGGCAGGCTGGACAGGGCAGCTTTGGCTGGCCGTTACCTGTTAGGACGGTATTCTCACCCCTGTTCAGTCTGTCACCATTACCGTGAGAAGTGATGGTGTCAGGTTAAAAACTTGACTAACAGGAACAAGCAAATGAATCATTTCGCTTTAACGGCTTCTGCTACCCAAAATTTAGACTGGGTCAGCATCATCAACAATCAAACCATTACCACTTCCCTAAAAGTTGCCGAAGTTTTTGGCAAACGTCACTCCCATGTTCTTCGCACATTGGAAAATTTAGAATGTTCTTCTGAATTTACATCAGCCCATTTTTGGGCTCATGTTCAAACCATTGAAATTGCGAATGGTGCAAAGCGAGAATCCAAATATTACCGAATGACCAAAGATGGTTTTATTTTCTTGGTGATGGGCTTTACTGGTACAAAGGCAGCACAAATCAAAGAACAGTACATCACCCTATTTAACCTCATGGCACAAAAGCTTTTACAGCAAAGCCAACCTGTACAACCTGCTCAAAATATTAATATTTATGTGATGCCTGAAGACTACAAAAAAGTGATGTTGCAACACATCAGCATTCAGGATTTTTTCCAACAGAACTATCAGCTCAGCCACCACAGTTTAGGTGAAGACGTGAAGCAAAGCCTGTCCCAGTTTTGGCTCACGGTGAAAGTCATGATGGGTACAGTCGAACTCAATCACACAAAAACAGAGCATCAACTGGCCCTGCATTTACGTCATGTTTAAGCATGTATAGCTTTGGTGATCTGGTTCACTTGATAGTGAATGGTGTTTAATAAAGCAGTTAGCTCGTCACCTGTGAGTGGGTGATCTAAATGCATTTTTGTTAGTGCTGACAATGTTAATTCAAGATTCTCAAGTGGATATCTAATTTCATCCAGTTTTTGTTCTGCAGTCATATTTTTCGTGCTGTTAATTTGAATTGTGGAACTCATTTTTCCCCCTGTTGATTTAGTGGGTATATTTTCTGACTAAATGGTAAAAAAATCTATATAGGAACGACACTTAGTGTCGTTTTATTTTTTCTTACAGCTAAAAATAAACACGCGGGTGGAAACTTGTGTGAGTTTAGACTTGATCACTTCCTGTTTTATAAACAGTGGATCGAATGAATAACGCAGCAGTTTTCGCATAAGGGGCAGTGGTGGCAGGGTCTTATCGAGCTGAGATGCGACCCGATAAACAGAAGAACCCCGACTTAGGTTGGGGTTTGGTTTTTTTCAAATTCATCCCACGCTTGCAAGAATAGTGAATTACAGAAATACGATCTCTGATGAAACTTATATATAAATTCTATTTCTTTCTCGAAATTAAACCAAAATATACCTGTATCTTCTAAATACTCTGCAACCTCCTCAAAACCAGTTGTAACCCATAGTAAGCAAGCTTGTTCGCTTAAACTCATAGTCTTACCAACCATATGATAATAAAAATCTTTTTCTTGTTCTGTTAATACTGAAGATTTTACTAGATCAAATATTGATTCATAAATTTTAAAATAAGTAATAAGTAATGTTGATACATGTAATTTATTACTACTTAACTCATCGATTGAGTCTAAAAAATCTTCCATAATTTTGAATCGGGTGATTTCATTTAATTGAGACCAATCCGATTCAACTCTCTTTAAAAATTGTTTGTACATATGATTAAAAATATGTTCATGATCATAAGTCTCACCATCATTTTTTATAGTCAAACTCTTCTTTGATTCATTCTTATGAGCTAATAAATTATTAATCATATTAGTAAAAATAGCATATTGAGATTCTTTTAATTGTTCCTGATGATTCTTTTCAGCTAAGTTTAATTGCCGAGTTGTCGCTTCTCTTGTTTCCTTCAAAGAAGTAACCTGCAACCATGTAGAGTAAGCAACAGCACATAATGCAATAGAGGAAATCAGTGTATTTAGGCTTCCATAAACATCGCCAACTGGCCCATAGTCTGCAAAATTTTTAAACTCTGCACCGAATAACCCCATCCAAGACATAGATAATTTAAACAAATACGGAAATGTAATCCAAATAAGGAAAACAAAAATACCTATTAACCACCAATTACACTTTAATTCTTTAGTTAATTTCATTTTATTCTTAACACTATGTTTTTAATTACTTAAATTGATTTGCATACGTTTCTACTATCGCCACCAATCCCCCACGCATTTCTTCACGTGTCTGGCGGTAGAAACCAAGTAGCTTTGTTTCTTCTTCAGATAAACTACTGTCAGCCGCTTCTGTTCGCCCCCAAAGTATATAGGCAACATTAAAGCCGTGATCTTCCAGTAAGTCGAGCTGATCCATATCTAAAGCGGCATTATGCTTCTCATAACGAACGATAGAGTTCTTTTTTACCCCTAAAATCTCTGCCAGCTCATCTTGAGTCTCTATACCCAAACGCTTCCGTTCATCTCTTAGACGATTACCGCGAGTATTCAAATCATCATTTTTCATACTTTTTCCTAAAAAAGCACTTGTAAATCACTATTAATCGTACTAAATTAGCAGTTACTTAGTTACTAATCACGATTTATGGGGATTTTCTCATGCAAAAACCAAATATTCAAACAAAAGAAAATAGAACTGAAATATCTGCTGTCCGTTTCTCTACTTTAGAAAAACAACTCCTAGAAGAAATCGCATTTAAAGCCAAGAAAAAACCTGCCGTTCTGATCCGTGAAGCCGTTCTTCAGGTCTATCCTGAACTCCGAAAAGCTGCCGACAAAAATAGCAAAGATGAATAATCTTTTCTTATTTATCAAACAAATAAATACAAATTGCTAATTAACACTCACATTTAGGTTATTCATGTCGGACATCCAAAGACGCATTGATGAACGCTTAAACCAACTGTTCTCATTTAAACGTGAGGGCGACTGGTACAGACAAGGTGTTTGCCCTCAGTGCAGCAAAAAAGAACTCTATACGCATGCCATTAACCCTCGTATCGTTAAATGTGGTCGCTTATCCGCAGGGACTGTTCGTTCAAAACTTGCGGTCATTAATCAGGGAACGATTGGCAAACATTTATATGATCCTGAACAGGCAGATGCTCTTTTAACCATGCGTGAAAGAAGAGGCAGAGCACGTAAAAACTAGCCAAAAGCCCACAACTATGTGGGCTTAATCATTTTTGTAGCTCAAAAACACAGTAAAGTTACGCAATTAGCTACAACCGAAATATAAATAAAAATCATGAATTATAAACAGTTATAACAAATTATATTTAGCTTCTACGGAAGTTACTGACTTTGATTAAAAGCTTCGACAAGATCCTGAGCATTCGGGTTGTAATAGGTATTAATCAAAATATCTATTTTTTTATGCCCCGTAATTTTAGCCAGGACTTCAACTGGTAATTTCTTTACACGAACCATTCGAGTGATGGCCTCATGCCTAGTATCATGAAAGTGCAAGCCACTCAGACCTATTGCTGCTTTTCGTTTTTCCCACATCAAACGAAATGCATTTTCAGACTGAGGAATTAGTTTTTGCCCTTTATGCTGAATCAACTCTAACAGTGCTTTGGCTTCTTTAGACAGCGGCACATTGCGCGGATCTCCATTTTTGGTCTTCGGCAGATGTACATAGTCATCATAAATATCTTTCTTTTGCATCGACAAGATTTCACCACGACGCATCGCTGTTTCTATGGCAAATAAAAAGCCCCATGCGACATAATGATCTGGCAAAACTGGAGTTTGACCACGTTCATACTTCAGAGCTTTCAACATGAGATCAATTTCAGAGTTATGAATCCGACGTGCCCTAGCCTTCGGCTTTTTAGGCTTGGTAATCATCATCCATGGGTTTTCATCAAGCAAAAATAATTCCTTCTGTGCAAAGGTAAAAACCGCACTATAGAAAGAGATCTCTTTTAAAACTGTATTTGCACCAACTTCTTTGGAGCGTTTATTCCTCCAGTTAGTCAATTGACGTGGGGTAATATCATAGATGGAAGTGCCCGATAAAAACCCAAATTTTTCATCAAAGACTTTGATCTGACCTTGCATCCATTTTCGTGAACTCGCAGATGGATTATATTGCCCAGTATATTGAAAATATTGCTCTATCAGTTCTTTAAAAGTAACCGTTGGTTTGATGCCTTTTTCTACTTCTTTCTTGTGAATTTTGGATTCTAATATTTTTTGAACTGCCCACTGTTCACATTCTCTGGCAGTATCGCGAGTACAGGAAAATTTTTCCCCTGCGATCTGTAATTGAATTCGATAAGTAAGTCCTCTTTTAATCGGTTTAGGTATTTTCATTGGTGAAGTTTTGGTGAATTCTTGGTGAAAATTATTGATTATTTATTCAAATTTACGCAAGTTTTGCGAAAAACAAAAAATTACAGCAATTAAAAAAGGGCTTACAAGTTATTGAAATTACTTGTAAACCCTTGCTTTATCTTGGTAGGCATATCCAGACTCGAACTGGAGACCTCTACGATGTCAACGTAGCGCTCTAACCAACTGAGCTATACGCCTAAAGTGCCTGTATCATATTCAGATTTTATTGGCTTGACAAGATTTTTCTGCGCTTGCTTAAAACAATTGAACACTCTTTAAGCAAAAGAGCAAATTCTTTCCACATTTCAGCTTTATGTTGCTGTTTTTTCTGAAAAACTAAGCAATGTTGCAGATCAATCAATTGCTTAAAAATCGACTGTTGCTCAGGTAAAGTCAACAAACTCAGTCGCAACATCCATTTCTGAAAGGTTTCCTCTGGCATTTTCTGCAAATCTTGATCCAGCCTTTGATTAAACTGGTGAATCAACTTCTCATATTGCGTACGCTGCGGACGATTCCGCCATACAATCACTGCGATATACAACAATAAAATACTTAAGATGGTTGTAATCAGCACCCACAATGATTTCGTCTGTGAATTAACTCCCCATGATTGCAGCCAACTGCGTTGCTGCTCGACATCATAACCTACAACTTTGCTTTGCCATTGATAGCTGGCATAGTCACTCCATACACGCAATTGATTGATCAACGACATACGTTGAGGACTAAACAATGTTGAGCTATTTTGCTGATGTGTTTCGCTTAGATAATTTTGCATGCCATTATCAATACGCTGCGGTGCAATCAATGCAGTGGGATCAATACGTTGCCAGTGCTGATCCACCCACACTTCTGCCCATGCATGAGCATCAAGCTGACGGACTTCCCAACTTTGATTATCGGGCGCAGGCTGCCCCCCCTGATAACCCACCACCACACGTGCAGGAATGCCTACGGCGCGCATGAGCACCACAAAACTCGATGCAAAATGTTCACAAAACCCAACTCGCGTCTGAAATAAAAATTGATCGACGCGATTGCCCTGTAAGGTTCCTGGGCTGAGGCTATAGCTAAATTTATTTTGACGATACCAATTCAATACATACTGTATATAGTGTTCAGGTTGTTGGCCACTTTCTTGATACAACTGTGCTGCCAATGCTTTACTGCGAGGATCTGTTTCAGGTAGTTGCAGATTTATGTAGCGAACATATTCAGGCAACAATCTATCGATTGACGATACAGATACCCACGTCAATGCAATCGGCTGGGTGGTTTGCACAGGTCGGCGTGACACAATACTGCCATCTTGACGTAGAACATAACGTTGACTTGCTGGGACTGAATATTCCAACCCCATCACCCAGCGCTGTTCAGGATCGGCTTGTAAATAGCTATAATTCAGGCGTTTTGCCTGAGCCAATTGTGGCTGTTCTTCTGTTTGCCATTGTTGATTGATTTCGCTACTGTTCCATTTCTGCCCATCAAAATGATCAAGCACCATTGCCCGCCAATACAGTTCGGAACGTGGTGGCAAACTTGAAACAGGTAAGACTATACGAAATGCCAAGGCATTGGATTGAGAAAGTTCGGCAATATCTCCGAGTGACAAAGTATCACTGACACCTGTGACTGCTTTATTCTGATCTGGCAGTGGAATATACCAAAGCGGTGGCAGGCGCGGAAAAAATAAAAATAAAATGATAAAAAACGGAAGCGCAAATAAAATTGCCTTAAAAATATGCAGTGTGTCTGTCCATAGCTCTTTTTTATTGGGCAAAGCATGTTCGGTGAAGTCAGCTTTCTGTATGGCATATAGCCCCAGCAATGATACAATCACACCCAGAAAAACCAGAATTGCCATATAAAAAGCCTGGGTATATAAAAACAAACTGGCAAATACAAAAAGTGCAAAGTTGAAACTGACCAAAGCATCACGTTTATCTTTACTTTCTAGCGCCTTGCCATACAGACACAAACTCAAGAATGCAACGCCAGCTTCAACACCAAAAAATGTCCGATATTGCAAATAAATACATGCCAGCCCAACAACAATAAAGCTTACACGAAATACTGCAGGCAAGACCAAAGATTTCTGACGCCCAAATATGCGTAATGTAACCAGCCACACAACGGCATATGCAACCAGCAAACTGACAGGAGCAAAAGCAATCTGGGCAAGTAAAATCAGTAACAGCACACCCAATAGCAAAAACTGGATTTGTTTATTCATGATTTATGCCTGTGCTAAAAATTTCTTGGCTTGCTGATATTGGCGAATGCCAGACCCCACCACCAGTTCGGCTTTAGGCAATAACATGCCATAAGCACGTTTTTCCTGTTCACACTGTTCAACCAGTGCCATCATCATTGAAAGGCGGACTTCATGCATGGTACTGGGCATTTTGGCATATTCGATGATCTGGATTTGTACATTCGGTTCTTGTTCAAAACGTTTGACAAACCAGCCTTGATCACGCGCCACATGCTTCCATGACACACGCTGCAAACTATCACCATCAACATAATTACGCAGATCATGAAATTCTTCCAAGCTTTGTTGCTGATGGCGGTGACTCAGTTTACTCTCACGCTGCATCTGCACAGCTTGTGGGGCAATCCAGACCTGATGTTGAAAATACAAATACGTCCATGCCCGAACCAGACCAAAGGGATAAGTCGCCATAATGCGGCAGCGCGGCAAAATATAGCGTCCACGTGCTTCAGGATGCAAACTGATCTGAATATCCTGCGTGACGTCTTTCATCATGATATATAAAGTCTGTTCTGCAATTTCAAAGCGTAAGAACCCTGGACTGGCTTTTGCCTGATGCAAACGCAATTTTAAAATAAAGGGCTGATTAACCTGCCCAACATCATCATCACTGAGCAGCTCAATTTTTAGCCCATGTAGCTGTTTAAATGCCAGATAAAAACTCATGGCTAAAAGTGCACTGACCAGAAAACATAAACTCAGCACCAGATTATTGGCGTAGTTAATCCCCGCAATAAAAGTTAAAAGAATTAATACACCATATAAAATGCCATCCCGATGCAAGAACACCAAAATATCACGCTGCTTAATTTGTTTTTCTGCCTGCATTTGAAAGCGCCGACTCATCCACGCTAAAATTCTCTGACGCATGCGCTCTCTCGTTCTAATTCTAAATTAATAACTTACAGGTACTCGCTGCATCAATTGTTGTGCTTCTAATTCACTTAAACCAATCCGATGTGCGACTACCGCAGCAAAAACTGCCTGTACATCATCTGTGGTTGCAAACGCTCTCTGCTGTATCATCGCATATGCTTGTATTGCATTTTTCAGGGCAATCACACCTCGGGTAGATAAACCCTGTAGACCTGTACGGGTTTTTTCAGCCAGATCTAGAATATAATCCAGAACTGCATCACTGACTTCAATCTGCTGGCGTAACTGCTGCAATGTCAGCAAATCCTGTGCAGAAAAAATTTCAGGCAAATCTGACAATAAACTCTGCCGACTTGGATCAGTCAATAATGCGCGTTCAGCAGAACGTGATGGATAACCCAGTGATAAGCGCATTAAAAATCGGTCTAACTGGGATTCAGGCAAGGCATACGTCCCACTTTGAAATAACGGGTTTTGAGTCGCCACCACCCAAAATGGCTGAGGCAAACGGTAATGCACCGCATCTAACGTCACGCTCCCCTCTTCCATGGCTTCAAGCAAGGCGCTCTGGGTTTTCGGACTACTACGGTTAATTTCATCTGCCAGTAAAATCTGGGTAAAAATCGGCCCTTGCTTAAATTCAAATTGCTGAATTTTTTGATTAAATAAATTAATCCCAATCACATCGCTCGCCAACATATCATTGGTAAACTGAATGCGGTTAAAGCTTAAACCTGTCAATTTTGCCAAGGCATGCGACAAGGTTGTTTTTCCCAAACCAGGCAAATCCTCAAACAAAACATGGCCACCCGCCAACAAAGCAGCTAACGCTAATTCGGTTTGTTGTGGCTTATCTAAAATAATTTGATTAATTTCGAGTAAAAACTGTTTAATTTTTGGAAAAAATGTTGCGAGCTGACTTTCAAAATCTGTTTCATTTACAGTTTTTTGTTTTTTATGAACTTCCCACATAAATTATGCCTAAAAAATAGAAAACGGTGCATGTTGTAACATACACCGTTTAACCAGTCATTCAAAAAATTAAGCTTAGCCTATTAGCAAGGGCATTTTTTGATACCTGATTTTGCAGAAGGATAACGCACATCAACACAATGCCGATAAAACGTTTTTGCATCCATGGGCGTCAGGTCTGGATGATGCTGACGCATATGCTCCAAATAGGTTGCATAGTCAGGCACGCCCACCATCAGGCGAAAACTTTGCTGTAATCGCTGCCAAAGGATTGCTATTTTAGACCAGTTTTTAGGCGATAGTAGCAGATGTTTTTGCGACAAAATCGTCATCTTAATGATTTTTGCCACAACCGTTGTTCCCTGCTTAGCAAATTTCAAATTCATGATGCTTCTCCTGAAACTCGTGCAGTAGCGGCTGTTTCTGAAACAACATCGGCATACTCGGCAGGTGCTTCATGAACCGTTGGTTTATTGCTTGCCAACGCACGACGAACAGCACCAATTGAAGCAAAAATCATCACGACCAATACAATCATAAAGAAAGCACACAATGCCGCATTAATCTGATTGGATAACACAATGGTTTGCATTTCAGCCAATGATTTTGCTGGTTTTAACACCTCGCCACGTGCAATTGCATCAGAAAATTTATTGGCCTGTGCCAAAAAGCCGATTTTTGGGTTGGTATGAAAAATCTTTTGCCAGCCTGCCACCATTGATGTGACTACCAAAAAGACTGTCGGTAAAATGGTGACCCAGACATATTTCTCTTTTTTCATTTTAAAGAGAATGACTGTCCCTAGAGTTAATGCCATTGCTGCCAGCATTTGGTTACCAATCCCAAACAATGGCCAGAGTGAATTAACCCCACCTAAAGGGTCGACTACACCTTGATAAACAAAGTATCCCCAACCCGCGACCGCGACAAATGTTCCAATCATATTACCCGCAAAAGAACGTGATGCTTTTACAGAAGGAATCACTATACCCACTGTATCTTGAACCATGAAACGACAAGCACGTGTTCCAGCATCAACCGCAGTTAAAATAAACAAGGCTTCAAATAAAATAGCAAAGTGATACCAGAACGCCATCATTGAGCGATTATTAAAAATCTCAGACAGGATATGTGCCATACCAATCGCAAATGTTGGTGCACCACCTGCACGAGAAAGAATCGATTTCTCACCTACTTCCTGAGCCAATAATGTCAACGACTCTGGCGTAACTACAAACCCTAAATGACGAACAGCTTCTGAAGCGCTTTGCACATCAACACCGAGTAAAGCCGCTGGCGAGTTAATCGCAAAATACACACCAGGATCAAGTACTGTTGCACAAATCAGCGCCATGATTCCGACAAAAGATTCTGTCAGCATACCACCATAACCGATCATACGAATATGACTTTCATTTTCAATGAGTTTTGGCGTTGTACCACTTGCAACCAAGGCATGGAAGCCTGAAATTGCACCACAAGCAATCGTAATAAATAGGAAAGGAAATAAGCTACCTGCAAAGACTGGCCCTGTACCATCAATAAAATGAGTGATTGCTGGCATCTTTAAGCCCGGCATTGCAATCACAATACCTACAGCCAAACCTGCGATCACACCAATTTTCAAAAATGTTGATAAATAATCACGTGGTGCAAGCAATAACCACACTGGTAGAACCGAAGCAATAAAACCATATGTGATCAAACACCAAGTCAATTGTGTTCCAGACAAGGTGAAAACTGGCCCCCAATATGGATGCTGCGAAACATCACCACCATAGATAATCGCCATCATCATCAAAATAAATCCGATGACAGATACTTCAGCAATTTTCCCTGGGCGGATAAAACGCATATAAATACCCATAAACAAGGCGATTGGTATCGTCATAGCAATACTGAACAATCCCCATGGGCTATTGGTCAATGCTTTTACAACAACCAGTGCCAAGACTGCCAGAATAATAATCATGACGCCCAATGTACCGAGCATCACGACAATGCCAGCAAATGAGCCAAGCTCTTCTTTGGCCATTTCACCCAGTGAGTTGCCATTACGGCGCACCGAAATAAACAATACAAGAAAATCCTGAACAGCACCTGCAAACACAACACCAGCCAATAACCAGATTGTGCCCGGCAAATAACCCATTTGCGCAGCGAGAATTGGCCCTACCAAAGGGCCTGCACCAGCAATAGCCGCAAAATGATGTCCATACAATACGTATTTATTTGTAGGGACATAATCAAGACCATCGGAAAGACGATAAGCAGGCGTTAGCCGCTTTGGATCGAGTTCAAAAATATTCTTTGCGATATAAAGACTATAAAAACGATAAGCTATGCTATACACACACAGGGCTGCCAAAACCAGCCATACAGCATTGATATGTTCACCACGGTGAAGAGCTAACATTCCAAAAGATACAGCGCCGATGATCGCCACCAGTATCCACATAATTTTTGAAGTAAAAGAACTTTTACTTTGATGTTGATAACTGTCCATGCTTTTCCTCGCCTGCTTAAAAACAGTGCTTTTCTTTATTGTAAATTGTTACAATTCCTTGTGAATGTACACCCCATATTATTATTTTGATCTAAGACTTTGGCATAAAAAAAGGGGTGAATATCTTCACCCCTCCAATAATAGCGGATTTATTCGCCATTATGCACGTTCTAAATATTCACCTGTACGGGTGTCTACACGAACGCTTTCTTCTTGCTGAACAAACAGTGGTACACGAACAACTGCGCCAGTTTCAAGTTTTGCAGGTTTACCGCCACCACCAGAAGTATCACCACGAACACCTGGATCAGTTTCAACGATTTTCAAAACCACGAAGTTTGGTGCACTTACGTTTAATGGTACGCCATTAAATAACATGATCGTACATTTTTCATTTGAATCGTCTTTTAACCATTTTGCAGCATCGCCCATTGCAGTTTTATCTGCAGCGATTTGCTCAAATGTTACAGGATCCATAAAGTTCCAAAGTTCGCCATCATTGTAAAGGTAGTCCATTTCTACTTCTACAATATCAGCCGCTTCTAGAGAGTCACCTGATTTAAAGGTTTTTTCTAATACTTTACCTGTTCTAAGGTTACGTAATTTCACACGGTTAAAGGCTTGGCCCTTACCTGGTTTTACGTATTCATTTTCCATGATCGAACATGGATTACTATCAAGCATGACTTTTAAGCCTTGCTTAAACTCATTTGTAGAATAATTGGCCATGACTGGCTCACTCCAAACTTACTAACTTAAATCAATTAATGCTAGACTAGCATTATTTTTAACGTGTGGCATGATAAACTATTTGTACCAAGAGCAAAACTGGAAAACTCAACTCAGTGATCTAATTACTGACCCAAAAGAGTTACTTCAGCAACTTCAGCTCTCAACAGATCAATTATTATCAGGGGCAATCCTCGCTTCTGAACAGTTTAAATTGCGTGTCCCTCGTGCGTTCGTTGAAAAAATGAACGTTGCTGACCCATTTGATCCACTTTTACTGCAAGTTTTACCTCATCACCTAGAATTAGAAGAGCATGAAGGCTTTGTTACCGATCCACTTGGGGAAGAGCAAGCCAATCAACTTCCTGGCGTTTTACATAAGTACCAGTCACGATTCTTACTCACTTTGACAGGTGCTTGTGCAGTTCACTGCCGTTACTGTTTCCGCCGCCACTTTCCTTATCAGGAAAACTTACCTAAGAATGACGACTGGATCAATATTCGGCAATATCTGCTTGACCATCCAGACATTAATGAAGTCATTCTCAGTGGTGGAGACCCGCTCACGCTGACCAATCAGAAACTGGCATTATGGGTAGAGCGTCTCGAAAGCTTACCTCAATTAAAAATTTTACGAATTCACTCCAGAGTCCCGATCGTCATTCCAAGCCGAATAGATGAAGAGCTAGTTTCCTTATTAAAAAACAGTAGGCTACATACTATACTGGTGATACACTCTAATCATGAGTCAGAGATTGATGATTATACTGTCAGACAGTTACATAGATTAACTGAAAAACAAGTCACAGTTCTCAATCAAGCGGTATTATTAAAAGGAGTTAATGACTCTGCCGAACAACTTGCAGCATTAAGCTATCGTCTATTAGATGCGCGAGTTATGCCTTATTACTTACATGTTCTAGATAAGGTAAAAGGGGCTCATCATTTTGATTTGGCAACTGACTCAATCAATCAAATTTATACAGAACTACTCGCGAGACTACCAGGATATTTAGTCCCCAAATTGGTCAGGGAAATTGCGGGAGAAAACAATAAAACGCCTTTATATGGAACGCCTATTTTTTAGTGGTGACGTATGACAACAATAAATCAAAGTGACTTTTTTACAGCGCCGATTGAACAATATCGGACTGAATTGAGTTTTTGTGCAGCAAGTGTAAAAGGCATTCAAGAATGGCTTTTGCATTTGCCATCCGTGCATTTAGGTGATTCATCCAAATCTCTGTTGAATGCTGTCATTGAAATTTTAGAGCTTAAATGTGATGAGACTTTACGTTTTGATTTAATTCAGAGTCTACATTTATCTTTAGAGCAAGTTCTTGGAACATTAGAGAAATATTTTCTTAGTGACGTTTCATCGGTCATGAATCACAATGAGTCGATCGTAGAGCTTGCTCAACAATTTCGCTGTTATATTGCGCGTACTTATATTCATATTGCTTTTCAATCTCACACCGAACTCACTTCCAAGCAGTTTTCTTTATTTGCTTTTCGACAAAAAAAACACTTACAAGATGTTCGTAGCCTGAGCACCTATTATGCGTTACAACAATTAAGCCTACTCAAATTTCAACAACAGGTTCTTTATAAAAGCAGTTTGGTTGGTCAATGGCGCATCGGGCATCAGCTTTTTATACTGGCTGAATATCATGATTTTCATCTTGAAGATATTAATTACCTGCATGGCTCTATTCATCAACTCAGTAATATTTATCAACTCTATAACCAGATCAATTTACTGGATATTTTAAATACCCACCAGATTCGTCCAATAGAAATTCAAGCGTTATTTCAATGTTCGTATCAATGGGTGCAACTTATCCAAATTACAGATAAAGAATCCCCAACGTCTCGCTATATTATTGATCCAAATAAAGACTTCCCTCCTGTGTTGAATAATACACAGTTAAAAAAGAGCGAAGACTGCTATTTTATTGAGACACAAGCATTACTCGAACATATTAATCTTGCCAACTTACCGCAAAATAAACATATTTCACCGACAGAAAAGCATTATTTAAGCGCATCCCTGATCTTCCATGTTCAAAATGTGCTGAATAATATCCCTGAACGTCGTTATGAACGTTATGACTATGTAGCAACCATTCAGTTGGCTTTTGGTTTACAAAGTGCTCATTATTATCTATCGCATGCCACTCATTTTGAGGACACTTTACAGTTAGTCAGCAAAGTTCATTTACAGCAAAACAACTCTAAATTCTTATCAGGCTGGAATGATGAACCCGCACCATCGATCAACAACAAATCACTGTATGCAGTACTTGATCCTGAAGCGAAGCAAATTCACACCTGTACTATTATGGACATCAGTATCAATGGATATCGTATTCGTTGGACAGGCGATGTTCCAAAACAACTCCGCGCAGGCGAATTTATTCTAGTGCAAGAAAATGCTCAAACCCCTTGGCGTGGTGGAGTTATTCGCTGGTTAAAACAAGCATCTCCTAAACACCTCGAATTTGGTATAGAGATTCTCTCTCAAGACTTAACTCCCTGTGCAGTACAACTGAGCGCTGATCGCAACACAATGCTTTACCATCCCGCTATTTTACTCAGCAATCAGGTACTCAATAAAACTCATCTTTCACTTGTTGTGCCTGGGCATCAAACCTTTAAGTCGCAACAAGGAATTAGCCTCCGATTAGGTAATAAGCAGCTTAAAATTTATCTCAATGAGATAAAATTAATTAGCCAAAGCTTTTCACAATTTGATTTTGAGTTATTAAATGACAATGAACAGGTTATACTTGAACAACATATACAGCAGCATGCTGAAACCATTAAAAAACAAGACGTGTGGGAAAGTCTAAAATGAGAAATGCTTTTTTATCCAACAAGCTTAAGCAAACTAAGACTCGTTTACTCATTATCGATGACAACCAAATCCGTTATAACCAAATTGTTGATCTCTTGACATCTAAAGGTCATCAGGTCGATGCTTTTTTACTCGATGATATTAAAAGTTTTGAGAAGCAGCTGCACACGCATTGGGATGTTGTCTTGTTTGGACGCGCTTATGACTTAAAGTTTGAACAGGCTTTGGCACTCATTCACGCTTCTAATCAACCGCAACTCCCATTATTGCTGTTAAATCCTGAGGATTATCAGCCATCACAATATTTAAACTATATCAATAAAGGCGTATACGACTTATTTAACCTCGATTATCCAGATCGTTTTTATATTGGTCTGGTTCGTACTTTATCGTATAGCCGCTCTTTACAGGCGCAGCAACACTTACTCAAAGAACTAGAAATTGCTGAAACTCATATTCAAACACACGCTAACGACACACATAAAGCTGTTGCTGTGATTCAGGAAGGAATTCACATTAAAGCCAATCCAGAATATCTGGCACTGTTCGGCTTTAAAAAAGAAGATGAAATTTTCGGGTTACCTCTGCTTGATGTGTTACAACCCGAACAACTTCAGGATTTTAAACAGCGTTTTAAACGCATTACACAGCGCAATTTCGATCAAGCGCGTTTTGAGATTAAATCGCTCAATCCAAATGCACAATCGAAAGGCAATATACTTCGAGTTGAGTTTTTACCAGATAACGCGCAGGATGCTGTGCAAATTTCCATTGAAACGGACAGCCCTCAAGCAAATTCTGGTAAAACAGGTGTTGAAACTGGTAGTAGCCCTGCTCGTCTTTATGAGCAGTTCAACCGAAAAATGCTGAACGAACCTGCCAATAAAAATGCAGTTGTTATATTTTTATTGACAGACTTTCACGAGCAAATTGCGAAGCTGAACCAAGTGCAAACAAGCGAATATCTTAAAGCAGTGCAAGGGTTTATTCAGGAGCATGCCCATAATACTGTCATTAAAGTGACCCCTGCTCTCTTTATCGGTTTATGTCAGGCAGCAAACGAAGATCTGCTTCACTCAAAACTTCAAGGTTTAACGCCACTTTTAAAACCGCAATTGCTCGAATTCAATTCAGAAAATTATTCGGTACAGTTTGTGATTGGCTATAGTGAGATTGAAGGCGCAATACAAAGTCAGGAGCAATTTGATTTTCTCATTACTCAAGGTTTATCACACCCATTACAGCATGAAAAAGCCAAAGCTCATGAAATTAAGTTCTCTGGTTTTGACAGTGAAGAAGTACCACCTACGTTGATGTTAGGTGCTCAGTTGGATCGTGAGCATATGTTGCTTACCGAATTACATCGTGCAATTGAGCAAAATACCATACATCTGAAATATCAGCAGCTTTATGATAAACAAGATACTGAACCTTATATTTATGAAGTCACCAGTGGTGTGATTTTTGACAAACAATGGTTAGCTCTTGAAGATTTAAATGACTTAAATAGCGATGTAGAACTTGCTGTAAAACTAGATCGCTGGATTTTGGTTGAAGCATCCAAACAACTCTATAATTTCATTACACAATACCCAAATAGTAAACTCATCATCAATTTGAACATTCATGTATTATTGCATGATAAACAGATTGTTAATTTGGTTGAGAAATTGTTCTCAATTATTCGTAACACACGAAACCATCCGTTAATCCTACAATTTTCAGCCCTAGATATCATCCAACATGCGGAGCGAGTTACACCTGTATTACAACAGCTTCGTATTCAAGGTGCATTAATTTCTGTGCGTCACTTTGGTGTAGATGATAGCTGCATGAGCTTACTATCACGTGATGACATTGATCTATATCGTTTAGATTCGAAACTAGCCGATAGTTTAAATGATGATAAAGAACTGACAGAGTTGCAATTGCAGGTGCAAAAATACAAAGAAATTGCTGAAGTCGATATGATTCTACCTATGCTCAACAATATGAATAGCTTTGCAAACGCATGGAATATTGATGTACGTTATTTGCAAGGTGATTACTTCCAGAAGAAGCTTGATCACTTAATTGATGGGCAAGACCACTAAGGTCTTGTCTATTTATTTCATCAAGAGATAGGCATAAAAAAACGGGCAAATTGCCCGTTTTTTACATCCTGATGGATTAGTCGCGTTTGATAGAACGAGACATACCAGCAAAACGTTGTTTGAATTTGTCGATACGACCACCAGTGTCTACATTCTTTTGTTTACCAGTGTAGAATGGGTGGCAAGCTGAACATACGTCAAGATAAAGAGTTTCTTTACCAACAGCTGAACGTGTTTCGATTACGTTACCGCAAGAGCAAGTTGCAACTAATTTTTCGTATTTTGGGTGAATATCGGCGCGCATGGTCGATTCTCCTAAGTTAAGAAAGGTTATGCTGTCATCGCAATTGACCACTCTCATAGCAACTATGAGGAATGCAAAAAGCAGGTCAACACCATCACAGACCATTCTTTTGGCTCACCGAAACTCTAGGTTAGGGCTAAGCTCAACAAGTCGGCATATTATACAGGAAAAAACTCACAGATACGAATGCTTTATTCGTATGGGTTAATTATTGCGTGCGTTGTGATCTTGCTGAATCAACTCGATTTTATAGCCATCTGGATCTTCAACAAATGCAATTACGGTAACACCGCCCTTCATTGGCCCAGCTTCACGTACGACTTTACCACCACGAGCTTTGATCTCATCACACGCCTGATACGCATCATCAACTGCAATCGCAATATGCCCATAAGCATTGCCTAACTCATAACTTTCAGTATCCCAGTTATAAGTCAGCTCCAATACGGTATTATGCTCTTCATCACCATAGCCAACAAAAGCCAATGTAAAACGACCTTCTTCATAATCACGGCGACGCAGTAAAGTCATACCGAGTACTTCTGTATAGAATGCCAATGAGCGTTCTAAATTACCTACACGTAACATGGTATGTAACATGCGCATAAAATTAGTCCTCTTGTGAAGTTTTTACGGATTGATGATCTTTTAATAATTTTGCGACCCAAACCACCAAGAATAAAATTGGAATACCTATTAAGGTGGTCATGAGGAAAAATTTCGGATAACCAATATGAGTCACAATAGTACCCGAATATCCACCCATAATTTTAGGTGTTAAGGTCATGAGTGAACTGAAAATCGCATATTGTACAGCAGTAAAAGATACACTGGTCAGGCTCGATAAAAATGCAATAAACGCAGCTCCAGCTAAACCTGAAGCCAAGTTATCTACCACAATCGCGAAATATAACCATAATTTACTATAAGGTTTAATAACCTTACCTTTAATTTCTGTCACTGTTTGATCTTGCTGCACCGCATTCAACGGTTGCAAGTCAACATCTAGCTGTTGTGCAATAGAACCACCCAGTGTGTAGCGCTGCTGTGCTTGTACGATTTGTGCTGGAGCATGAATAAAATTCACTTGGGCAGTCAATTGTTTAGAGGTTGATTTTGCCAGAACAGCACCATCAATCGCTGTACTAAATATACCCGCATCATCGAGTTTTGCAGGATAGCTCTGTCCATCAAGCTGAATCATGACAGGAACATCGGTTTGTAATTGATCTTTTTTCACACCAGCAAGTTGCCCTTTGATTGCAATACTTTGCTGTTGTTCTTGCGTCGAAATTTGATTGTCACTGGTCACGGGTAAAAACTGGATTTGTGGCTGTGCCTTTGCTTTTAAATAAGTCAAACTAAATTCAGCTTTAGAATTTGCCTGATCGGCATATTGCGCTTGCACCTGAATATGCTGGGCCTGCATAAGAACCTGATTTGGCACTTTAACCGACCAGTACCCGACATCATCAGGCTGAACACGATAATGCTGCTGCCCTACAGTGAGTTCAACCTGCCCAAGTGGCTGTCCAGATTTGACCAAGCCAATAAAAATAAGATTAGTTGTACTTGCAAATACAGCACCCACAAACATGAGTTTCATAATATTCATGCGCTGTGCCAGCAAACCACCGCAGAAACCGCCAAATAAAGAGAAAATGACGCCATAAACTTTCACAGCTTCTGCAATTTGCTGCTTACTAAAGTTCAGGTCTTGATAAAACACATTGGAAATTACGCCAGCAATAATGTCTGAAATACGGTAAAAACCAATCAGCAGCAATAAAAATAAGGCTAATTTCACCCCATAGCGTTGGAAAAAATCCTGAATCGGGCTGACCCAGGTGTCCATTGCCATCTGACGGTTGACCACCCCTGCTTTGACAAGCACCGTACCCACCAACAAAGCCACAGCAGCCGAGCCTAAAAAGCGAACTGCTTCAAAGCAAAATAGCAAAAAGCTGTCCTGAATTTCCAAGCTTTTCTCAAGCGCCACGATCAGATTATTTGAAAAAACATAGCTCACAACAAAACTGATCACAGCCACAAAGAAAACGCAAACTAGGCGAAAATAATCCTGACGCTGATAATTTTTGGAGACTCGGTTTACTTTTGGCTCACGAATCATCAATGTCGTGATAATACCGACCAACATGACGGCTGCCATGGCCAAATAGGTATATTTCCATGCCGCATAAATATAATTACCTTTTGATGTACCTAACGATGCGGCTAAAAACAGCGCTCCAGCCCCCGCAACAATCATTCCAATGCGATAACCTGCATTGTAAGTTGCAGCCAAAACGGTTTGCATTTCTGTGTCAGCCAGTTCAATTCGATACGCATCTATGACAATGTCTTGTGTTGCAGCAGAAAAGCCGAGAAGAACCGCTCCAACGGCCATCTGAATTAAATAACTTTGCCCCAATGATGGATCAGAAAATGCCATAATGCTAATCGCACAGATAATGAGGCATTGAGCAACAAACAACCACCCTCGGCGATGCCCCAAGGCTTTGGTTAATACAGGCACAGGTAACTCATCAATGAGCGGCGCCCAAACAAATTTAAAGGAGTAGCCTAACGCTGCCCAGCTAAAAAATGTCACGGCACTTTTATCAATGCCAGCCTCACCCAACCATAGAGATAAGCTAGAAAAAATCAGTAAAATCGGAATCCCCGCAGAAAATCCCAGAAACAGCATAATCAAGGCACGGCGATCTAAAAAAGCACGAAAGGCGTGTGTCCAGTCTTGGCTTTGTGAGGTCATTGCGCTGCGGTTTTCCATAAGATTTAAAGCTGCTATTTGAAACCTTTCGGTCAAATGTTGCAACCTGAAAGCATCAGAATATTGCTTTTTTCATGTTAATTTATTCATGCCGCTTGATCTTTATAGGCAAACCTGTATACCTTTAAATTGCCAATCAACATTTGTTGTGGATTTAAAAACCGTGACCCAAAGACTCGATCAAATGAATTCTGTACTTTCTGCAAATCAACTTAATAGAAGTAAACAACTCCACAAGGACTCTCCCATCTCTGCATTTGATCAACCTGAAATACAACAAACACTAGAACAAACTGAGTTAAAACCAGAACAACTGACCCACATTCCCGACTGGGAAAAAATTCCAGCATCGACCAAACGCATCAAACCGCTAAATAACTTTTTAGGGCAAGACCGTGCGCGTGCTTCTGTTGAAGCAGGAATTGCTTTACCTTACGCGGGTTATAATATTTTTGCGGTGGGTACAGCTGGTTTAGGTAAACGTACCATGATCAAGCGTTTGCTCAAGCAACACGCCAAAACCATGCCAACACCAAATGACTGGGTCTATGTCAATAATTTTCAAACCCCACGTCAGCCGATAGCCTTATGTTTCCCTGCTGGGCAAGGCACCAAATTTCAAAATGCGTTGCATCAGGCATGGCAAACCATTTTAAAGCAACTTGAACGGCGTTTTAGTGCAGAAACCTACCACAACCGTATTGAACAGATTCGTCAGGAAACTGGACAAGAACAGCAACTTGCGCTAGTCGAATTAACTAAAGAAGCTGAAGATTTCGACCTGAAACTGATTTCTCGCAACGAACAGCACACTTTTGTTCCCGTCTATCTCAAAGATGATGTATTGCAAGAAATGTCACAAGATGATCTTGATGCATTAAGTAGCAAAGAACGCGCTGAAATTGCAACCCACATGCGCTACATGAACAAAAAACTGGAACGCTTAGGGTTACACTTGGGCGATCTGGAAGACGATGCGCGCGATCAAGTATCTGACTTAAACCGTGATATTGCCAAACAGGTGGTCATACCTCGCATTGATCTAATCCTAAATAAATTTCAAAATATTCAAGGTTTGGAACAATTCCTTAAATCATACGCCAACGATATTATTGATAATGTTGAAATGATCCTGGATCAGGATGAAGAAGACTTCTCTCCTGCCCTGTTTAGTCGTATTCCTGCACGTTACCAAGCAAATGTAATTGTCAGCAATACACCAAACAGTGGTGCGCCAGTCATTTTTGAAGATTTCCCAACCCATTACAACCTGTTGGGTCATGTAGAACAGCTCACCCAAAATGGTACGATCACTACCGATTTTACTTTAATTCGTGCAGGTGCTTTGCACCGTGCCAATGGCGGCTTCTTAATGCTAGAAGCAGAGCAACTGCTTGAGCAACCCTATGCATGGCAAGGCCTGAAACGCGCCCTGAAATCGGGGCAGCTTAAGCTGTCGTCTTTGGAGCACATGCTGACTTTAACGGGCAGCATCTCGATTGAACCTGCATCTATTCCGCTACAGCTGAAAGTCGTCTTACTGGCTGAACCTGAAATTTATTATGAAATTTTAGAACTTGAGCCAGAGCTTGGAAGTGTGTTTAAGATTCGTGCTGACTTTACCGACACACTACAGCGCAATGAAAGTAATGAACAAGCCTATATGCACCTGATTGCAGACTATGTTCAGGCAGATAAACTGTTACCATTTGACCGTAGTGCGCTTGCAGCACTTTTGACTGATTCAAGCCGCCAAGCTGAAGATCAAAGCTCATTGTCATTACATGCTTCGACTTTGGGAGATTTGATTCGTGAATCTCATCATCATGCCTTCCAGGCGGGTGATAAAATGGTGACAGATAAGCATATCAATACAGCCTTACAACATCGTCAGTATCGCTTAGGCTATTTAAGAGAATTATATTGGCAAGATCTTTCTCGTGGCACACAACTGATTGAAACCCAGAGTTATCGCTTAGGGCAAATTAATGCGCTTTCCGTGATTCATTATGCCGATGTTGAATTTGGTTTACCCTCTCGCTTGACTGCTTCAGTGTATCAAGGCGGCGGGGACATTCTCGATATTGAACGTAGCGTTGAACTCGGCGGTTCTTTGCATGCCAAAGGCGTGCTGTTGATGTCAAGTTTCTTAAAAGCCCACTTTGGTCGTGAACAAATTCTGCATTTCTCCGCAGCCTTAGCTTTTGAGCAAAGTTATGGACAGGTTGATGGTGACAGCGCTACTGTTGCCGAATTATCTGCCCTCATCTCTGCAATTAGCCAGCTACCGATTGACCAGTCGTGGGCAATTACGGGCTCCATGAACCAATTGGGTCAGGTGCAACCGATTGGCGGTGTAAATGCCAAAATTGAAGGCTTCTATGATGCCTGTAAATTGCAAGGTTTGACAGGCAAACAAGGCGTGATTATTCCACGTCAAAACATGCAGCATTTAATGTTACGTCAAGATGTGATTGATGCTGTAAGTGAAGGTCAATTCCATATTCATGCGATTGATACGATTGATCAAGCCTTAGAAATTCTCATGGCACGTCCAGTTGGCAAATTGGATAAAAAAGGTAATTACAGCAAGCATTCGATTTATGCAGCAGTAATGGAACAGCTTGAGTACTGGCAAGCCATTGAAGATGGCACGATTGAGGAAGAGGAAGAAAAAGCCAAGAAAAAGAAAAAAAAGAAACCTAAGAAAGAAGAGAAAAAAGTCAAAGTGGACGATGTCGAAACTACTGTTGAGGAAACTCAGGAAGTCGAAATGGTTTTAAAAAACAAATAGCCTTTAAGGCTCATACAATAAAGCCAGTCAAATGACTGGCTTTATATTTTTAAGATCCGACTGGATTACTTCACATAGAAAGTTTCAATTACTTTGCCTTGTAAAGTTTGCCCAATAAGCGGAGTATTTTTACCTTGAGAAACAATACTGTCTTTAGACACTTGCCATTCTAGCTCAGGATCAACCAACACCCAGCCCGCTTCTGCTTGCCAGCATTCAAGTATTTTTGCGACACGAGCAGGTGCAATCGTCACTTTTTCAACCCATTCAAGCGGAGTGAACAAGCCTTCACGAACCAGTTGTGTTCCCAAAGCCACATAGGTATCGAATGCACTGATGCCTGGCTCAGTTTCAGCAAAAGGTAACATTTTCGCCGAACTGCTCAGAGGTTCATGATGTGTACAGATCGCATCAATCACACCAGATTTTACCGCTTCGCGAAGCTGTGCTTTGTCTTGTTCTGCACGAAGTGGTGGACGGACATGGGCAAGCGAGTTAAAGCCATCAATCAACGCATCGGTTAAATGAAGCTGGTGCATCGCAACGTCAGCCGTGACGGGTAAGCCTTTGGCTTTGGCCGCAGCGATCAACTCAACTGAGGCACCGCTTGAAAGCAAACTAAAGTGAGCGCGAACACCTGTCACTTCAATCATTAACAGATATTTAGCAATCGCAACCGTTTCCGCAATGCTTGGAATCATTGGCAAGCCTTGACGCGATGCCACGAAACCTTCATGCACACAGCCATCTTTTGCTAACTGATGCTCTTCTGGATAAAACACTACAGTTAAGCCCAAACCTGCAGCGTATTCTAAAGTGCGAATGACCACATCATCATCTTGAAATGCAGCATTGGCATTGGTGACAGCACTACAACCACCCTTTTTCAAGCCAGCCATATTGGCAGGTTGTTTGCCATTTAAACCTTGCGTTTGTGCACCAATAATATGCAAATGGATTTTGCCATCTTGCCAAGCTTTTTCGACCAAGCCCTGAATCAATGCGCCATTGTCCTGCACAATTGGCTTTGAATCTGGTGGAGTAATTACATGCAGAATACCATTTTCACGTGCTGCTTTACCTTCTGACTTCAGAGTACCATGTTGTTGCTGACCTGGTTCACGGACGCGCGCACACAAATCCACCATACTTGGCATGAGCCATTTGCCCTGACCGTTAATCACTTGATCAACTTCTGTCAATTCTGCAACGCGTTTGCCCTGATCTAAATAAATGGTTTCGACGTGGTCTGTTTGTTGAACTGGATCTAACACACGTACATTTTCAATTTTTACACGACTCATGTGTCTCGCCCTTATGCCGAAATTGCTTCAATTAAACCTTTATCTTGCAACTGACCTTGCATTGCCAGCGCCAACACTGCCATACGTACGGCAATCCCGTTGGTCACCTGATGCAAAATCACCGACTGTGAACCATCAGCAATGCTTGATGCAATTTCAACACCACGGTTCATTGGCCCTGGATGCATCACGATGCAATCAGGTTTGGCTAACGCCAGACGTGTTTCATTCAGACCGTACATTTTGTGAAATTCAGATTGCGATGCCAATGCAGGCGAATCAATTCGTTCATTCTGAATACGCAAAGTAATAATCACATCACAGTCTTTGACACCTTCATCCATATTGTTAAACAAACGAACTTCACTGCCGTATTCTTCAAAACCAATTGGTAATAACGTGTTTGGCCCAATCACACGAATATCTTTACAACCCAATGTCTGTAAAGCTGCAACATCGGAACGCGCTACACGTGAATGTTTAATGTCACCAATAATCGCGACGCTTAATGCTTCAAACGGCTTTTTGGTTTCGCGGCGGATGGTCAACATATCCAGCATCGCTTGGGTTGGATGCGCATGACGACCATCGCCTGCATTAATAATTGCTACATTTGGACAAACATCTTTGGCGATAAAATGCGCCGCACCTGAAGAAGAATGACGCACCACAAAAATATCGGCAGCCATTGCTTCAAGGTTCCACAGCGTATCCCGCAGGGTCTCACCTTTTGAAGTACTTGAACGTGCAATATCAATATTGAGCACGTTGGCAGAAAGGCGTTTTGCCGCCGCTTCAAAAGTGGTACGAGTACGGGTCGAGTTCTCGAAGAAAAGATTCATTACCGTGCGCCCTTCAAGCAGTGGCGAGGTAATTAGTTGATTATTTTCATTGATAAAGGTCTGAGCTGTATCAAGAATTTTGGTGAGGGTCTGTTTGGAAAGACCTTCGATGGTCAAGAAATGCTTAAGATTGCCATGTTCATTGAGTTGAATCTGACTCGGAGTATGCAATGCAGCCAAATGCATGAGAGATTCCTTGTACATTAAGTTAACGCATTATACAGATAATTTTATTAATCTCGCAGTTGAAGTTTTCAACAATTGGGATTTTATCTACCAGAAAAAATGCGTCTGGAATAAATAAATCACGTCATATAGCCCATTTAAGCAGCGCATTTTAAAAAATCTGAGCTTGCATTTTAATCCACAAGTTTTCCTGTAAAAAATACGCTAAAATAGCCGTTTGCTTTGCTGCTTTTGGAAATTTACATGACTTCGACACCTCGTCTTTCTACATATTGGGTTACCTGTGCAGATGGACTTGAAACCTTACTCCAAGAAGAATTACAAGAGTTAGGGGTTCAGCACATTGAGCGTCTGGCTGGGCGCTTGATTTTCAAAGGCACATTGGAACACGCCTATCGTATTTGCATGTGGTCACGCTTGGCTTCACGTGTACTCATGCCGATTCATACTTATGAACTTGAACACAGTCACGATGCGCGTGATGTTGCCGAAGAACTCTATGAAGGTGCCATCAGTTTTGACTGGTCACTTATTTTTGCACCACAAAGTACCTTTGCCATTCGTTTGCATGCTGAACGTGAAATTAAGGTCAATACTCAGTTTGCCACGTTGCGCGCTAAAGATGGCGTTGTCGACAGCTTTATGGAAGCTGTTGGTCGCCGCCCAAGTATTGATACTAAACAACCTGAAATTACTCTTTATATTTTGGCGGGTAAAACTGAGCATACTTACTGCCTTGATTTATCGGGCGACTCACTGCACAAACGTGGCTACCGTCGCTATATGACTGACGCGCCAATTAAAGAAAACTTGGCAGCAGCAATTTTAAATAAAGCAAAATTAGCACAGCGTCGACCTGAAATTTTCCTTGACCCAATGTGTGGTTCAGGTACGTTTATTATTGAAGCACTGATGATTTTGACTGACCGTGCCCCTGGTTTAGTTCGCCGTTTTGGCTTCAACGGCTGGCATGGACACGATAATGAATTATGGATGGACATTAAAGCAGAAGCAGCTCAACGCCATGAAACTGCACTGGAGCAACCTTTACCACAGTTCTATGCCTATGATGCCGACTGGGAAGCGGTAAAAGCCACCCGTCAAAACATTATGGCGGCAGGTTTTGAAAAGCTACTCGATGCGATTCAAATTGAAGAACGTACGCTTGCAGACTGGCCAGAGTTTGACCACAGTAAATCAGCCATGATTGTCACAAACCCTCCATACGGTGAGCGTTTGGGTGAAAAAGCCTCTAACCGTGCTTTATATCTTGGTTTATCTGCGAAATTACAGGAAAATTTCCCGAATCAATTCGCTGCCATTATTGCTTCTCAGATCGAACAAGCCGATGTATTGGCACTAAATGAACCTGAAACGTTACGTTTAATGAATGGTAAATTACCAATTTACATTCGTTTGGGACAAATTAAGCCGCAAGTACAGACTCAACCCTTCCTTGCAACATGGCAACCGCAGCAGTTTGAAGAAATTGAAGGTGCTCAAGACTTTGCCAATCGTTTGCAAAAAAATATGCAAGCATTGAAAAAATGGGCAACCAGCGAAAATATCTATTGCTTACGTCTTTACGATGCAGACTTGCCTGATTTTAACGTGGCGATTGATGTTTACGGTGATCGCTTGCATGTTCAGGAATATGCTCCACCGAAAAAAATTGATCCTGAAAAAGCCAAAAAACGCTTTAACCTTGCCCTTGCTGCAATTCGTGCAGTCACAGGTCTAGGTCGTGACGCGATTTTCATTAAAACTCGCGCGCGTCAGGAAGGTAAAAACCAGTACACCAAGCAAAGTACAGCTTCGAAACGCTTTATCGTACAAGAAGGCAAAGCCAAAATTTTGGTCAACCTGACTGATTATCTGGATACAGGCTTGTTCCTTGACCACCGTCAAATGCGTTTACGTATTGCCCGAGAAGCCAAAGGCAAACACTTCTTGAATCTGTACAGTTATACATCAACAGCCAGCTTACATGCAGCACTTGGCGGTGCAGCCAGCACTACCAGTGTCGATTTGTCCAATACGTACATTAACTGGTCAAAAGAAAACTTTGTGCTCAATGGTTTAACTGTTGATCATGCAGATGAACAACATATGTTCTACACCAGTGACTGTTTCGAGTGGCTCAAAGAAGGTCATGAGCAATATGACCTGATTTTCATTGACCCGCCAACCTTCTCCAACTCGAAAAAGTTTTATGGCACATTTGATGTACAACGTGACCATGTGTCTTTAATCAAACGCGCCATGAACCGCTTAAGTACAGATGGAACTTTGTATTTCTCGAACAACTATCGTGGTTTTGAATTTGATGAAGAAATCGAAGCCATGTTTGTAGTAGAAGAAATTACGCAGGAAACTATTGGGCCTGACTTTAAGCGCAATCAGAAAATTCACCGTGCTTGGAAAATTCAGCATATTCCAACCTAATTGAATGTGACTGCATCAAAAATAAAAATGCCAAGCAATCGCTTGGCATTTTTATTTATATTTAGATGCGTTTCAGTTAAGGGTAACTGAACTGGCCATTTTCATATTTCACAGCAAAATCAATTTTGTCGCCATTCATCTTGCCATGCCCCATTTGTACAATTTGCGGTAAAGCGCGATCATAATCTTGATCTGACACTCCTGAAGGCATTTTCCCTGACAAGTTCATCATATTCCGTAAGAACTGTTTATCCATACTGGCATTGGCTTGGAATTGTGTAGACAGAGGTGTTTTGGTACGAAACTCTTGCATATCTGCATACTGGTTGGCTGTCAGTTTACCTTGTAAATCTGCCGTGAGTTTTGACTGACCCAGCTCAATTTGGTTACCTTTAGACTCATAACTAAAACCATGTGCAGCAATTTTGAGCATCTGCTGATTTAACTGTTGTCGTTGAGCTTGGCGTGCTTCAAAACTACAAACTTTATTGTTGCTGTTGGCTAACTGAATAAATTCCTGTAATGCCTGCGTATCAAGCCCTATTAGGTTAAAATTCAGTTTGATATTCTTCAGTTTTTTATCATCTATTTGCATCTGATCAATTGACCAATTCGCTTTAACTGAGGTTTCTTTTTCTTGAACATCTGCCTCTGTGGTCAATTGCAATTTGTCTAATTCAACATTCTTTTTAAGTCGAGAAGTCTGATCCAATAAAATCATTTTCTGGATGGAAAATTCAGTTTTTCCAGAATCCAATTTCTGCCCCAGAAAACCTTGATCTGCCTTGAATTGCATACTTTGCAAACTCATATAATTATTGCCATTTCGCAGAGTAAAGCCAGGCATTTTTAAATCAGCTTGCGTTACACGATATTTTCCATCTTCTTTTTTGAGCTTCAATGTTCCATTGATACCATTCCAAACAATCTGGAAATCATCTTTTTGCTGATCAACTGATGGACTCGTCACTTTCACATTGACTGTACCAAACCAATTCAGTTGAGAATCTAACTTCATAAAAGATTGATTTTTAAGTAACCACTGATATGCCTCAGCATCTTCTCCTTTTAAGTCAAAGTTGACATCCGACTGAATATGGTAACCATTCCAAGAACGCTTAATATGATCCACGCCTTTAATCACGACAAAGTCTTGAGGCTTACATGGGTCTGGAACAATTTTATAAGACCAGTTCGCATCACCTGACCATAAACCCATTTTTACTTGGGAATCCTGCTTTTGAATGAGCGGATGCTCTACAGCCTGTTTCTGGTTATAGTAGTCATTTAAACGATGATCCGCATAAAAATTCGCACCGACAACACTACTCGCAAAAATGCCGCCGATAGCGACAGCAATAATTTTCTTTTGCATAAAATAATTTCTCTAAAATGAGTTTAAGTTTTATTTGATTATGTTTGTTTGCACAGCATACGATATTTTTAAAAAAATACAATTTTTATCATTAAAATACTTATTTCATTCATGTTTTATTAAAGAGCCATAAAAAACCTCATACCCAAGTTTTGAGTATGAGGCGATTTTATATCAGATCAATAGATGTAAGTCTTAACTGAGTTTCATTTTACTAAACTGTAATTGCCCATTTTCAGCACTAATCACAATGTTATCGCCTGGCACAAATTCTCCAGATAGAATTTTTTGTGCCAGACTATTTTCAACCTGTTGTTGGATTGCACGTTTCAAAGGACGAGCACCATAAATTGGGTCAAAACCAGCATCAATCAATGAATCAAAAGCACTGTCTTCAATAGTCAAACTCATGTCTTTCTCTGTCAAGCGGCTACGCAAACGGCTTAACTGAATATCGGCAATACCACGGATTTGCACTTTTTTGAGTGAATGGAAAATCACCAGTTCATCAATACGGTTGATAAACTCTGGGCGGAAGTGCTGACTTACTGCATTCATCACCACAGTGCGAATTTCATCATCTTGAGCATGCTCACCAAGTTCACGGACATCTTGTGAACCCAAGTTAGACGTCATGACAATTACGGTGTTTTTAAAATCAACCACTCGACCTTGTGAATCAGTTAAACGCCCGTCATCCAAGACCTGCAACAGAATGTTAAAGACATCAGGATGGGCTTTCTCAACTTCATCAAACAGAACCACACTATAAGGTTTGCGGCGAACTGCTTCGGTTAACACACCGCCTTCTTCATAGCCAACATAACCTGGAGGTGCACCAACCAAACGGCTCACCGAATGTTTCTCCATGAATTCACTCATATCAATTCGAATCATGGCGTCATCACTGTCAAACAGGAAATTCGCTAAGGCTTTGGTCAACTCGGTTTTACCCACACCTGTTGGCCCCAAAAACAAGAACGAACCACTTGGGCGATTTGGGTCAGACAAGCCAGCACGAGAACGACGTACGGCATTAGAGACAGCAACAACGGCTTCATCTTGACCAACTACACGGTTATGTAAAAACTCTTCCATATGAAGCAATTTTTCACGTTCCCCTTGCAGCATTTTAGAAACAGGAATCCCTGTTGCAGCGCTCACAACTTCTGCAATTTCATTGTCAGTGACTTTGTTACGCAATAGTTTTGGTTCTTCAGATTCCTCAACTACTTCATCCTGTGCCAGTTGTTTTTGCAACTCTGGAATCACACCATATTGCAAGCGACTAGCTTCAGCTAGATCACCATCACGAATGGCTTTTTCCAAAGCAACACGAGCTTTATCTAACTCAACCTGTGCTTTTTTATCGCCCTCTGCCAAAGTTTTTTCAGCTTTCCAGACTTCTTCCAGATCATTGTATTCTTGCTGAACTTCAATAATCTGTTTCTCTAAATGCGCAACTTCGGCTTTACTGCCCACATCTTGATCTTTTTTCACGGCTTCAAGCTGCATTTTCAACTGAATCAGGCGACGTTCCAGTTTATCTAATGCTTCAGGCTTCGAATCAAGCTCCATTTTTATGCGAGATGCCGCTTCATCAATCAAATCAATCGCTTTATCTGGCAACATGCGATCTGTAATATAACGATGTGACATTTTCGCTGCCGCAATAATGGCTGAATCGAGAATTTTCACACCATGATGCACTTCATAACGCTCTTTCAAACCACGTAAAATAGCGATTGTATCTTCCACACTTGGCTCATCGACCAAAACTTTTTGGAAGCGACGCTCTAAAGCAGCATCTTTTTCAATATATTGGCGGTATTCATCAAGGGTGGTTGCACCGACACAGCGTAGCTCACCACGGGCCAATGCAGGTTTAAGCATGTTACCTGCATCCATCGCACCATCAGTTTTACCTGCACCGACCAAGGTATGTAATTCATCAATAAATAAGATGACCCGACCTTCTTGTTTTGCCAAATCATTCAGAACAGCTTTGAGGCGCTCCTCAAATTCGCCACGATATTTGGCGCCTGCAAGTAATGAACCTAAATCTAGAGATAAAACTCTTTTATCTTTAAGGCTTTCAGGAACTTCACCATTAATAATTCGCTGTGCCAAACCTTCAACAATCGCGGTTTTACCTACACCTGGTTCACCAATCAGCACTGGGTTATTTTTAGTACGGCGTGACAAAACCTGAATAGTACGACGGATTTCATCATCACGCCCAATGACAGGATCTAGCTTGCCTGATGCAGCACGCTCTGTCAGGTCAATGGTATATTTATTTAAAGAGTCACGCTGATCTTCGTGAGTATTGCTCATGACTTTTTCGTTGCCTCGAATTGATTCGATTACTTTGCGCAAGCCTTCAACGGTTACGCCCGTATTATTTAGTATGTTTTTTGTTGCGCCAACTTCTGCTAACGCCAACAACACCCAATCTGTTGATAAAAACTCATCCCCTGCTTTTTGTGCATAGCGATCTGCCAAGTTCAGCATTTTGACCGCATCGGGATTCAGATTAATCTCTCCTGTTGGGTTGGCTAAAGTCGCCGCATCATTTAACGCTTGATCCAGCTTTTGTTTTAATTCTGGTATTCGTGCTCCTGCCTGTTGCAACAAGCTAAGATTTGAAGCTTCTTTTAAGAGTGCCGCCAGAATATGAATGTTATCGATTGCAGTGTGATCTTTTCCCATTGCTAAAGACTGTGCATCGGATAAAGTCTGTTGCAATCGATTGGTGAATTTTTCAAATTGCATTATTGTTATACCTCATCATCAATTTGCTACTTAACTAATACATGGGAACACTTATTCAAATTTCAAATTTTTTTCTATGATTTTTCAAATATTTATAAAAAATCATTATATATTATTCAGTAATAATATGTGGCTCATTTTAATTTTTTTCAAGTCAAAAAATTAAAATTTCTGCACAAAAACAAAAAAGCCAGTTCATATAAACTGGCTTTTCTTTACACGGCATATTTTATACTACTTCGACAATTTCAAAGTCATGGGTAATTTCTACACCACCACTTGAAAGCATCTTACTTGCAGAACAGTATTTTTCTGCTGACAATTCAACCGCTTTTGCAACCTGCTTTTCTTTCAACGCCTTACCTGAGACGATAAAATGTAAATGAATTTTGGTAAAGACTGCAGGAACTTCGTCAGCGCGCTCTGCCTGTAACTGACATTCAACGTTACTAATTTCCTGACGAGCTTTTTTTAAAATGGTTACAATATCAAACGATGCGCAGCCACCGAGTCCCATCAGAATCAATTCCATAGGACGTGGACCACGGTTTTCACCGCCATATGCAGGTGATCCATCCATTACCACACTATGACCACTCTCAGACTTTGCTTCAAATGCAACATTCTCGAGCCATTGAACCGTTGATCGCATTGCAACTACCTAAAAAAAAATATAGATTACTGTGTGCTAATACACTAACACAATTTATTTAGAGAAGGAATTTAACCGTAGATATTAACAGAAACCAAAAGCTATCTTTTTACTTCTTATTTTGTGGAACAAGAAAACATGTCGGCTAATCTCTTTCCATTCGCGAACGATGCATTATCTCCTAACCATTTACCAGAATCGGTCAAGGCTTTATTAAAACGCGCCTATATTAATCGGTATCCTAAGCGCACGAGCATCATCGAAGTGGGTAGCGAATCAAAATCTCTATATTTAATACTAAAAGGTTCTGTTTCTATTTTACTCAAAGAAGATGATGACCGCGAAATTGTTGTAGCTTATTTAAACGCAGGTGATTTTTTTGGCGAGATGGGGCTATTTGAAACTGAACCGCTACGCACAGCTGAAGTCCGTACTCGCGAAGTCTGTGAAATTGCAGAAATCTCTTATGAGAACTTCATTGAGCTGAGCAAGCAATATCCTGACTTAAACTACACCATTTTTGCTCAGTTGGCACGCCGCCTCAAAAATACCACCCGCAAAATGACCGACCTCGCATTTATTGATGTGACAGGGCGTATTGCACGCTGTTTAATCGAACTGGCCCATCAGCCAGAAGCGATGCTATTACCCAATGGTCGCCAGATTCGCATTACCCGTCAGGAAATCGGGCGTATTGTAGGTTGCTCACGTGAAATGGTTGGACGCGTCCTTAAATCGCTTGAAGATCAAGGGATGATTGAAACAGAAGGCAAGGCGATCCTCATTTACGATAGTGCACTAGAAAACTCTGAAGATTCCAACCATTCTGTATAAAGAATTGATCGGTCAAAGCAAATCTTCGGATTTGCTTTTTTATTGAGCCAAATAATCACAACTAGAGGTGCTTTCATGAAATTCAATCCGCTTGCACATACAGGTATTCAACTGCCTGAAATTTGTTTAGGTACAATGACCTTTGGTGAACAAAATACACAAGCAGAAGCTTTTGACCAGCTTAACTATGCACTGGATCAGGGTTTGTATTTTTGGGACACCGCAGAAATGTACCCAGTACCGCCCAAAGCAGAAACACAAGGTGCAACTGAGCGAATTATTGGCAACTGGATTCAACAACATGGGCAGCGTGATCGGTTATTTCTTGCATCCAAAATTGCTGGGCCTAGTTTTGGAGGTAGTGCTATTCGCCAAGGCCTAACTCGCTTTAATCGTCAACATATTCAACAAGCACTAGATGGTTCTCTGCAACGACTACAAACCGATTATATTGATTTATATCAACTCCACTGGCCAGAACGTCATACCAATTTCTTTGGGCACTTAGGCTTTGGCAATCAGCTTGCAGCCAAACATGAACACGATCTCACTGCCTTGGAAGAAACTCTAGATGCATTGCATCAGGAAATTCAAAAAGGTCGAATTCGTTTTATTGGCCTATCCAATGAAACACCTTGGGGAACCATGAAATTTCTGCATCTGGCTGAAAAAATGAACCTGAGCAAATTTGTAACGGTGCAAAACCCATATAACTTGTTGAACCGTAGTTATGAAGTCGGTATGTCTGAAATTGCCAAATATGAAGGTGTTGGTTTACTGGCGTATTCCCCTCTCGCATTTGGCATGTTGACAGGTAAATACCGTAATGGCGCAAAACCTGCCAACGGGCGAATTAGCTTATTTTCACGGTTTAGTCGTTACACCAACCCTGAATGTGAATGGGCAACTGAACAGTACGCACAACTTGCTGAAAAACATGGTTTAACACTAACTCAACTTGCGCTTGCATTTATTAAACAGCAGTTTTTTGTCACCAGCACCATTATTGGCGCAACTTCAATGGCACAGCTCAAAGAAGATATTACTGCCTTTGATATTGAATTGAATGAAGAAATCTTACAAGAAATTGAAGCCATACATAAACAGCAACCCAACCCAGCTCCATAGACAAAAAAGGATGCAACAGCATCCTTTTTTAATGTCATGACTGAGGTTTATCTACGGCTATTATATATTGCCATTGCTGCTGGTAAGTTCCTGCGCATTGCATCAATACGCTGTGAATTTGAAGGGTGCGTTGACAAAAATGCTGGACCACCTGCCCCTTCAAGTTTATTCATTTTTTCCCACAGGCTAAGTGCTGCTTGCGGGTTATAGCCCGCTTTTGCCATGAGCATTAAACCACCATAGTCAGCACGGCTTTCCAGACTACGGGAGTATGGCAATCCTACACCAACCTGACTACCCAAGTCTAAAGCTGCTGAGCCCAAGCCACCTGCTGCATCACCAACATAAGACTTGCCTACATTAACTGCCAAATTGGTCAAGGCTTGTGCGCCTAATTTGTTTTTTGAATGTTCTTCCAAGGCATGCGTCATTTCATGCCCCATCACCGCAGCGATTTCAGCATCAGTTAAATTCAGCTTGTTGACAATGCCTGTATAAAATACCACTTTGCCACCTGGAGCAACATAAGCATTGACTTCATCTGACTTTAAAACTGCAAGTTGCCATTGGAATGCTTGCCCAGTCTGGTTTGCCTGATCCGCATAAGGCTGCATCCGTGATAGTACGGCATTAATACGTCTATAGGTACTCGATGATGTATCAAGCTGTCCTTTTTGCTGCGCATCTTGCTTCATCTTTGCAAAGCTGCTTGCTGCGCTGGCATTTAAAGTTGCAGAGTCAGCACCAGCCATATCTGCAATTGTTGTACATCCAGTCATACTAACAACAGTAGCCAATCCTAAGCTCAAAATGAGTTTATTGTTCATTATTTCAGAAACTCCAAATTTAAATTCACATTCAAATTATTGAATATTTTTGTATTATAAAATATAAAATTAGAACAGAACTCCTGACCTAAAGGTTAAAATATTATATTTATGTAATACTGGCGTTATTTAAACATAAACAATAACCAAAAAATCAAACACCCCACATTTAAAGCAAAGTAAACATTTGATACAGATTTAATTTTCTCTTCAAGCTGTAAACTATCCCGCCTAACCAACAAAAATGTATTTTGAATCAGTACAATAGGAACAAAAATGCAGACCAGCACAACACTCAACCCCACAAAAGCAGACATCAATATATGTGGATCTCGGGTTTGTTGAGATGCGATCAGCATGGCAAGCGTTGGCGCACCACCTAAAGCAAAGAGAAAAGAATAAAAAATTGTTTTTGAAATATTAGGTTGTAACTGCATTGGCACCCCTATCCAATTGATAGCATTTTATTGGAGTTTTAATCATAAAGGCTCAAAAAATAAAGTGAACTTTGGTCGGGTCAAAGTTTCACTGCATAAAAAAACCGCGACACAAAGATCGCGGTTTTTTAACTTATCTGATCTTATTACGCAGAAAATGGATGACGTAATACGATAGTTTCTGCACGGTCTGGACCAGTAGAAATGATGTCAATTGGACATTCAATCAACTGCTCAATACGTTTGATATAAGCAATCGCATTGTCAGGAAGTTGTTCCATGCTGGTTGCACCAACAGTTGACTCAGACCAACCTGGCAGTGTTTCATAAATTGGTTTTAAGGCTTCATATGCAAGTGCATCAGAAGAACCAACACAACCAGAATCTGCTGCTTCATAGCCCACACAGATTTTCACTTCTTCCAAGCCATCTAGAACATCAAGCTTCGTTAAGCAAATACCAGAAAGTGAGTTGACATCGACTGAACGGCGCAGAATTTCTGCATCGAACCAACCACAACGGCGTTGACGACCAGTTGAAGCACCAAACTCATGTCCTACAGTACCCAAGTGTTTACCAATTGCATCGCCCTGATCAGCCGCTGCATCATAAACAAGTTCTGTTGGGAATGGACCTGCACCTACACGTGTTGTATACGCTTTAGTAATACCTAGCACATAGTCAAGGTGTAATGGACCAAGACCTGAACCAGAGCTTACGCCACCAGCAGTGGTGTTTGAAGACGTTACATACGGATATGTACCGTGGTCGACATCAAGAAGAGAACCTTGCGCACCTTCAAACATGATGTTTTGACCATTTTTACGATAGTTATGCAACTCAGTTGTTACATCTATCACCAATGGAGCAACCACTTCACGCCATTGATCACAAAGCGCAAGTACATCTTCCAACTTCACTGCTTCTACACCGTAGAATTGAGTTAACTGGAAGTTATGGTATTCAAGTAACTCAGTTAATTGCGCAGTAAGATGTTCACCACCGCGAACCAAGTCAGCAACACGTACAGCACGACGAGCAACTTTATCTTCGTATGCTGGACCAATACCACGACCTGTTGTACCGATTTTCGCATTACCACGTTTTTTCTCACGTGCTTGGTCTAATGCAATATGGTTTGGAAGAATAAGCGGACAGTTTGGAGAAATACGTAGACGCTCTTTTACAGGCACGCCTTCTTTTTCCAAAATGCTCATTTCTTCAATTAGCGCAGCAGGAGAAAGTACAACACCATTGCCAATTAAGCACAGTACGTTGTCACGTAAAATACCAGATGGAATGAGGTGCAATACTGTTTTTTTACCACCAACGACAAGTGTATGCCCTGCATTGTGTCCGCCTTGATAACGAACGACCGCAGCCGCTTGATCTGTGAGCAGGTCAACGATTTTACCTTTACCTTCGTCGCCCCATTGGGTACCGAGTACCACAACATTCTTGCCCATAATAGCCTCATTACATCATGCTGTTAAAATTGAAAACTTAATCAAGTGACATGAACACCTGATTCAGCGCTTAAATTTTCTCGATTGTCCACTCGCCTGCAACTTGCACCAATTGATGCGTTGCGTATGGCACAGAGTTTAAATCATCATTACCCAACAATTGAATTACACTTAAGCCTTGCGCTCGAGCCTGTTCAATTGCTTTCATCAGATCTGCATCAATCCCTTTGGGTGCAACCACAGTGCTGACTTGTTTGAACTGACCCGCACATAGTGCATATAAGTCACAGCTAAAGCCTGTTGCAGGACGGGAGCGTCCAAAATGTTCGCCAATACCATCATAACGACCACCTTGTGCCAGTGGTGCTGCACGATTTGGCGCATAAACTGCGTACATCAAACCCGTATGATAATGATAAGAACGTAACTCAACGACATCTATACCAATATCCAGGTTTTCCCAACGTGCACGAATTTGTGCATGCGTGGTAATGACCGCTTCTAAAGCTTGTCTAAATGCAGCATCCGTCAAAACTGCGGGGCTTAGATTGGCTTGCAGAGCATCTAAATCACTTGAATAACGTCCAAGTGCATAAAAATCTGAACCGAAGTTAATTGACTGGGTAAACTCGGCCAGTTCAGGCAAGGCTTTACGCTGATAAAGATCAGAAAGCTGGTGTTCTGTTTCTTTATTCAAACCGGCTAACTTGACTAAACTACGGAATAATCCGACATGCCCTAAATCTAGATGGACACCGTCAATCAGATCTGCTGTTGCCAATAGATTCAACATGACATCGACCATTTCTACATCAGCATCGATACTGTCATGTCCAAATAATTCCGCACCAATCTGTAATGGTGCACGCGAGGTATTAAACCCTTGTGGTTTCGTATGTAATACCGTGCCCGCATAACAATAACGTGCTATGCCTTGAACAGGACGTACATGCGCATCGATACGTGCCACTTGCGGTGTCATATCGGCACGAACACCGAGTAATCGACCTGAAAGCTGGTCAATCACTTTAAACGTGGCTAGGTCTAAATCTTGATTCGATTCGGAAAGAGAAGATAAAGATTCGATGTATTCGATAAATGGCGTGTACACCAACTGATAACCACGCGATGCGAGGAAATCTAATGCTTTACGACGCAATGCTTCTACGACTTGCGCTTGTTCCGGTAATACATCAGCTACACCATCAGGTAATAACCATGTCTCTGAAATGGGCATGTTGTAAACCTAAATTTTTGCCTGCGCGGAAGTAATCCGCATAAAAAAATCGGGAACACACCCGATTTCTCATAGTCTAGCACGTAAGATTAGGACATGCACTGAGATTTTTATATTTTATTAGACCTCTTTCATGAGAATTTATACCCTCCTCATTGTTTTTCCTGAGTAAAATTGAAATCTATTTCAATGAAGCACAAGAAAAATAAAATGGGATAATTAGAGAAATCTATTCATCATATTGCATCATTCAGATAGTTTTCTGCGCTTTCAATTTTTGCAAAATTTAAAGCATGCAAATTATGTCGTTTGTGCATCCTGAATCGCAACATCATGCCCAAACTGCAAACTGACAGTTTAAAAACAGCTTTATTGAACAGCTTTTAGGTTAATAGCAATATTCACTCAACAGTATGGTTCGCCTCATGCGAGAATAAGCTAATACAGTGGCAATTCTGTAGTCTGTTTGATTTTTTGCAGTGGAATCTCAGTTTTGACATTTTGAATCCCTGAAATTTTATTCAGCCGCTGAATTTGAAATTGTCGGTAAGCTTCCAGATCAGATACCACAATTCTTAAGAAAAAATCACAATCTCCTGCCATGAGTTGACATTCGACTACTTCTGGTAAATCAGTAATCGCCTCAACAAACTGATTTACCGTTTTGGCATCTTGCTCTTTCAGCCAGATACGAGCAAAAACAGTCAGCCCCAGATTGACTTTGGCGGGATCAACCAGTGCAACATACCTTTCAATTACACCTTCATCTTCAAGCTGTTTAACTCGACGCAAGCACGGAGACGCAGATAAGCCAACCCGTTGTGCCAACTCATTGTTTTGCAATTTCCCATCATGCTGTAACGCTTGCAAAATACGTCTGTCGATCTGATCCATAATTCACACCAAGCATTTAAATGCTAATTTTTATTAATTCATTAATATAATATATCAAAATAATAAAATTCAAAGCTAATTTTAGCGACAAATACTTTAACAATTGCCATAAACTATTTTTCTGTTTTTGTAATACTCCAGTTAGGTTTATAGACATGTTGACGCTTAAAAATACGGCGCAAAGCCTGAATGATTCAAGTGATTTTGTTGAGTTCAAACGTGGATTAAAAATGTCTATACCTATGCTACTCGGGATTATTCCTTTTGCGCTGGTTTTAGGTACCCAAGCCACTCAAAAAGGCTTTAGCCTGCTCGAAATTCCATTATTGACAGGTTTAAATTTTGCAGGTGGTTCAGAATTTGCCATTTTAGAAGTCTGGACCAATCCGCCACACATTTTTGTCTTGATGTTTATTACTTTTTTAGTCAACAGTCGGCATTTGCTCATGGGTGCTAGCCTTGTTCCCTACCTAAAGCACTTACCCAATAAAAAAGTCTTACCCGCACTATTCTTTATGTGTGACGAAAGCTGGGCAATGGGGCTTGCCAACGCGCAGCAAAACTCACATTACAAATTGAGCCAGCAGTTCAACATGGCTTTTTATTCAGGTGTCTGTTTTGCCTTATACAGCATGTGGGTCGTATTTACCGCGCTCGGTGGTGCAATTGGTCCTGTGCTAGGTGATGTGACTCGCTGGGGCTTTGATATGGCATTTCCCGCGGTGTTTCTAGTGTTATTATGTGGCATGTGGCAAGGTTTTTACGCAGCACGCCCTTGGTTCGTCAGTTTAGTTGCTGCGGTATTGGCATACCTGTATTTGCCTCAGGGCTGGTATGTACCTGTAGGGGCAATTTGTGGGATTGCTTCAGCATTCTTTTTAACTGGAGATGAAGCATGATTCATTCAATGACTTTGCTTGCCATTATTTGTGTTGCACTGACGACCTATGCTACGCGGGTATTAGGCTATCTTTTACTCAAAAATAGAACCTTGTCTGTACGACAAAAACGTATTCTTGAAGTTGTGCCAGGTTGTGTGCTGATCTCTGTCATCGCCCCGTATTTTGTACGGGACAATCCAGCAGACTTTATTGCGATGGCAATCACTTTACTGGCAGCATCGCGTTTTTCTTTATTGCCAACGGTTATGCTGAGTATGCTTTCTGCCGCTGCCTTACGCTTAATCTGGCTACATTAACTGCAGCCAAAGACAATATTATTTGTCTTTGGACTGTACTAGTTGCGCTAGCACATGCAGTATTTCAACCTGTTGTTTTTCAAGCTGTTGTAATTTACCCGATGTCCTGTCCAATACTTCTTGTTGTGTGTGCATTTTCTTGACAAGATCCTGCATAATTTCTAAAGTCTTTTTAAGATGATCTTCCAAATGTGTTACTTGTTGTTTCAGTTGATGATTTTCAGACAGATCACTTAAATCTTGACGCTGATTTTTAACCTGCATCCATACCACAACCATAACGACTACAATGAGTAGACTGGTTAATCCCCAAAGCCAAATCAGCATCATTTAGTTACCCTATTTTATTCATTTTTAAGTAAAAGATTCGCACAAATCCAGCAAGCGATTTGCATAACCCCATTCGTTATCATACCATGCAAATACTTTTGCCTGACGTCCCACCAACATAGTTTGAGTAAAATCAACAATTAAAGACTCAGGTGAATGGTTAAAATCACTTGACACCAACACCTCATCCGTTACCGACATAATTTCGGCATAATAAGTATCTGCAGCTTGTTTTAAGACTGTATGTAATGTCTCTATACTCAGTGCCTTTTGTGCAACAAAACTTAAATCAATCGCAGCAACATTAATGGTTGGCACACGAATCGAATACCCATCAATCCGATCTGCCATTTTTGGCATGACTCGTTTTAATGCTCCTAAGGCGCTCGATGTCGTTGGAATAATATTGTGCCCTGCTGCACGTGCACGGCGTAAGTCACGATGTGCATGATCAAGCACTGACTGATCAGCAGTCACTGCATGAATTTCTGTCATTAACGCAGTTTCAATACCAAAATTGTCATCCAGAATTTTTACCAATGGCACTAAAGCTTGTGTAGTACACGACACACTGGAAATAATTTGATCACTGGCTTTAACCTCTAAATGGTTAACCCCATACACCACCGCAATATCGACACTGTCAAACGGCGCAGCGCCAATAATCACACGCTTTGCGCCTGCAGTTAAATGACGTGTTGCCGCCTCACGCGAACGAAACAACCCTGTACATTCGAGTACAACATCAATATTGAGTTGATCCCACGGTAACTGTTCTGGCTGTGAACCACGGAATACCTGAATTTTAAGGGATTGTCCTGCGCTTTGTACCGACAAAAATGTATCGCCCTGCTCAGTGACAATCTGTGCCTGACCTTTAAAACGACCGTGCGTAGAATCATACTTAAATAGGTGTAACAAAGTTTCAACATCAGCAATATCATTAATAGCCACAATATCGAAGTGAAACTGTTTTGGATTCTCAAACCATGCACGAATTACATTGCGTCCAATCCGCCCAAACCCATTAATTGCGATTCGCTGCATGATCATCATTTCCTAATAACGAAAAATTGAGTGAGTTATCTTAAAACATTCAAGATAGTGATGATAGTTCAATTGCTCATATTTCAAATATAATTTAAAAACAATTATCTGCATGTTCATTAAAATATAATCAAGAATATTTTTTGTGTTTGATAAAGAATATACTCAACTTAAATGATCGCTAATCAAGCTATTCTCAATTGATGCATTATTTCAATGTCATCATCATGACTACAATATATTTTTAAACCAAAAATGCTAAATTTTAAACAATATTTTGAGGAAAGAAATCTATATGAAAATTTGAAATTTAATCAATATCACAATAACAAGGCAGCCAATTTTCTGTTCAATATCCTACAATTCAAAATAATCATGTAAACAATGCACTTTTATATTTTTACACCACAATGGTCAATTTATTAAATATTTTTAAAATCAAAATCTTAATTAAAAAATAAGTTCACCTCTTCGTCTTTCTTGTACCAGTTTTCAAGGTTACTGGCTATATGGCTGAAATTTAAAGAAAACCCACAGATTTCATCTCCCGAAAGCATATATCAAACATAGACTTATTTCATAGATTTGTCGTGATTTACGCCTAAAATCATTGGTCATACCCTGATTTTTCGTTATAATTTGGCGTTTTTAAATTATCAGCCTCGTATTAATCGGTTTTACTATTTTAAAAGATTTGATTTAATGCGTTTAGCCAAAATGATTAGATGGAGTGACTTGTTGTGAGTACACGTTTTATGACGTCCGCTGAAATTCGTGAAGCCTTTTTACATTTCTTTGAAACTAAAGGTCATACACGTGTTGCATCGAGTTCTCTCGTTCCCGCGAATGACCCGACTTTACTTTTCACCAATGCGGGTATGAACCAGTTCAAGGACTGCTTCCTAGGTTTAGAAAAACGTGATTATGTCCGTGCGACAACTTCACAAAAATGTGTACGTGCTGGTGGTAAGCATAACGACCTTGATAATGTCGGTTATACCGCACGTCACCATACCTTTTTTGAAATGTTGGGCAACTTCTCTTTTGGTGATTACTTCAAACGCGATGCCATTACTTACGCATGGGAGTTTTTAACTTCAGCAGAATGGCTAGGTTTAAACAAAGATAATCTTTATGTCACTGTTTACCATACTGACGATGAAGCTTACGACATCTGGAACAAAGAAGTTGGTCTAGCTGCTGAACGTATTATCCGTATTGGTGACAATAAAGGCGAAAAATACGCATCTGACAACTTCTGGGCAATGGGTGACACAGGTCCTTGTGGTCCTTGTTCTGAAATTTTCTATGATCACGGCGATCATATCTGGGGTGGTTTACCAGGCTCTGCCGAAGAAGATGGTGACCGCTATATCGAAATCTGGAACAACGTCTTCATGCAGTTCAACCGTACTGCAGATGGCGTGTTACATGCATTACCTGCTCCTTCTGTTGATACAGGTATGGGCTTAGAACGTATTTCTGCAGTTTTACAACATGTGAACTCGAACTACGACATCGACTTGTTTAAGCACCTGATTAAAGCTGCTGCTGAGATTGTTGGTACTGAGGATCAAGGTCAACCATCTTTACGCGTGGTTGCTGACCATGCGCGTTCTTGCTGCTTCCTGATTGCTGATGGTGTCAACCCATCCAATGAAGGTCGTGGTTATGTACTGCGCCGCATTATCCGTCGTGCGATTCGTCATGGTAATAAACTTGGGGCAACAGGCACATTCTTCTACAAAATGTTGCAACCTTTGATTGATGTGATGGGCGAAGCTTATCCACAGTTGATCGAAAACCGTGAACGCATCGAAGCTGCGCTTATCAAAGAAGAAGAACAGTTCGCAAAAACTCTTGAGCAAGGCTTGAAAGTACTTGAAGGCGAACTCAGCCAGTTAAAAGGCAACGTTATTCCTGGTGAAGTAGTATTCAAACTATATGACACTTACGGCTTCCCTGCTGACTTGACTGCTGACATCGCACGTGAACGTGAACTGACGATTGATGAAGCTGGTTTTGAAACTGAAATGGCTGCACAGCGTCAACGCGCACGTGATGCAGGCAAATTCAATGTTGACTATAACAGTATTGTGAAAGTCGACAGCAAAACTCAATTTGACGGTTACACTGCAACGCAAGGTCAAGGTCAAATTGTTGCCATTTATAAAGATGGCGAACAGGTTGACGAAGTGGTTGAAGGCGATGAAGCACTGATTGTACTGAACCAAACACCTTTCTATGCTGAAAGTGGTGGTCAGATTGGTGATACAGGTATCTTCAAAAACGAAACTGGTATTTTTGAAGTTCAAGACACCAAAAAATCAGGCGCAGCATTTGTTCACCAAGGTATCGTGACTATGGGTAGCTTAAAAGCTGCTCAAAATGTCGAAGCAACAGTAAAAGCAGATCTACGCGAAGCCACTGCACGCAACCACTCTGCAACACATTTACTTCACGCTGCACTACGCCAAGTTTTAGGCTCTCACGTTCAGCAAAAAGGCTCTTTGGTTGCTTCTGATATTTTACGTTTCGACTTTGCCAACGACCAACCTGTAAGCTTCGAGCAATTACAGCAAGTTGAGCGTCTGGTGAACCGTGAAGTGATTGCCAATACTGTTGTTAGCACTGAAGTTTTAGACATCGAATCTGCCAAAGCCAAAGGCGCAATGATGCTGTTTGGTGAAAAATATGGTGATGAAGTTCGCGTATTATCAATGGGTTCTATTATTGATGAGAAAAACTTCTCGATTGAGCTTTGCGGTGGTATTCACGTTAAGCGTACTGGCGATATTGGCTTGTTTAAAATCACTTCTGAAGGTGGTGTTGCAGCAGGTGTTCGCCGTATTGAAGCAGTTACAGGCACCAAAGCACTTGAAGCAGTGCAAAAAATGGATGCGACTATTCAACAAATCAATGGTCTATTGAAAGCGCAAAAAGACCAAACCCTAGAGAAAGTTCAGGCAACTGTTGAGCATGCATCTAGTTTGCAAAAACAGATTGAACAGTTGAATCAAAAACTTGCAAATTTCCAAGCAAGTGAACTGATCAACCAAATGCAAACGATTGCTGGTCGAAAAACTTTGATCAGCACCGTTCAAAATGTTGACGCAAAAGCATTGCGTCATTTACACGATAGTATCAAATCTAAATTCAATGATGCCGTGATTGTGTTGGCTGGTGTAGAAGCTGATAAAGTGAGCTTGCTTGCATCGGTTGCACAAGAATTCACAGCAACCTTGAAAGCAGGCGATATCATCAAGCACTTAAGCCAAGAGCTTGGTGGCAAAGGCGGTGGGAAACCAGATCTAGCACAAGGCGGGGCACCACTCAATGACAAGTTTGATCAAGTTATGGCAGCACTCCCTGCTTGGCTTGAGCAAAAATAATCTCACTTTTTGTGTAACTGACCCTGTTTCAAACAGGGTCGTGGCTTGTATGGAAAAATTATGGCATTAATCGTACAAAAATATGGTGGTACCTCAATGGGAACACCCGAGCGCATTTTAAATGTAGCTCGTCGCGTGAAGCGCTGGCATGATCATGGTCACAAAGTGGTTGTGGTGGTGTCTGCAATGAGTGGTGAAACCAACCGCTTGTTGTCTCTCGCGAAAGCCATTACCGAGACACCTGATCCTCGTGAACTTGACCAAATGGTATCTACGGGTGAACAGGTTACTATTTCCATGTTAGCGATGGCACTCAATTCTATTGGTGTCGAAGCTAAATCCTACACAGGTCGTCAAGTGGGTATTAAGACCGACAGCGCCTTTACCAAAGCTCGTATTGAAGCAATTGAAACTGACGTGATGACTGCTGATTTAGATGCTGGTCGTGTCATTGTGGTTGCTGGCTTCCAAGGTGTGGATGCGCTTGGCAATACAACAACACTTGGTCGTGGTGGTTCAGATACGACAGGTGTTGCACTTGCTGCTGCACTACGTGCAGATGAATGCCAAATCTATACAGATGTCGATGGTGTATATACAACTGATCCACGTGTTGCGCCAAAAGCCAAGAAAATTGATCGTATCTCTTTTGAAGAAATGCTGGAAATGGCATCTTTAGGCTCAAAAGTTTTACAAATTCGTTCAGTTGAATTCGCAGGAAAATATCAAGTGCCACTGCGTGTATTGTCAAGTTTTGACAATGATAATGACGGCGTATTTGATGATGAATTCAAACAAAACGTAGGAACACTTATTACAACTGAAGCGGAAGACACTATGGAACAGCCTATTATCTCTGGTATCGCATTCAACCGCGATGAAGCTAAATTGACTATTTTAGGTGTGCCTGATGAACCAGGCATCGCTTCAAAAATCCTATCGCCTATCGGTGCTGCCAACATCGAAGTTGATATGATCGTACAAAATATTGAAGAAGATGGTACAACCGACTTTACATTCACTGTGAATCGTACTGACTTTGCTAAAGCCAAAGCAATTTTGGACAACATCGCAAAAGAAATTAAAGCACGTGAAGTAACTGCACGCGATAATATTGTGAAAGTTTCTATCGTGGGTGTAGGTATGCGCTCTCATGCAGGTGTTGCTAGTAAAATGTTTACTGCACTTGCAGAAGAAAACATCAATATTTTGATGATTTCAACTTCAGAAATCAAAATTTCAGTATTAATTGAAGAAAACTATTTAGAGCTTGCTGTTCGCAGCCTGCACACTGCGTTTGGTTTAGACCGTGAACACGGTGAAAGCAGCGCACGTGCTTAAAGCTTATTCACTATCTTCAGTTTTTTAGGAAGATGAGTGAGAAAAAAGCAGAGCCGCTCTATGGAAACTAGAGCGGCTCTGTTATATTAGCAAAGAATATTTAGAAAATATTTAACAATCACGGTATCATACTGCTTCTTATTAGTAGTTACCGCATGCTGTTAAAATATTTTTTCTGAGGTTGTGGTTTAATTTTTGCATAACAGCAATGCAGGTTTAGCGATTAGCAAGGAGACAAACATGCTGATTCTGACTCGTCGTGTCGGAGAAACTTTAATGATTGGGGATCAAGTCAGTGTGACGGTACTTGGTGTTAAAGGCAACCAAGTTCGCATTGGTGTAAATGCTCCCAAAGAAGTATCAGTGCATCGTGAAGAAATTTATCAACGCATTCAACATGAACGCGCTATGCACGAGCACCTTCAAAACATCGATCAAGATTATCAACCGTCATTTTACGATGATGAATTTAATCAAAATAAATTTAACCGATAATTACAGATGATATATATCGTTATAGGCTCTGTAAAAATATTAAAAGCGATCAAAGAGATCGCTTTTGATATTTTAAGTAATTATTCTAAGCCCAAAGCCTTTTTCACGGGCTTATAGCTGCGACGATGCTGCTCAATAACGCCAAATTCAGCGATTGCATCAAAATGCGCTTTCGTTGGATACCCTTTATGCTTGGCAAATGCATATTGTGGGTATTCCTGATCAAGCAGTAACATTTGCCGATCACGTGTTACCTTTGCCAAAATACTGGCAGCACTAATTTCAGCGTGAGTTGCATCGCCTCCAACTATTGCTTCACAATCTATAGTTAAACCTTTCGGAATCTGGTTACCATCAACCAAAACTTTATCAGGTTGTATAGATAACCCAGCAACTGCTCGGCGCATTGCCAAAAAAGTCGCTTGCAAAATATTTAACTGATCAATTTCTTCATGCGTTGCTTCAGCAATTGACCATGCCAAAGCTTTTTCCTGAATTTCCACAAACAGTTTTTCACGTTTCTTTTCTGTCAGCTTCTTGGAATCATTTAACCCATCAATCGGGTTGTTTGGATCCAAGATCACCGCAGCAGCCACGACTGAACCTACTAAAGGTCCACGACCTGCCTCATCTACGCCTGCTATTTTCATGTGCTGCTACCCTGATTTAAGGTTTTAAGGCTTCAGCAACACACTGATTCAAGGTACGTGTAACTGCATTATTCACAATGGTCGCGCGTGCGGCTGGATCAATTGCAGCGGTCGCCAAATCAACTGCTGTAATATTTTCAGGAGCTTTGTCACTTACACAACCACAAATATTTGTTTGTACAGTTTGCTGCTGCTCTGTCGTCATGGCACGGCTCATCATTTTCCATGCTGGCTGATTATCGAGCTCTGTTGTACATTTAGCATTAATCGCAATTTTGATGGCAGTCATACCGAGCTGTTGTGCTGCTGCTTGATTTGTACCTGTTGCTAGGGTTCCATCTGTTGCACATCCACTAGATAAGATTGCGATTGCACAGAGTGCCCCAAAAGTTTTTTTCATTTGCTACTTACACCTTACAGTTAATCAAAATATTTTGCCCAAATAACCAGAACACCGTGATTTTTTCTAGTGCCCATCGGCTATGTGTATAAAATTACAGCACAATCGCAGGATTGTTCTATATTTCACACAACACTGTCACGCAGATTGCATTTTAAGCCAAGACGCTCGATTTTTATAATACAAAATCATTAAACTGCTTCTGATCAAAAAGCTTTATGAATACAAAATCTGCTTATTACACGCGTACTGCTCAGTTTTTACACTGGCTGATGGCTCTTATTTTTATTAGTGCATGGATCATCGGTTTTTATAGTGGCAACTTCCTCAGCTATGAAACCGATGGTGCATTTAAAGGTGATGTCATTACCCTGCATAAAAACATTGCAACCACGATTTTATTTTTAGTGGTGATTCGCATTTTCTGGCGCTATACCCATCCTGCTCCACAACTTCCTGATGGCATGTCAGCAGGCATGAAGGCATTGGCTCACTTCGGGCATTTGGCGCTATATTTTATGTTACTGGCACTACCGATTACAGGCTGTTTATTCAGCTGGACTGCTGGACATCCTGCGCCTGTACTGTATTTGTTTAATCTTCCACGATTACTCGATACCAATCCTGAAATTATGGCAATTGTAAAACCCATCCATATTTATCTATCTTGGACAGTGGGCTTATTGTTAGTTGGCCATATTCTTGCAGCACTAAAACATCATTTTTTTGATAAAGATACTGTCTTGCTTAGTATGACACGCCAACCTAAACCATAAAAAAAGGAACGCAATTGCGTTCCTTTTCATTTTGCTTATAGTGCATGAATCTGGTTAATCCATTTCTCTTTTTCAGCATCTTCCAAAAAAGATGCTTCAAATGAGTTGATTGCCAATTTTTTCAATTCGTCTTCACTCAAAGCCAAAGCTTCTGCAACTGCAATAAAGTTGTCATTCATATAACCGCCAAAATAAGCTGGGTCATCTGAATTCACGGTCACACATAAACCTTGCTCAAGTAAGCGCTGAATGTTGTGCTCGCGCATATCCTTCACCACACAGAGCTTTAAGTTGCTCAGCGGGCAAACGGTTAAAGGCATACGTTCTTGTGCCAAACGCTGCATAAGTGCTGGATCTTCTTCTGAGCGCACACCGTGGTCGATACGATTGACTTTAAGTAAATCTAGTGCCTGCCACACGTATTCTGTTGGCCCCTCTTCACCTGCATGCGCTACAATCAGGAACCCTGCTTCACGGGCTTTGGTAAAAACACGTTCAAATTTTTCTGGTGGATGCCCAACTTCACTAGAATCTAGGCCAACACCAATAATTTTGTCTTTAAATGGCAAGGCTTGCTCAAATGTTTCAATCGCATCAGCTTCGCTTAAATGACGCAAGAAGCACATAATCAGTTCTGAGCTAATACCGAGTTTAGCCTTAGCATCTTCACAAGCGCGAACTAAACCATTGAGTACCGTTTCAAAGGCAATACCACGTACCGTATGGGTTTGTGGGTCAAAGAACATTTCTGTATGTACCACATTGTCCTGTTGGCATTTTTCAAAATATGCCCAAGCCAGATCATAAAAATCCTGCTCATGAATCAGAACGTTGGCACCTGCATAGTAAATATCTAAAAAAGATTGCAGATTGTGGAAATTATAGGCTTGCTTGACGTCCTCAATCGTTTCATAAGGAATAATAACTTGGTTGCGTTTTGCAATCGCAAACATGAGCTCAGGCTCAAACGTACCTTCAATATGTACATGCAGCTCTGCTTTTGGCAAAGCACGAATGAGATCAAGTTGACTCATGTTATCTCCTAAAAACAAAAAAGGGTGCAAACTGAGTTTACACCCCAACTTTCAATAAAAAACTAACCACCAAAGGCAATAAACTTAATCACCCAAAGCACCGCCACAATCCACACCATATACGGTACGCTGCTTGCCTTACCTGTAAACAGTTTAATCAAGGCATAGCTAATAAAGCCCATGGCAATACCATCAGCAATTGAGTAGGAAAATGGCATAAACACCAAGGTTAGGAATGCAGGAACAGCCTCAGTAATATCATCCCATTCAATATGGGTGATACCCTGAATCATCAATACGCCAATAAAGAGCAAGGCTGGTGCAGTTGCAAAACTAGGAACTGATTGAGCCAGTGGCGCGAAAAACAAACACCCCAAAAACAGGATGGCAACCACAACTGCTGTTAAACCTGTACGTCCACCTGCGGCAACACCCGATGCAGATTCAATATAAGGCGTCGTTGAAGATGTCCCAAGTGCAGCACCTGCAATAATTGCGCTTGAGTCAGCAAACAGGGCTTTTTTCAGGCGCGGTAATTTACCTTCTTTCAATAGTCCTGCACGATGCGCAACCCCAACCAATGTACCCGTTGAGTCAAACAAATCGACCAAGAAAAATACAAAAATCACCCCAACCATGCTCGCAGTAAACAGACCTTTAAAGTCCATTTGCAAGAAGGTTGGCGCTAGTGATGGCACTTCGCCCACAACGCCTTGGAACTTGTTTAAGCCCATTACAGTCGAGATCGCTGTAATTGCCAAAATACTAATAATAATCGCACCGCGTACACGGAAGTGATGCAACACGACAATCATCAAGAAGCCAAGTAAGGTCAACAAAACTGTCGGCTGCTTAATATCACCCAAGCCCACTAAAGTGGCGTCATTATGAACAATAATGCCTGCATTTTTTAACGCGATCAGAGCCAGGAACAAACCAATCCCGCCACCGATTGCAAATTTGAGCGACATTGGAATGGCATTAACAATTGCTTCTCGGACTTTCAAAAAGCTAATCAGAACAAATACACAGCCTGAAATAAACACCGCAGCCAGTGCCGTTTGCCAATGTACATGCATCCCCAAACATACAGAATAAGTAAAATACGCATTCAGTCCCATGCCTGGTGCGAGTGCAATTGGGTAATTGGCAATCAGCCCCATCACCAAACAGCCAATTGCCGCAGCCAAACAGGTTGCTACAAATACAGCGCCATGATCCATTCCTGTCGTGGAAAGAATCATTGGATTAACAATAATGATGTAACACATAGTGATAAATGTAGTTACACCTGCAAGCACTTCGGTTCTAAACGTTGTCTTGTTTTCACTTAACTTAAATAAACGTTCAAGTACACCTGATGAAGATTGAGGAGTCGCCATATACAGCCCTTGAAAAAAATGCCGATTACACACTGCTGCGCATCAGCATTCACGAAAATGCGTAAAACAACATATATTGAGTGTATGCCAAAGCTTATGGACAACCCATATATGCATGTAAGTCACTTTAACCATTGCAAAATGAAATTAAAAAAGCCGCATTTCTTGATGCAGCTCATTTTAATTTTCGGCAATCAGTCAGTGTTCAGCCAAAAAATCATGCTTTAGTATAACATAAGTCAGCAAAATGTTATATTTTGTGACGATATTGTCAGTTCTTTTTATTGTCCCATTGCGCCAAGGTTACACGATCATTTTTTCCATAATCTTGTACTGTTCGAATCTGACTAAAACCTGCTTGCAAAAATATTCCTCGAACCACAGCACCCTGATCATAACCATGTTCAAGCACCACCCAACCTTGTGGGTTTAACCAGTTCACGGCCTGATCAATAATAATTTTCAAGTCCGCCAGACCTTTCTGCTGAGCAATCAAAGCGCGCTGTGGTTCGACACCAAGTTGCTGCAAATGGACATCTTCTGGGTCAATATACGGCGGATTTGACACAATCAGGTCAAATTTTTGGGCTGGAATCGCATCAAACCATGCGCCACATGCAAATCTTACTTGTTGTAACTGATGACGCTGGGCATTTTCTTGTGCAACCTGTAACGTCGGCAAATAGATATCTGTTGCCAACACTTGCCAACGCGGACGTTCACTGGCAAGTGCCAAAGCAATTGCACCTGTGCCTGTACCTAAATCCACCATCGAACATTGCTCAGATAATTCCAGATTCAGCACAGTGTCCACCAGAATTTCAGTGTCAGGGCGCGGCACAAGCGTATCGGAAGTGACTTTCAAATCCAGTGTCCAAAATGGCTGTGAACCTGTGACATAAGCCAAAGGTTCTCCCTGTTCCAGACGTTGCAACCCAGCCAGATATTGCTGGGTTTGTGCTTCAGTCAAACTTTGCTCTAAACGAAATTTGAGTTCTAGTGCACCGACTTGCACAATATGTTCAAGCAGCCACATGGCTTCCTGACGCTCGTAGCTGTCAGGATCTCCTCGCAAATTCAGCGCTTCGGCAATTTTCATTAACCGCCATTTTCCTGTGCAAGTGATGCCAACTGATCTGCCTGATATTCACGGTGCAAGCTATCAAGCAACTCGGTCAAATCACCTTCCATAATCGCATCTAGCTTATATAACGTCAGGTTAATGCGGTGATCAGTCATACGTCCTTGCGGATAGTTATACGTACGGATACGCTCTGAACGATCGCCTGAACCAACCAAGTCACGGCGCATTTCAGAGGTTGCTGACTCTTGAGCTGCACGTTTGGCATTTTCCAGACGCGAAACCAACAGTGCCATGGCTTTTGCTTTGTTTTTATGCTGTGAACGCTCGTCCTGACATTCCACCACAACGCCTGTCGGAATATGGGTAATTCGTACTGCTGAGTCTGTTTTGTTAATATGCTGACCACCTGCACCTGAGGCGCGATAGGTATCAATCCGTAAATCGGCAGAGTTAATTTCAACAGTCGTATCAACATCGACTTCAGGTAGAATTGCTACAGTACATGCTGAGGTATGTACACGACCTTGTGATTCGGTTGCTGGTACACGTTGCACACGGTGCGCGCCACTTTCAAATTTTAGGCGCCCATATACGCCATCACCGTTGACCAAACAAATGACCTCTTTATAGCCACCATGTTCGCCTTCATTCTCTGACAGTATTTCAATACGCCAACCTTGCGTTTCTGCATATTTGCTATACATACGAAACAAATCGCCTGAAAAAATCGCAGCTTCATCACCACCCGTTCCAGCACGAATTTCCAAATAAGCGGAGTTGGCATCGTTCGGGTCTTTGGGAATCATTAAAATATTCAAATCAGCTTCAAGCTGTTCGATTAAGGCTTTATTGTCTTTGATTTCTTCTTGTGCCATATCCTTAAAATCAGGATCACTGAGCATGGCTTCAGCAGTTTCAATATCTTCTTCTGCCTGACGATACTTTTGCCAGACCTCGGTAAGTTCTGTCAAATCACTGTGTTCACGGGATAATTTGCGAAATCGCTTATTATCAGAAATCACTTCTGCATCCGCCAATAATGCGGTTAACTCTTCATGGCGGTCAGAGAGCTGGTCTAATCGTAAACGCAACGATTCTTTCATTGTAAAAATATCTCAATAATAACAGTGCTAAAACTAGCAGAATTTGAACTGCGCATAGTTTAACGTATTCTTCCCAGAAATAAACCTCAGCGTTTTAATACAGAAATTCGATCACTTCTCCGCAAGAAATATCAGCAGTCACTTAACACAACAACAAAACTGCCCGAGCGATATCCAAGCTGCACAATTGATCATTTAATGAATTATTTTAATATAAAGCATACAAACATTAACTAAAGCATTGCAAGCGTGGAGAAATTCTCCATGATTACTCTGAAGTCTCTTGTTACCTTTGTCAGCATTCAAGAATGTCTGATGACATGGAGCAATGAAACAATGAAAAAATTTGCAATGATCTTAATGAGTGCCACGTTGGCAACATCCGCAATGTCAGGTATTGCACATGCAGGCGACACAGCAAACGTCGCAATTACCAGTGCACTTGGTAGTGTAGTCGGTACTTCAGTTGGTCGTCATGTTGGTGGTAACGGCGGTGCTTTAGTAGGTTCAGCCATTGGTGGCGGCGCAGGTGCTGCGGTTTCAAGTAACCGTCATAACCGTACTTCTGCTGCCATCGGTGGTGCGGTAGGTGGTGCTGCTGGTTACTCCGTAGGTAAAAATATCGGTGGTTCTAGAGGTGGTCTGGTTGGCGCAGGTCTTGGTGCAGCAGGCGGTTCAGTAGTAGGTAACAATATTGCCAAAGAAAGACGTGCTGATCGTAACTATTACTATAGCCAACAACGCCATCACCACAAACGCCATCATCACGACTACTATCGTTAATTGATATTTTAATCATTCTAAAATGGAGTATATTAGGCTTTGACCATTATAATAACTCCATTTTAACTATGGCAAATCTCAGAGATATTCACTTTTCGATTCTAGAACTGGCTTCAATACGTGAAGGTCAAAGCGTTCAAGCGACCTTAGCGCATACTCTGCAACTGGCACAACATGCCGAACAACTTGGCTATCATCGCATGCTGTTGGCAGAGCATCACAATATGAGTGGGATTGCCAGTTCTGCAACTTCAGTTTTACTGACCTATTTACTTGCAAATACCAAACACCTGATTTTAGGTTCAGGTGGTGTGATGTTACCTAACCATGCCCCTTTAGTCGTTGCAGAACAATTTGGCACACTAGCCACACTGTTTCCTGAACGCGTCGTGTTAGGTTTAGGGCGCGCACCTGGTACAGATCCAATCACCATGCGGGCGTTACGCCGCGGCAATCAAGCATCTGAAGATCAGTTCCCACAAGATGTTTTAGAAATTCTGCAATATTTTAAACAACCACGTCCCAACCAGCAGATTATTGCTACGCCTGGGCAAAATACTCATGTCCCTGTTTTACTACTAGGTTCAAGTTTATTTAGTGCACAGCTAGCAGCTCAGCTCGGTTTACCTTACGCTTTCGCTTCACATTTTGCGCCACGCTTTTTAGAAGAAGCCATCAAGATTTATCGGGGAAATTTTCAACCTTCAGAATATCTAGATAAACCTTACATCTCGATTGGTGTTCCTACAGTTGTGGCAGAAACCGATGAAGAAGCGCAATTTCTAGCCACAACTGCTTATCAACGTATTTTGGCACTCTTGCGCGGGCAAAGTTTAAAACTCAAGCCACCTGTATCATCCATGCAAAATTTATGGTCTTCGAGCGAATTAGAAGCTGTAAAAAACTTCTACGCTCTTGCCCAAATTGGCTCAGTAAAAACCGTACAACACGGGCTACAACAGTTAGCCGAACGACTGGCTGTAGACGAATTTATTTTCACCTGTGACATTTACGACATGCAAAAACGCCTCGATAATTTTCAATACCTCATGCAGATGAAATAAACTAACTCGGCAGGTCACCATGTTTTTGTTAAGTCGCAATACATCGTGACCTTATTATAATGTTACACTATAACAAATTAATTCTTTTGAGTTGTTGTTCATGTTGTTGAAACGGATTAGTGTACTTCTAACAATTTCTTGTGGTTTTATTGGCTGCACCCAGCCACCTCCGATTTCAAAAACAATATCTTCACGTTCTATTCAACCCACGACATTTTCTCCGCAAAGTAACGTTCTACCACCTGTATCTTATCAAGCATGGCTTTTGCAAAGCGGTCATCAATTTAAAGTGCAAGCATATAAAAATTTTCTCACCCAACAGCGTGTTGAATTTGTTGTACCAGACTTTGAAATGTTTCGTTCTGCCCGTGATTGGCAACAATGTCATTATGATGAATACGATGTGCCAGACCCTTCCGTCTGGGGAAATGCTGTAGCAACTTTACGCCTGCTTCAATATCTGCATGATCAAGGAATCGTGAATAATATTGAAGTAACATCAAGTTATCGTTCTCCATACTTAAACCTGTGTGCTGGCGGAGCCAAATCATCGAGCCATTTGCTTAATTCAGCAATTGATTTTCGAATAGGCTCTCCACAACCATCGGGGCAAGAGCAACTTGAGATTCAGGCAGATAAACTAAAGCTCTGTAAATTTTGGCAGCAACAAGGTCAAAGTTGGCGTATGGGACTAGGTATTTACAATACAGGACAAATTCACATTGATACGCAAGGTTTTAGAACTTGGGGACCCGATCATACATGGCATAGTTCTTTATGTGGCGAAATCATTCTTTAACCACCCAAGAAAAAAATATCCGCCAAATTGACGGATATTTTATGTCTAGCTAGATGCTGAATTAACGGAATTTCTTATGGTTAGTATCACGAATATCCAGTAATTTTTTGCCTTCTTGCTTTGCTTGTGCCAACTTTCCAGCTTTTACTAATGCATTGGTTTTATCAATTTCACCAACCAACTGATCAACCCCTGCATAATAAGCTTTTAACTGCTGTGGGTCTTTTTGTACTTTGGCAGGAGCCTGTTTTTTTGAATCAAGCGCAGCAGCACGCATTTTAGTTAAAGCAGCAGTTGCTTGTTGAGCATTATCACTACCTGAAAATGTTTTATAACCAATTGCCAAAGTACGCATATCATCTTCTAAGGTTGCTGCCATTCCCCACTGGCTTGCCAACATACTCGAAACTGCTAAAATACCAGCGGCTACAATTTTTTTCATCATCACGTTCCTACAGGATATTGGGTAAGTTTTTTTATTGATTTGGCAAGCATGCCATAACCACACAACAAAATAGAAGATAAAGCTCTATTATCACATTGAATTTAAGTAAATTAATGTAATGTTAAGTTCTTATATTCAAGTTATATTATAACATAATACCAACATCCTTTTTACACCTAAAATACTACACCGATTATAAAAAAACTGCCTGTTACTGTGCACTCAGGTTTTTTAAGTACTGGAAAAACCACATGACTAAATCATATTTTAAATAGCCGTGAAAATCATAGAATGGCTTTGATTGTCATTCACATGCCAAAGTTAGATATTCATGCAACATCGCAGAATTCTACACTCCTGTTAATGATCAGCATTTCAAGCAATCAACTAACTTAACTCACATCCAGATATAAAGTTTCCTTCACTTCTTCCATCACCACATAACTATGTGAAGATGCCGAGGCAGGCAATTTTTTCAATAAATCGCCAAGCAAACGTCGATAAGCACTCATCTCTTTCAGACGAGCTTTCACCAGATAATCGAACTCACCTGAAATGAGATGGCACTCCAACACTTCTGGAATCTGCGCCAAGTCATGCGCCACCCGATCAAACACATCTCCAGACTTTGCCGAGAGCTTAATCTCAAGAAAAACCAACAAATTTTTGTCTACTAATGCAGGGTTAACGCGAGCATAATATCCTGTAATGATGCCATCACGTTCAAGACGTTTGACTCGCTCAGAACAAGGCGTTGTTGATAAATTTACCCGTGTTGCAAGCTCACTGATGGCAATACGCCCATCTCTTTGCAAAATATCCAAAATGAGACGATCTGTACGGTCTAATGTACGCATAGATTTTTTCCTTCCTTAGACGCTATTTTTTAGTAAAAACTCATAAAATTCACTATATTTTAGCCTTTAAAATAGTGAAAAAAACTGATTATCTAACTCTATACTAGCAAAATCAACTAAGGATTTACACAGAGGGTTTGTGATGCATGTCATCATCCTAGGCAGTGGCGTAATTGGAGTAACCAGTGCTTATTATCTCGCAAAACAAGGGGCAAAAGTGACTGTGCTTGACCGCCAGCCAAACCCTGCTGAAGAAACAAGTTTCGGCAACGCGGGACAAATTTCTCCCGGATATTCAACCCCTTGGGCAGCTCCCGGCATTCCATTAAAAGCGATTAAATGGATGTTCCAGCGTCATGCACCATTGGCAATTCGTTTAGATGGTACTTTGTGGCAACTTAAATGGATGTCACAAATGCTGGCAAACTGTAATGCTGAGCGTTATGCAATCAACAAAGAACGTATGACGCGTGTGGCTGAATATAGTCGTGACTGTTTACGTGAACTCCGTAAAGACACAGGTATTAGCTATGAAAACCGTTCAGGTGGCACATTACAATTGTTCCGTAATCAGGCACAAATTGAAGCAGTACAGCGTGACATTAAAGTCCTAGAAGAATGTGGTGTACCTCACCAACTTCTGACAGCAGAACAATTGTCGAGTGTTGAACCTGCTTTGGCACATGCTAAAGACCATTTGACTGGCGGTTTACGCTTACCCAATGATGAAACAGGTGATTGTTACTTGTTTACCAATCGTCTTGCGAAAATTGCTGAAGATTTAGGTGTCGAATTCCGCTTCAACCAAAATGTGGAATCTCTAGTTTGGGAAGGCGATAAAATTACAGGCGTTAAAGTTGGTAATGAAATTCTGAAAGCTGACCAGTTCGTTTTGGCATTTGGTAGCTATAGTCGTGATTTTATTGCACCACTAGGTCTAGACGTTCCTGTTTACCCTGTAAAAGGGTATTCAATCACTGTACCGATTGTAAATGAATCTCTGGCACCACAATCAACTGTCCTTGATGAAACCTACAAAATTGCAGTGACACGTTTTGACAACCGCATCCGTGTTGGCGGTATGGCAGAACTTGGTGGTTTCGATTTACGTCTGAATCCAAATCGCCGTGCGACTTTGGAAATGGTGGTAAATGACTTGTTCCCAGGTGGTGATGTTTCCCAAGCAACTTTCTGGACAGGCTTACGCCCGATGACACCAGACAGTACACCAATCATTGGGGCAACCAAATATAAAAACCTATTCTTGAATACAGGTCACGGTACGCTAGGCTGGACCATGTCTTGTGGTTCAGGGAAATTACTCAGCGACATTATTTTTAATAATAAAACAGAAATTAGCACTGAAGGTTTGGCTATTAGCCGTTACGGACATTAAGTTTCCTGCTCTCTCCCACTCTCTCCCAACTAAAAGAGCTGACCTCGGTCAGCTCTTTTTTTAATTCAAAAATTTTATCCAATACGACGTTTAAGACCAGTCATTTGTAAAATACGGGTTGAGATTTCTTCAATTGACATTTCTGAGACATCCAAATATGGAATCCCTTCAGAGATATAAATACCTTCAACAGCACGTAGTTCCATCTGACATTGATTAAAGCTGGCATAACGACTACCTGCCTTACGTTCTGTACGAATCGCAACAAGGCGCTCAGCATCAATCATTAACCCAAACAGTTTATTTTTGTGGTGCTTCAGTACTGTTGGTAACCGGTTGTCATCCAGATCTTCTTCAGTCAGTGGATAGTTCGCTACCCGAATACCAAATTGCAAAGAAAGATAAATTGATGTTGGTGTTTTTCCTGAACGAGAAACGCCAATCAGAATAATATCTGCTTTATCATAATGACGGGTACGTGCGCCGTCGTCATTGTCCAATGCAAAATGTACTGCATCAATACGTGCTTTATAGTATTCAGTATCTGTCACTGCATGAGTTTGACCAATTAATGTGGTCGGTGGTGTCCCCAACTCCTGCTCTAGCTTGCTAATCAAACCTTCAAACACGTCTAGATTGACCGCATTGGCAGTATTAATAATATCACGCACGTTTCGATCAACTAAAGTATCAAACACTAGAGGTAATTTACCCTCTTCATGCTGGCAATTATTGATTTCTTCAACCACCTTCATGGCTGCTTCTTCTGTCGTGATATACGGGATGATATGAATATCAAAATTGACGTTTGGAAACTGTGCCAGTAAAGAATGCCCCAAGGTTTCAGCGGTAATTGCTGTTCCATCAGAAATGAAAAATACCGTTCTTTTAATTTGTTTACCTTCAGGCATCAAAAATCTCCTCAAATATTTGTCTTAGTGGCGTATATTCTTTATAGTAAACCCATCTTACAGAACTGTCGCTTAGTTAACATCAAAAAAGCTAAGTGTTTGTGTTTTTGACATGATCGAATAAATCACATTTTGCAAAAGTGGAGAAACTACTTTGGAAGCGCGCGTAATAGGTCTAGAAAAATTAGGGAAACATGACGTTGAACTTGTAGGTGGGAAAAACTCATCTCTAGGGGAAATGATCAGCCATCTTTCTAATGCAGGAGTCTCCGTTCCTGGTGGTTTTGCAACAACAGCCGCCGCTTATCGTGAATTTCTTGAGCAAAGTGGTCTTAATGCAAAAATTCAAGCTGAACTTGAACAACTTAATGTTGATGATGTAAATGCTTTAGCAGTCACAGGCGCAAAAATTCGCCAATGGATTGTTGAAACTCCACTCACCAAAGAATTAGAAAAAGAAGTGCGTGAAGCATTCACAGCACTTTCAAACGGCAACCCTGATATCGCGGTTGCCGTTCGTTCTTCTGCAACAGCAGAAGATCTTCCTGATGCATCTTTTGCGGGTCAACAAGAAACTTTCTTAAACATTCGCGGCATTGAAAATGTCCTCATCGCAATTAAAGAAGTGTTTGCCTCTTTATTTAATGACCGTGCAATTGCTTACCGCGTACACCAAGGCTTCGACCACAAATTAGTTGCACTTTCTGCAGGCATCCAGCGCATGGTTCGCTCAGAAACTGGTGCTGCGGGCGTTATGTTCACGCTTGACACAGAGTCTGGCTTCCGTGATGTCGTATTTGTTACTGCATCTTATGGCTTAGGTGAAATGGTCGTACAAGGGGCTGTAAACCCTGATGAATTTTACTTATCTAAACCATTATTAAATAATGGTAAGCATGCAGTCATTCGCCGTAACCTTGGTGCTAAACACCAAAAAATGGTTTACGGTGAAGAAGGTGCTGCAGGTAAATCTGTCGTTGTTGTTGATGTTGAAAAACAAGATCGCCAACAATTTGCGCTCAATGATCATGAATTGCATGAGCTTGCTAAACAAGCGCTCATCATCGAACAACATTATGGTGCTCCAATGGACATCGAATGGGCAAAAGATGGTGATGACGAACAGATCTACATTGTTCAAGCACGTCCTGAAACTGTAAAAAGCCGCCAAAATGTCGGCACAATGGAACGCTACCTGCTTAAACAAAAAGGTACAGTTCTTGCTGAAGGTCGTTCAATTGGTCAACGCATCGGTTCTGGTAAAGTACGTATCGTTTCTTCAATTAAAGAAATGGACAAAGTTCAAGATGGCGATGTGCTTGTTTCAGACATGACTGACCCAGACTGGGAACCAGTAATGAAGCGTGCTGCTGCAATTATCACAAACCGCGGCGGTCGTACTTGTCATGCAGCCATTATTGCTCGTGAACTCGGTGTCCCTGCAATCGTAGGTTGTGGTAATGCAACTGAAGTATTAACTGATGGACAAGATGTTACTGTTTCTTGTGCTGAAGGTGATACAGGTTTCATTTACGAAGGCGCTTTAGACTTTGAAGTACAACGTAACTCAATCGAGTCTATGCCAAAACTTCCGTTCAAAATCATGATGAACGTGGGTAACCCTGATCGCGCATTCGACTTTGCTCAAATTCCAAATGAAGGTATTGGCTTAGCGCGTCTTGAGTTCATTATTAACCGTATGATCGGTGTGCATCCAAAAGCTTTGTTAAATATTGACAGCTTACCACGTGAAACACGCGCAGCAGTCATGACTCGTACCGCAGGTTATGCATCTCCTGTTGAGTTCTATGTTGAGAAACTGGTTGAAGGTATTACAACACTTGCTGCTGCATTTGCAGACAAACCAGTGATTGTGCGTATGTCTGACTTCAAATCAAACGAATACGCAAACTTGATTGGCGGTAAACTGTACGAACCTGAAGAAGAAAACCCAATGCTGGGCTTCCGTGGTGCAAGCCGTTACGTATCTGAAAATTTCCGTGACTGCTTTGAACTCGAATGTCGTGCATTGAAAAAAGCACGTGATGAAATGGGTCTAACCAACATCCAAATCATGATCCCATTTGTACGTACAGTTGCTGAAGCGAAACGTGTCATTGAACTGCTTGCACAAAATGGCTTAAAACGTGGTGAAAATGGTCTTAAAGTCATCATGATGTGTGAATTACCAACCAATGCATTATTGGCTGAACAATTCCTAGAGCACTTTGATGGCTTCTCAATCGGTTCAAATGACTTGACCCAGTTAACACTTGGTTTAGACCGTGACTCTGGTATCGTATCGCATTTGTTTGATGAACGTGATGCAGCCGTGAAAGCACTTCTTTCTATGGCAATCCATGCATGCCGTAAAGCAGGCAAATATGTCGGCATTTGTGGTCAAGGTCCTTCAGACCATCCTGACCTTGCAAAATGGCTCATGGAGCAAGGCATTGAATCTGTATCATTGAACCCAGACTCAGTACTTGATACATGGTTCTTCCTAGCTGAAGAAAAAATTAAACAACTTTAAGTCATCGTAAAAACATGATAAAAAAGACCCATTAATGGGTCTTTTTTATTGAATATTGAGATAATGGTTTTATGCAAATATATTTAGCGCGAAATAATCAACAAGCAGGACCTTATACCTTAGAACAACTCAATCAAATGCTTGCCAATCAACAGGTCTTACTCACTGACCTTGCTTGGCATCAAGGTATGACCGAATGGAAACCATTAGGTGAACTCACCCATGGGCAACTTTTCTATCGTCCTCAAAATTATTCAGAGCAACCACAACCCCAGTCTTCATCGATTAATTTATCTAAAAAAGCACAGCAGCCAGCAGTCAGCCTTGCGTCAATTGAAAAAAGAGTATTTGCAAAACTGATCGATCTGTTGCTTTGGTTACCCGCATTTGCACTTCCATCATTCTATATGGATGATGCGACAAAAACGCAAATGATCAAGTTGCAAGAACAAGGGATCAATGCCAACTCTCAAGCCGAGATCTTTAATCTTATTCCTACCGATGCATGGCATAGCATGTTGATTTACATCATAATTATGCTAGCAATTCAGGCATTTTTGCTTGCTAAATCAGGTCAAAGTATCGGTAAGTATATTGCAAAGATTCAAATCGTCGATGCAGAAAATGATGAAGCTGTAGGTTTAACACGAATATTTTTACTACGCAGTATGGTCTTCATCATTTTGAATTTACTTTTTATGCCTTTTATCACCATACTAGATTTTGCTTTTATTTTTAGCGAAAAAAAGCAGACTTTGCATGATCGTATTGCTAAAACTAAAGTTATAAATAGAATAAAAATCACAAATAAAGTGGAATAACTGAAAATAATTTCATGTTATTAACTTTATGATTTTAGGTATTTTTCTTATTTTTATTTATTAAATCCAACTTAATTTGTTGGATTTAAATAACTTATTTTTGCTGATTGTAAATATAGCTTAGTTAATCAATATAGGGCATAATGCCCTACAAAGTAGCGGTGCCCTATGTTTTTGAGAGAAAAATCTTTCAAAAACATCCGACACTATAATCGCTATCCCATATTCCAAGTATGTAAATGGGACTCTTCACCGAGGTTGTAAAATGAGACAAACGATATTAGCTGTATTGTCTTTATCTACGATTTCTGCACTCTTGACTGGGTGTGGTGGTGATTTAGTACTTCTAAACTCAAAAGGTCCTGTCGCTCATGGTCTTAGCGGACTCATGATGACTGCGATCTATCTTATGCTCTTGGTAGTAATTCCGTCTATCATTATGGCATTGTGGTTTGGTTGGAAATATCGCGCGTCGAATAAAGATGCAGACTATAAACCTACATGGGCGCATTCAACTGCAATTGAAATCGCAGTTTGGGGCATCCCTATCATTATTATTGCAATTTTAGCATATATCGCTTGGTGGGGTTCTCACCAATACGATCCATATCGCCCACTTGATGCAGAATCAACTAAAAAACCTGTTGATATTCAAGTTATTGCTGAGCCATATAAATGGGTATTTGTGTACCCAGAACAGCAAATTGCAACAATCAATGAACTGCGCTTCCCTGAGCAAACACCTGTACATTTCCATATCACCTCTGACTTCACCATGAACTCATTCTTCATGCCACAGTTAGCAGGTCAAATTTATGCAATGGCAGGCATGCAAACCCATCTACATGTTTTAGCAAATGAAGCAGGCGTATATCGCGGTTTCTCTTCAAACTATAGCGGTTATGGTTTCTCCCAAATGCATTTCAAAGCGCACAGCGTAAGCCAAGCTGACTTTGATAAATGGGTTGCTGATGTTAAAGCAGGTAATGGTAGCCAATATGCGGCAGTTCAAAAACAAACTTTGGACTTTGCAGGCTTACAAGCAGTACGTGATGGTGAACGTTCTCAGCACCAAATTGAAGGTATGCTAGCAGATGCTAAAACACCTGAACAGAAAGCTGCTGCTGAAGCTGTTGAAAAGCAAGGATCTTATCCGCACCATCCTCATCCAGTAACTTACTATGCTTCAGTTGAACCTCAACTCTTCAAGAAAGTTATTGCGAAATATATGAGCAATTACCATGGTGCAGAACAGGCTCATGCTGACGCTTCTCACGCTACTGCAGGGGAATAAACATGGATATGCTATTAGGTAAACTTGGATGGGGTGCCATCCCGAAAGAACCAATTGTCATCGTGACTTCGATCATTATGGCACTTGGTGCAATCGCACTTCTAGCAGGTATCACTTACTTTAAAAAGTGGGGCTACCTCTGGAAAGAATGGGCGATGTCTGTAGACCATAAAAAAATCGGTATCATGTATATCTTGGTATCTGTGGTCATGTTAGTACGTGGTTTCGCAGATGCATTCATGATGCGTCTTCAACTGTTCCTTGCAAGTGGTGGTGGCGAAGGTTATTTGCATCCCGACCACTATGACCAGATCTTCACTGCCCACGGCGTGATTATGATCTTCTTCGTTGCAATGGGTCTTGTTGTTGGTTTATTCAATATCGTTGTGCCTCTACAAATTGGTGCGCGTGACGTTGCATTCCCTCTACTTAACCAGTTCAGTTTCTGGGCATTTGCTGGTGCTGCTGGTCTAGTTATGGCTTCACTGGTTCTTGGTGAATTCGCTGCAACAGGTTGGTTAGCCTACCCTCCTCTTTCAGGCATTCAATACTCACCAGGTGTTGGTGTTGACTACTGGATTTGGGCATTACAGCTTTCTGGTCTAGGTACGCTTTTAACAGGTGTTAACTTCTTCGTTACCATCATTAAAATGCGTGCGCCTGGCATGAAACTTATGGACATGCCAATTTTCACTTGGACTGCATTATTTACTTGCGTTCTAATTGTTGCAACCTTCCCTGTGTTAACTGCAACTGTTGCAATGTTGACACTTGACCGTTACTTCGATTTCCACTTCTTCACTAACGAGCTTGGCGGTAGCCCAATGCTGTATGTGAACTTGATTTGGACTTGGGGTCACCCAGAAGTTTATATCTTGGTATTGCCTGCATTTGGTGTGTACTCAGAAGTTGTACCTGTATTTTCTCGCAAAGCGCTCTTTGGTTACAAAACCATGGTGTATGCAACAGGTGCAATTGCCGTTCTTTCTCTTATCGTTTGGTTACACCACTTCTTCACCATGGGTGCAGGAGCGAACGTGAATGCGTTCTTTGGTATTATGACCATGATTATTGCGATCCCAACTGGTGTGAAAATCTTCTCTTGGTTATTCACCATGTATAAGGGTCGTATTACCTACACATCTCCAATGCTTTGGACACTAGGCTTCCTTGTGACTTTCGGTATTGGTGGTTTGACTGGTGTACTTATGGCGGTTCCACCTGCGGACTTCCTTGTACACAACTCTTTATTCCTGATCGCCCACTTCCATAACGTTATTATTGGTGGTGTTGTATTTGCGATGTTTGCTGGGATTACCTTCTGGTGGCCAAAAATGTTTGGCTGGAAGTTAAATGAAGCATGGGGTAAAGCATCTTTCTGGTTCTGGTTCATCGGTTTCTATTTCGCATTCATGCCGCTTTATGTTCTTGGTTTCATGGGCATGACTCGTCGTTTGAATACATATGACAACCCAGAATGGACACCTTACCTATCGGTCGCTATGATCGGTGCAATCTTGGTTGCGATTGGTATTTTCTGCTTCGTTATGCAAGTTGTTGTTGGTTTCCTACAACGCAATAAAACTGTCGATTATACAGGCGATGTGTGGGATGGCCGCACATTTGAATGGGCAACATCTTCACCTGCTCCATTCTATAACTTTGCTTACTTGCCACAAGGCGAGCATATCGACCGTTTCTGGTTAGATAAAGAAAATGGTGTTGCGTACGTTAAGCCAACGAAATATGAAGATATTCATATGCCAACAGACCGAGTTGCTGGTTTTGCTTTAGCGATCCTGCTCACAGTCATGGCGTTTGCGTTAATCTGGCATATCTGGTGGTTGGTTATTGTTTCGTTTGTTTCAACAATCATTACCTTCATCAGAAGCTCGAATACTGAAAAAGTAGACTACTACGTACCAGCAGCTGAAGTTGAACGTATTGAAAACGAACGCTTTGCAATCCTTGAAAAACACTTGAAAAAGGACTAAGACAATGGCTGACGTACTTCATCACGATAGCCACGGGCATGACGATCATCATCACCACGATGACACTGATCTGACTACCTTTGGTTTCTGGACTTATTTGATGAGTGACTTGATCCTGTTCGGGACACTCTTCATTGCCTATGTAGTTTTACATACTCATGTTCCTGCTGGCACGCCAAGTCCAAAAGAGTTATTTAGTGAATCTTTAGGTTACGTTTTAATTGAAACCTTTGCGCTTTTGATTTCTTCAGTAACTTTCGGTTTTGCTGTACTTGCACGTTACAAAAATAACGTAAATGGGGTAATTACCTGGTTAATTATCACATGGTTATTTGGTGCAACCTTCATCGGTATGGAAATCAATGAATTCCATCACCTTGTAGTTGAAGGTCACGGTCCAAGTCACAGTGCATTCTTATCTGCATTCTTTACTTTGGTTGGTACACACGGTATTCACGTGACTTCTGGTCTGGTTTGGATGATCGTTTTGATGTTCCAAATCAAAAAGAATGGTTTAACTTTACCGAATACACGTCGCCTTGCTTGCCTAAGCTTGTTCTGGCACTTCCTTGACATCGTTTGGATCTGTGTATTTAGTGTTGTTTACTTGATGGGAGTTATCTCATGAGTCATGATCATCATTCATCCGATGCATCTCATGGCAACATGAAGCAATATACCATTGGCTTTATTTTGTCTATCGTTCTCACCATCATCCCATTCGGGATGGTGATGACTGGTGGCTTTGGTCGTGGCTTGTTGCTTGCAGTTGTTGGCATTACTGCGATTGTTCAGGTTCTTGTACAGTTGATGTTCTTCTTACATATGAACTCATCTGAAGAACAACGTTGGAACGTGATTGCTTTTATTTATACCATTCTAACCATCGCAATCTTGTTGATCGGTTCTGTTTGGGTAATGAACTATCTACATTTCAACATGATGATCTAAACTGGTTGTCATGCTGAAAAAATATATATTCCTGACCAAGCCAGGGATACTCTTCGGTAACTTCGTTACTACCCTGGGCGGCTTCTTCTTAGCCGCCCAAGGCTCTGTAGATATCCTATTACTTCTCCTCACACTTTTAGGTACAACGCTAGTTGTTGCCTCAGGTTGTGTTGTCAATAACTTCATTGACCAAGACATCGATGACAAAATGGAGCGCACACAAAACCGTGCTCTTGTGAAAAAAACCATCGAACCACAAGCTGCCCTAATTTTTGCAACAATTTTAGGTATTTCAGGTTTGAGCCTTTTATGGTTTTTTGTCAATGCGTATGCAACGGGCTTTGCAGTTCTTGGCTTTATTGTTTATGTGTGTTTATACAGTTTGTGGTCAAAACGAACTTCCATTCACCAAACTGTGATTGGCAGTATTTCGGGTGCCTGCCCTCCCGTGATTGGCTATACCGCTGTTGCACATGAGTTTGATGTTGCTGCTTTACTGGTCTTTTTAGCGTATGCAATTTGGCAAATGCCTCATTCTTGGGGAATTGCAATTTATCGCTTCGATGACTATAAACGTGCAGGAATTCCAATTTTGCCTGTTGCCCGCTCAATTTTTCGAACCAAAGTTGAATCTTTGATTTATGTGGTTTTATTTGCAGCGGTACTTAATGGCTTATATTGTTTTGGCTATACCAATGTCTTTTTTCTGATTACCTTTAATGCGTTATGTGCCTATTGGTTGTACTTATCGATTATTGGTTTTAAAGCTAAAAATGATCAGGTTTGGGCAAAACGTTATTTCCTGTATTCGGTGATTTTAATTACCGCACTCAGCATTAGCTTTAGTTTTAGCTATCAATCTCCTGCTCCACATTTGCCACTTTTTTGATATAAGTTAGAGTGGGTTTCCACTCTATCTTTTGTCAGCCCACACGAATTACTTTCTTTCTAGTTTCTTATACAATACCCAACATTTTAATAATGAATGAAATATGGATTATAATATGGGTTTGTCTAAGCATTTTTTCCCGCTCACATTTCTGAGTTTAATAACAAGTTTGAGCTTTTCAACACATGCCAGCTCCGATGAAGGCTGTTTCTCACCAAGTATTCAAATCAATTCCAATAGTTATAATACCTGTAGCAATCTACCTGTTTTAGATCCTGCCAATGACAACAAAACCAATATGTATTTAATGTTGATTGATATGGGTTTCGCAAAAGCCGACCCCATCACCAATACAGACAAAATATGGCTGGCCGAATATGGGATTGTACCGTTTGACACCGAAACCTTTACAGGGAAAATCAGCAGCAGTATACCTAATCAGCGTCAGGCTACACCAAATCACCCCGAAGCGATTTATGATGAAAAACAAAACTCTATTACCCTAGGTGAAACCCAGTTTATTCAACAGGTTCAAGCATCCAAACAACTTTCAGCCACAGAAAAACAACAACTAATCACAGCCCGTCAAGCTATTCAAACCAATCCTGAAACTGCCTTGGCATTCGTTGTAATCGATCCCAAGTGGGCTCAGCCTGCACAGCAGTTTGCATCTTATCTGAATGCATCTATTGCCTTTTATAATAGTGATTACATTACTGCAGGGACAATTTACACTGTCCTGAGTACAGCCAATCAGCCTTGGATTAAAGAAACCTCACAATATATGCTGATTCGGGTAGCAATCAATCAGGCTTATCGAACTGGAACAGATACTTATGGTGACTTTGATGTTAGCAAAGTTGATCCAGCTTTAAGCAAAGCAATTTTTACTCGTATCAACGATTATTTGAAAGCCTATCCTCAAGGCTTGTACCGTGCCAGTGCACGAGGTCTACTGCGTCGTGGATACTGGTTTTCAGGTCAAAACGATAAATTGGTACAGGAACTCACCTGGCAACTACGACATCCTAAAGATCCCAATTACAATCTTGATATTCGGATTTTACCTGATGAGTTAGATCGACAAGTTTTTTCGAGTGAAAAACTCAACCCAGACAGTTTAAAAGATCCTTTCTTTTTAACTATTTATGATCTCATGCAAATGCGTAAACCTTCTGGAGAAGATAAACATCCAATTACATGGGCACAATTACAACAGCAACAAACCTACTTTAAACAACAGCCTGAACTGTTCCAGTATTTACAGGCACTACATTTATTTTTTATTCAAAAACACCCTGCTCAAGCACTGAACTATTTACCTAAAAATGATCCGAGCAAGATCAGCAGTTACCTGCAACTCAGTCAAGTCATGTTAAAAGGTCGTATTTTAGAAGCACAGCAACCTCAGGCTGCTTATTCATATTGGAATACCATGTTGGAACGCACCAGCAACAATTATCAATATGCAACGCTTGAAAGTGCTTTAGCCATCAACATGCAGAAAAATAAAAACTATGCAGGATTTCTAGCCAAGGACAGTAAAATCAAACAACGTAATTTGCGTAAAATTTTTATTCAAAAAATTGCAGATCAAACCAGTTTAGAGCAGATGCTTGCATCCAAAGACACCAACCCAGATGAACGTAATATTGCACTAGATACCTTACTGCAAGAAGCAATTGTGCAGCAGGACTACAACACCTTTATTCAAAATTTCAAATATGTCCCGAAAAATGCAGCCCAATACCAAGGCTACTCCAGCAAAAATGAAGCCTATAAAGCTCAGCCACCACTTTCCATTTTTGTTTGGCAAGGTAAAAAAATTAGCCCTGAAATTCAGTGCAATTCATTGATTCATACCGTCACACAATTATCCAAAAATCCGAATGATCGACTAGCGAGTGTTTGTTTAGGTGAAGCAATTCGTGAGACAGGTAACTTTCTAGATACGTTCACAAATGAAAGCCATCCCGATATTTTGGGTGAAATTAAAAAACCTGTAAAAAATCAGATTTTTTACCGTGGTACAGTCTACCAAAAAATTATTCAAGAAGCTCAGCCCAGTGAATTACAAGCTTATGCACTGTATCGTGCAATTCAATGTTATGCACCAAGTGGAACCAATGAATGTGGCGATAACGCAGTCAATAAAGCGACTCGCAAACAATGGTTTCAGAAACTCAAAAACCAGTATCCAAACACGACTTGGGCAAAATCTTTAAAATATTACTGGTGATACTGTGCAACGTTTTTTTCAAACTGCGTGGATCATTTTACTGGGTTTAGTCAGTTGTCCACTGACTTATAGCCATGTCGATGCACAGCATTATCAGCAATTCTGGTTATGGGGCAATATTCAAACACGCCCCTATTTATCCAATGCGACAGAACTGTATATTTTGCAGGGTGAGGTTAAATTTTCACGGTCTGAGCAGCGCAGCCAACTGATTCCTCAAGGAATTGGTTTACGTACATTTCCTCGGCAGCAAAAAGTCTGGCTGGTATTTAGAGCCACTCATTTACAGTGGCAGACCGAAACCACAATGCAGATTATTCAGCGTCTACAACAATGGAAAAATGCAGGTAATCAAGTCATCGGACTACAAATTGACTTTGATAGTGGTACACGTAATCTTGGGGCATATGCTGACTTTCTTATGCAACTTCGCCAACAATTACCTAAACCCTATCGTTTAAGTATTACGGGCTTACTGGACTGGACCAACCATCAAGATCCGCAAACGTTGAGTAAATTACAGCAAAGTATTGATGAAATTGTACTGCAAAGCTATCAGGGGCAGCATACCATTGAAAACTATGCTCAATATGTTCAACGTCTAAAAATGTTACCTATTCCTTTTAAGCTCGGACTGGTCGAACATGGCACATGGCATCCACCTTCAGATTTAGAGTCAAATCCCAATTTCTTGGGCTATGTGGTTTTTCTGCTACCGAAAAAGTTTGACAAATAATGACGTTTTTTCTTGAGTTAAATGGGCTGATCTTATAAAATTCAGCCTTCGCAATTTGCGACTCAACTTTTAAAGTTGAGACTCCTTGCTTCTAAAAATTTATTTAGGGGCTGTCTAAACCGTAAGGAGCTGACAATGCGTCATTACGAAATCGTACTTTTAGTACACCCTGATCAAAGCGATCAAGTGGTTGGTATGGTAGAACGCTATATCTCTCACATCAAAGATGCTGAAGGTCAAATTCACCGCTTAGAAGATTGGGGCCGCCGCCAATTGGCTTACCCGATTAACAAAATTCATAAAGCACACTACATTTTAATGAATGTTGAATGTGGTCAAACGACTCTTGATGAATTAGAAGAATTGTTCCGTTATAACGATGCAATCATTCGTAACTTGATCATCCGTCGTGAACACGCAATTACTGAAGAGTCTTTGCTTGCTAAAAGTGCTGAAGAAAAACGTGCGCGTAAAGCTCAACGTGAAGAAGCACAGCAAGTTTCTCAAGAAGCTGCTGAATAAGGAGAACATCAATGGCACGTTTTTACCGTCGTCGCAAGTTCTGCCGCTTTACAGCTGAGAATGTTGCGTACATCGATTACAAAGATATCGACACTTTGAAACAGTACATCACTGAAAACGGCAAGATTGTTCCTAGCCGTATCACTGGTACTAAAGCTCGTTATCAACGTCAGTTAGCGCTTGCAATTAAACAAGCTCGCTATTTGTCTTTGATTCCGTACACTGACAACCATAAGTGAGGTGATCTGTGGACGTTATCTTATTACAACGCATTAAAAACCTTGGTAAATTAGGCGATAAAGTTTCTGTGAAAGCTGGTTACGGCCGTAACTTCCTTATCCCTCAAGGTAAAGCAGTTGCTGCGACTGAAGCAAACACAACTGCTTTTGAAGCTCGCCGTGCTGAACTTGAAAAACAAGAAGCTGAAGTATTAGGCGCAGCTCAAGCACGTGCTGACCAATTGAATGAAGTAAATATCGTTATCACTGCGAAAGCAGGCGATGAAGGTAAACTATTCGGTTCAATCGGCACACGCGACATTGCAGACGCATTAACAAATGCTGGTCTTGTAGTGGATCGTGCTGAAGTTCGCTTACCAAATGGTGCGCTTCGTCATACTGGTGAATTCAACATCGCAATCCAATTGCATCATGATGTTGCTGCTGAAGTACTTGTTACTATCGTTTCTGAGTAATTTCAGTACCATTCCCCAAAAAAAGAGCATGCTTCTGCATGCTCTTTTTTTTCATCATAGTTTTTTCTGATTCATCTGTTCATTTATATTGTTATTAAGATTATGTAGTTTGTCACTTTTGTTTTAAGATAGATTCGCTAATCTTTTTGTTTTTCCCCTGCTTTATTCAATTTAAGGTTATCTATGTCTCAGGCGAATGCCACAGTTGCACAACACTCTGTTTCTTCTGAAAATAAAAATACGGAGTCGTCAGGTCAACTCAAAGAATTTCGTACACCTCCACATAACTTGGCAATTGAACAGGCTGTTTTAGCCGCATTAATGACTGTTGCCGAATCGTTTGAACAAGTCAGTGATGTACTCAATGAAAATGATTTTTATGCAACTCGGCATAAATATATTTTTCGCGCCATTGAAAAACTGGCACAAGAAAACTCGCCTTACGATGCAGTATTAGTCAATGACTGGTTATTTAAACAAAACCTACTTGATGCAATTGGTGGCGAAGACTACCTCATGCAACTCATGTCAGACTCACCTGCAAGTTTCTATAATTTAGAAACCTATGCCATTAAAATTCGTGAATTTGCTACCCTGCGCAGTATGATTAAAGCCAGCAATGAAATTTTGCTGAATGCATATAATACTAACGGACGCAGCGTTTCTGAAATTCTTGACTTAGCAGAAACAAATATTTTTTCGATTGCTGAACAGCACAATAACAATAAGAAAAATTCAGGCCCTCAACCGATTACGGCTGTGGTCTCTGACGTATTCAATAAACTCAGTGAATTATCGCAACTTGAAGGTAATATCACAGGTTTGACCACAGGATTTGTTGAACTAGACAACAAGACCTCAGGGATGCAAGGCGGCGACATGATTATTGTTGCAGCACGTCCATCCATGGGGAAAACCACTTTTGCCATGAATCTGGTTGAAAGTGTGCTGTTTAACTGTGATCTGCCAGCACTGGTTTTTTCAATGGAGATGCCCGCCGATTCGATTGCCATGCGTTTAATCTCATCGTTTGGTAAAGTCCATCAAGGACATTTGCGTTCAGGCAAACTTGATAGTGATGAATGGTCTAAAGTTACAGGTACAATTTTACAACTTCAAGAAAAGCATCTTTATATTGACGATTCCTCTGCACTTCCACCCACAGAATTACGCGCCCGTGCTCGCCGTGTTGCCAAGCAACATGGGGGCAAACTCGGTTGTATCATGGTCGACTATTTGCAATTGATGAAAGTACCAGGTATGGGTGATAACCGTGTTGGTGAGATTGGTGAGATTTCCCGAAGTCTAAAAGCTTTAGCAAAAGAAATGAACTGCCCTGTTATTGCACTATCACAGCTCAACCGAAGTTTGGAAAACCGACCAAACAAACGCCCAGTGATGTCAGACTTGCGTGAATCTGGTGCGATTGAACAAGATGCGGATTTAATCATGTTTATTTACCGCGATGAAGTTTACAACAAAGAGTCCAAAGAAGCTGGCACTGCAGAAATTATTATCGGTAAGCAACGTAATGGTCCAATTGGAACAGTACGACTGGCTTTTGAAGGACAATACACTCGTTTTAGTAATCTCTCTCCCGAGTACTATAACCAATTTGATGACGAAGAATAATCTCTTAAGGAGTCCGAAAGTGCGTCAAGCTACAGTTACTATCAACCGCGAAGCACTACAGCATAACTTGAACAGAGTGAAACAGCTCGCGCCAAATTCCAAGGTCGTCAGTATGGTCAAAGCCAATGCCTATGGTCATGGACTAGAAAACTGTTTGTCTGCACTTACACAATCAGATTCTTTTGGAGTTGCTTGCTTAGATGAAGCAATTGAAATTCGTCAATTGGGTTTTAATCAGTTGGTTACCTTAATTGAAGGTGTTTTTAGTGAAGATGAAATGCAAATTGCCATCGATAATAAATTCGAATGCATGCTGCACCACCAACAACAACTCGACTGGATTCGTAAATATAAAAACCAATATCAGGCCAAAGGCTTAAAAGTCTGGGTCAAACTCAATAGTGGTATGAACCGTTTAGGCTTTAAAGTTCCTGAAATTATTGACATCATCAATACATTGAAAGCTGAAGGTTTTGAATGTGTTTTGGCAATGCACTTCGCTAATGCCGATGCCGATGACCACCCGATGAACGAACAGCAAAAACAACAATTTTTACAAGTGCGTGAAGCCTGTGCACCTATCTTAAGTTCTTGCTGTAACTCAGCTGCAATCATGAAATGGCCAGAGCTGCACTTTGATTATGTCCGTCCAGGCATCATGTTATATGGTGCAACACCGTTTGATCACCGCCCTGTCGCGGAACTTGGACTTCAGCCAGTCATGACGTTTAGCGCAGGCATTATGGCTTTAAATAAAATTCATGCAGGCGAAAAAGTGGGATACGGCTCAACTTTCGTTGCACACAAAGATATGGAAATTGCCATTGTCTCAATTGGTTATGGTGATGGCTATCCACGTGCATACATTGAGCAAAACTATGTTGTTGTAAATGGTCAAACCGTTCCTTTAGTTGGTCGTGTCAGCATGGACATGATGGCAATTGATGTCACAGGTTTAAATGTCAGCATTGATACTCCTGTTGAACTTTGGGGGACACAGCGCCTAGTCGATGATGTTGCCAAAGCAAATGGAACTATTGGTTATGAATTACTTTGCCGTTTAAGTAAACGTCCTACACGCCAAGTGATTTAATCAAAGAAAAGAAAGCCAAGTTGAACTTGGCTTTCTTTTCTTGTATTGGTTTTAGTACCGATCATACTCAGTTCATTTAAATTACTGGCACATCATTACTATTCATTCATCGCTTAAATTCTTCAGCACATCCCATACAGAACCAGTTGCCGTGATATTAGATCTCACTCAAAAATCGGCTTATTACTCAAATAAATATTAAAGTAAATAATCGTCACTTGGTTTTGGTATCTCATGCAAGCCGCGACGCAAGGTTTCCGACCATTGTGTGCTAATTTGATGAAAATAAGCATCTTCGCTGGTAATGCGTTTACCCTGTGGGATTTTAAGGCTATCCACCTGATAAACCAATAAATCGAGCGGCATACCAACCGAAACATTAGAGCGTAGGGTTGAATCAAAAGAAATTAGACTGCAACGTATGGCCTCATCCAGTGGCATATCATAGGTCAACGCTCGATCTAAAATCGGTTTACCATATTTACTTTCACCAATTTGAAAAAATGGCGTATCTTTGGTGGCACAAATAAAATTGCCTTGGGGGTAAATATTGTAAAGTTGTAGTTCAGTATCCTCAATTTGACCACCCACTAGCAAACTACAATAATAATTACTTTGCTCTAGTGTGTCTTCAGTTACATCCTGAATCACTTTACGCAAGGTACGCCCAACCAACTGTGCAACTTCAAACATCGTATTAACGGTATATAAATTGGGTTCTTGTTTTAAGGCAATCTGGTTGCGTAAATAGCCAATGACTGCCTGAGTAGTTGCAAGATTACCCGCTGTTTGAATTGCAATAAAACGCTCCTGATGCACGCCAAATGTATATAACTTACGGAACACCGAAATCTGATCAACACCAGCATTAGTACGAGTATCGCTAATAAATACCAACCCATCCTTTAAACGTAAAGCACAACAATAGGTCATTAATACTTCCCTTCGTTTTAAACTAGCATGGCAAAACCTGTACGATTGAACGCATCGTTTCTACGCCGCCACGCTCACGCACCCCCCGTATAGGAGCAACATCATAATAATCTCGACCAATTGCAACATAAATATGCGAATGTGGGGTAAAAATTTGATTACTGATATCAAAACAATACCATGTTTGATCTAAATACACCTCAGCCCAAGCATGGCTTGCCAAGTGCAACATATCTGGCGCATATAAATAACCCGAAACATAACGTGCAGGGATACCTAAAGCACGACACATGGCAATAAATACATGGCTATGATCCTGACAAACACCGCCTTGCTGATGCGCGTTAAAAACCTCTGTTGCAGGGGTATGAACTTCTGTGACCTGCGAGCAGTATGGAATGTGCTGCAAAATTGCAGCTGCCAGCAACTGCAACTGCAACTGCTCACGCGTTTTATATGTGACATATTCATGAGCAAATGCCAGCATTTCACGATTGCATTCGGTCATACTGGTTGACTGCAAAAAAATACTCGGATGAATGGCACAATTTTGTACTGCAACCTCACATTTTTGATCAATTTCTACAATTCCCTGCGCCATAATTGTGAACTGCTGGTAATCGTAACGCTGAGTACTGGTCACCCACAGATTACTAAAAGCATCCTTTTGAGTGCTATATTGTCCAGGAATGCTTAAATCCCATGAATGTACCTGTTGATGCCCTCCGCTTTGTGGCATCATTTTAATATATTGAATGCTATTACGTGCTGCCTCTGAATACTGATAATGCGTTTGATGATTCACCATTAATCTCATGTGACAACTCCAAACATTTGCTGCAACTGAGCATTTAATCGGTTAAATGTGCTCAAATCAGGCTGAACTTTAAATTTCTGCCAGACTTGAACATAATCATCCCAACCATAATCACTCAAGGCATTTGCAAGAATATCCAACTTTTCAAGGCTGTCATGACACTCCTGCTGTGTACGCAATTCCTGATCAAGCTTCTCAATATATTTGCCTAAGCTAAAAAACAAGAAGATATCTTGAGATTCAGCTTCCAGAACTGCCTCAACATCGCTGATAACCTGACAAATCGCAACCGCATTACTCTTAGCAGATTTAAACATCGCATTGAGTTCAGCGTAGCTTTGCACTGATAAAATACCTCTCAGTGCCTGCACATTGTCATAGGCAACTTTAAACTGCTGGCTAAATGAATAAGTCTGTTCAGAATCAAATAATAACGCTGTGAGTGATGCAGCATCATAAGCTGGTAAGTACAAAGCAGAAATTAACTGTTTAGCCTGTTCATCATCTTGCAAGGGCAAATGTTGACATAGAAACTGAATCCGTGCCAAATAACGACCTAGCCAAAAAATATTGTATGCATTTGAAGTCAGCAATAACATATGTCTCTCCTTATGCATGCAATGTTTCAATAACCCAAGTATCTTTAATACCACCACCTTGCGAAGAATTTACCACCAGTGAACCCTCTTTCATGGCAACACGGGTTAAGCCTCCTGGCACAATTTCGGTGCGCTGCGGTGAACTCAAGATAAACGGACGCAAGTCAATATGACGCTCAGCAATACCACTGTCCGTTAATGTTGGCGCAACTGATAAATCTAGAGTCGGTTGCGCAATATACAAATGCGGATATGCAATCACTTTTTGTTTAAATTCAGCAATTTGCTTTTCTGTTGCCTGTGGACCAATCAACATGCCATAACCACCAGAGCCTTGTGCTTCTTTCACGACAAGGTCATGCATATTTTCAATCACATACTCCAAATCATGACGATCACGACACTGATAAGTTGGTACATTTTTTAAAATAGGTTGTTCATTGAGATAATATTCAATCATTTTATCGACATACGGATAAATTGATTTGTCATCAGCAACGCCTGTGCCTGGTGCATTGGCAATAATCACATTCTGTTTCAAATACGCTGACATCAATCCCGCAACACCTAAACAACTGTCTGGGCGGAAACTCAAAGGGTCTAAAAAGGCATCATCCAAACGGCGATAAATCACATCAACTCGTTGCTTTCCACGAATGGTTTTGGCATAGACCATATCATTTTCAACAAACAAATCTTGCCCAGTAACCAAAGGCACATCCATTTCACGAGCCAAAAATGCATGCTCATAATAAGCACTATTAAAACGCCCTGGCGTAAGAACCACGACTGTTGGTCGATCAACTAAAGCATTTTCTTCTAAAATAGCCCGTAAAAGTTGTGGGTATTGCTCAATTTCATATAATTTACTTTTCTGGCACAAATCAGGCATCAGTTCTTTACTGATTTTGCGACTTTCCAGCATGTAAGACACGCCTGACGGTGTACGTAAATTATCTTCTAAAACAAAAAATTCGCCCGAACGATCCCGAATAATATCGATCCCACTAATTTGTGAATAGATTTTTCCTTTGAGTTTAAAATTCATCATTTGTGGCTGAAATGCTTCATGACTCAAGATTTGAGCTTCAGGAATAATGCCCGCTTTTAAAATTTCCTGACGATTATAAATATCATCAAGAAAATGATTTAAAGCATTCACACGCTGCAAACAACCTGTAGAAATTTTATCCCATTGTTTTTTTGCAATCACTCTTGGAATCAAATCGTAGGGAATTGTGCGCTCTGTTCCTTCCGCATCGCCATATACGGTAAATGTAATCCCATGATAAAGAAAAAATTCTTTCGCTTCCTGATTTAAAATTTTCAAATCCGCAAGACTACGTTCAAATAACCATTTTTCAATATTCTGACAAGCTTCTGCTGACATGTGACGATCATCAAGCATTTCATTAAAGAACTTCGAATGAAGCTGCTGAAACAAATTTTTATCTTGCTGGCTTCTCGGCTGAACATGCTGTGGTTCTACGTGACTATAGCCTACACCTGTAACAACATTTTCTATCATATTTAAAGGCTCTTTATTATCTTTTAGCATATCAACCTCTCATCTTTATAAGGCTTATATTTAAACTAGCAAAATTAATGCCATATCAACATAACAGTTTTTTAGTTCAATTTTTTGTATCGTTTAAGATTTATTATTGATATCTAACTGACAAAAAGCTAGTGTATAGTAAGTTTTCGTTTCGAGTTGTTTTTTAAATTATTTACAGCTCAAAGCAACCTCATTCATTTAATCATTCAGTACCTTAACTCATCCATGTCTGCACAAGAAAAAGAAACCTCAAATAGCCTGCATCGACAATGGCAAATTTTATCGTGTCTAACCACAGGAAAATGGACAGGTACACGTCAATTACAAGAAATTTTGCAGCGTGAAGGGATTGATATTAGCTTACGAACCATTCAACGTGACCTCAACCAGTTAGCACAACGCTTTCCTATTGAAAGTAATAAAGAAGTGCCTCAAGGCTGGCGTTGGCGTTCAGATGCTCCTATTCAAAGTCTGCCACATATGACCAGTTCACAAGCTGTGACATTTATGATGGTTGAAGAGCACTTAAAGCACCTGCTTCCACCCAGTTTAATCAATGAAATGATGCCATGGTTTGATCTGGCACGGCGAAGCCTATCAACTCAAAATAATGTCCGACAGTGGATTAATCGCGTGCGAATTGTGCCTGCAAGCCAGCCACTCATTCCACCCTTGATTGATCAACAAGCCCAACAGGTTATTTATGAAGGCTTATTGCAGGACAAACAAATTGAATGTGTGTATCAAGGACGCGAACGTGAAGAAAAAACCTATTTGCTCAACCCATTAGGTTTGGTACAAAAAGGTGCGATTATTTATCTGATTTGTACTCGACATGATCGGCAGGATATTCAGACTTTTGCTTTGCACCGTTTTAAGTCAGCCAGCTTATCGAATCACCGTGCCATGCATCCTGTCGATTTCAATATTGATCAATATATCGAATCTGGTGCTTTGGGATTCCGAATTGACCTAAATAAACCCACCGAGCTAGTGCAACTACAGCTCACCATGCATGAAACAGATGCAAAAACATTTTATGAATCACAACTCAGTAAAGATCAAAGCATTCAACATTTAGATCATCAACTGGTCTTGATTCAAGCAACTGTTCCACTAACTTCACAACTCATCTGGTGGTTACGCAGCTTTGGGAAAAAAATTCGACATATTGAACCCGCTGAAGTTTCAGCTTATGTTAATGAGGTAATTTAGGGGTTGTATCTATCTCATCACCCTCATCATCTTGATCTTGTTCTATAAATGCGTAACGTTGCAGCTCTAATTGGTCTAACTGTTTAGCAATTGGCTCTTCTAAAAAATCATCCAGTAGCTGTTTCACAATGGCTTCAACATCATCACCTTCTTGCAAGACACCTGTACCTTCGTCCTCATGTACTTCACCATTTACAGTCATATAACGGCGCTGTAATTTACCTTCATGATATTGCTCAAAAAAATAGCTATTCGCCAAAGAAAATAAAACAAACTGAATAATATCCTCTTTCACGTCTGACACATCATAAGACTGACCTGCATGATAAATAATCAGGCAACCCACAGCGTTACAATAGACATCTATCGTGTTTTCATCACGTTCTAAATCACAGGCTTCAGCAAAGCTAATATCCCCCTGAAACTCTAGCTCAGCTCCAAATAATTCTTCTAAATCATATTGAGAGGTAATGACTTTTTTGACAATGCATCCCGCAATATTCATTCCCATAAAATCACCTTAAAATTTTTATAAATTAATATCGTAAGCATACTTGATTTTTGAAAAGATCACTATTTTTACCCAATGATAATAACTGAATTATCAATAAAATAGACTCATTTCATCATCATATACACCCTCTTTATTTTTCTCACTGAGCAAAATTGAAATATATTTCAATGTAGCCTAAAGGAATAAAATGGGCTGATGACACAAGCCTAATATGCTACACAATATAGGGGGCAGATAACAATTGGAATCTTGCGACATCTAAAAATACCTGTTTGCTGACTCAAAATCAGCATCCAATATTGAGTCTGGCTTTTAAAAATACTCAATACCATAAAAAATAAATAGGTTATTTAAAATAAATCCCAAAAAATAAGCCTATTTCTCATTTCTAAGAATAGGCTCGTCTGATCTGGTATATCTTATTGTTATTTTTCTTTATTTTTATTTAGGAAGGACAATACTCACTCAGCACACAAACTGAAGCACGCTAATTCACCACGGTTGTATCGGATATGTTTGAAGGTCATGGCTTTTTCTCATTGTTAACTCCATGTACTCACTATACGAAGATTTATACAACATGAGAAATAAATAGATTGCATGAGCTTCTAAGAGAAAATGCTTAATTCTTTTTACGCTAAGCTTTTTATTGGACATAAAAAAGCCCAATAGCTTTGGACAACTATTGGGCTTTAGATTTTTGTTCAATTAAGCTGATTTACGCATCGCATTATTTTTACGGATGGTAATCATAATTAACTGAACAGCAGCAGGAGTAACACCTGGAATACGAGTCGCTTGCGCCAAAGTATCTGGGCGAACAGTTTTTAACTTCTGGGTAATTTCACGCGACAAACCAGACACGACATCATAGTCAAAATCGGCTGGAATTTTGGTTTCTTCCAAACGTTTTAGCTGAGCGACATCTTCATGCTGACGGTTTATATAACCCTCATATTTCACTGCAATCTCGATTTGCTCACCAACCTGTTGCGATACTTCAGAACCAGTCAATTCCGCAATTTGCTCAAAGCTGATGTTCGGGCGTTTTAATAGATCAATCGCGCTACATTCTTTGCTTAAATCTGCACCTGTCATTTCAACGAACTTTTTACCCATTGGGTTATTTGGCGCAGCCCACAAATGTTGTAAGCGCGAGGTTTCTTGCTCAACTGCTTCCATTTTTTCACAGTAAGCCGCCCAACGTGTGTCATCCACCAAGCCAAGCTCGCGACCAACGGTAGTTAAACGCTGATCGGCATTGTCTTCACGTAACATCAAGCGATATTCGGCACGAGAGGTAAACATACGGTAAGGCTCTTTAGTCCCCAACGTAATTAAATCATCAACCAATACACCCATATACGCTTGATCACGTTTTGGTGTCCATTCTTCTTGTTCCCATGCACGGCGAGCAGCATTTAAGCCTGCAAGTAAACCTTGAGCACCCGCTTCCTCATAACCTGTTGTACCGTTGATTTGACCTGCGAAATACAGACCATTAATCGCTTTCGTTTCAAGGGTAAATTTCAAGCCTTGTGGATTGAAGTAATCATATTCAATCGCATAGCCTGGACGCAAAATGTGCGCATTTTCCATACCACGAATAGAGCGTACCAAAGCAAACTGCACGTCAAATGGTAGAGAAGTCGAAATCCCGTTTGGATACAACTCATGTGTATCTAAACCTTCAGGCTCTAAAAAGACCTGATGCGAATCTTTATCTGCAAAACGATGAATCTTATCTTCAATCGATGGACAATAACGCGGGCCAACACCTTCAATCACACCGGTATACATTGGTGAACGGTCTAAACCGCCACGAATAATGTCATGGGTTTTTTCATTAGTATGCGTGATATAGCAATTGACTTGCTCTGGGTGCATGGCAGCATCACCCATAAATGACATCACTGGCGATGGGAAATCACCTGGTTGTGGCATCATCACAGAAAAATCAACACTGCGTGCATCAATACGAGGCGGTGTACCTGTTTTTAAACGTCCAACAGGTAATTTTAATTCACGCAAGCGATGTGCCAGTGCAATAGATGGTGGATCGCCTGCACGACCACCACTCGATTTCTCTAATCCAACGTGGATCACACCACCCAAGAATGTACCTGTGGTTAATACAACGGTTTTTGCATCAAAACGAATGCCCATTTGGGTCACAACGCCTTTAACGGTATCACCTTCCACAATCAGGTCGTCAGCAGCTTGTTGAAAAATATCTAAATTGGCTTGATTTTCCAAAGTTTCACGAATCGCAGCTTTATAGCGAACACGGTCAGCTTGCGCACGGGTAGCACGAACAGCAGCCCCTTTACGTGAATTCAGGATACGAAATTGAATACCGCCCTTATCGGCAGCCAGTGCCATTGCACCACCTAGTGCATCAATTTCGCGCACTAAATGCGACTTACCGATCCCACCAATTGCAGGATTACAGCTCATCTGCCCTAAAGTCTCAATATTATGAGTTAATAGTAATGTCTGTCTCCCCATACGTGCAGCAGCAAGTGCTGCCTCTGTACCAGCATGACCACCACCAATAACGATGACATCGTAAACTTTAGGATAATGCATAATATTTGTGTCAGAACTAAAAAAAAGACAGAACATTATAGCAAAAAACAGGAAAAAAATACCAAAAACTTATGCTTTCACCCGCGATCACAATGCTATATAGCAATAGGCATACACAAGGGTTGTAATGCTTGTACATTTATCATAAATGTTCACAAACTTATGCATCTTGTTACGAAATAAACAAAGACAAAAATTGATTATTTTTTATACTAACAATCGGCTTTAAAACAATATCAATTAGGAAGGTCAACATATGAATAAAAATGTCTTCGCAACCGCAGTGTGTTTAGGCTTGTCATTTGGTTATATGTCTCTCGCTCAAGCCAATGACAAAGTTGAAAAAATCTATAACACACAAACCATACAACACGTCTGTAAAGGCAAACATGCAGGTGATGCTGTTTCATTTGCAGCAAGAGGAATTTTATGGAATGGGACTTGCGAGACCCAATTTATTCCAATGCACAGCAAGATGATTCAGGGCAATGAAAATGAGCTGTATGACGCTTGTCAAAGTGATCCACATACCAAAATGGCGACAATCAATGGTCATGAAGTGAAAGGGAAATGTGCACTAGCTTTCACCCCTCCTCGACCAAAACAGTAATCCAATTTTTTAAGGTTATCGATACCACACGGCCTAGAAAAATTTATCACGATTCAGGTTAGGCTTCTTTTTATCATTATTTATATCTTTGTTGAATTTCTCATATATATATAGAGAGAAATTCAACATTGAAGTCATTTCAATGTAACGTAAAAGAAATACAATAAACTGATGAAAGAAGCCTATTATTTAAATAGAACTTTAAAATAGCCACTACAATGTAGTGTAGTAATTTTTTTATGCCAACAAATCATTAGAATATTATTAAGTTAGATTAATATTGAATTATCTTAAAATTAATAAATTTGGCAAGTTTTATGCATATAAAAATAAGAAAATTAATTTTAAAAAGCACAATTCCTATTAAAACAATCAGATTCATTTCCTATTCCCGACTATTTTACTCACATTTAAACCGTAAAATTACGAGCAATTTAGTCAGATTTTATTAGTTTAAAAAATAAACTAATTTATACCATAACAACATTTTAACTTATTGATTTAAATCAATTAAATAAAAACAAATCAATATTTGTTTTTTATTGTTTATTTTTTATTTTTTTTATTCAATAATAATCAATATAGATATTTTAATAGGCTTATTAACATGAGCTTAGAAACGAATAAATTCGATAAACGGCTAGTAAAAGAAATCATCATTATTTTGGTGATTAAATTTGCTCTTCTAATGCTAATCAAAAATATTTGGTTTGATTCGCCGACTTTTCCCAAAAACTTTGACAATCAAGTTGCCGAGCGTATTGCTGGCAGTCCACCCCCAATTAAGGAGACACGTTGATGATTTCTGAAAGCGTGGTCGATCTTTCGCGGTTACAATTTGCAATGACCGCGTTATATCACTTTTTATTTGTTCCATTAACTCTAGGTATGTCTTTTCTTCTTGCCATTATGGAAACAGCTTATGTTGTTTCTGGCAAAGAAATCTATAAAGACATGACCAAGTTTTGGGGCAAACTCTTCGGTATTAACTTTGCGTTAGGCGTCACTACTGGCCTAACCATGGAGTTCCAGTTTGGTACAAACTGGGCATATTATTCGCACTATGTAGGTGACATTTTTGGTGCACCACTGGCGATCGAAGGCTTAATGGCATTCTTCCTTGAATCAACATTTATTGGTTTATTCTTCTTTGGATGGGAACGTCTTTCTCGTGTTCAACACCTGAGTGTAACTTGGTTAGTTGCTCTTGGTTCTAACTTATCTGCGCTTTGGATTCTGATTGCGAATGGCTGGATGCAAAACCCTGTTGGTGCAGCATTCAATTTTGAAACCATGCGTATGGAATTGACTGATTTTGGTGCATTACTGTTTAACCCTGTTGCCCAAGTGAAATTTGTTCATACTGTTTCTTCAGGTTATGTCACAGGTTCTATCTTTGTATTAGCCATTTCAAGCTATTACTTACTAAAAAAACGTGATTTAGCATTTGCTCGTCGTTCTTTCGCAATCGCTGCAATCTTTGGTTTAGCGTCAACATTCTGCGTTATTTTGCTTGGTGATGAATCAGGCTATGAAATTGGTGACGTTCAAAAAACCAAACTCGCTGCTATCGAAGCAGAATGGAACACAGAACCTGCTCCTGCAAGCTTTACTCTGTTTGGTATTCCAAATCAGCAAGAAATGCGTACTGACTATGCCATCAAAATCCCATATGTATTAGGTCTGATTGCAACACGTTCTACGACAGGACAAGTCACAGGGATTAAAGATCTCATGACTCAACATGAAGCTCGTATTCGTAATGGTATGGTCGCATACGGTCAGCTTGAAAAACTTCGTGCTGGTGATCGTACACCTGCGTTACTTAGCGCATTTAAAGACAGCCAAAAAGATTTAGGTTATGGCCTACTTCTTAAAAAATATACACCAAATGTTACTAATGCGACTGATGACCAAATCAAGTCTGCAGTTAAAGACAGTATTCCAAATGTAAAAGCTTTATTCTTTACTTTCCGTGCGATGGTTGTATCAGGTGCATTAATGCTACTGTTATTCCTTCTTTCAGCATGGTCTGTAGCACAACGTAATTTTGAACAAAAACCATGGTTACTTAAATTCGCGCTATATTCATTGCCATTACCTTGGGTTGCTACTCAAACTGGCTGGTATGTTGCAGAAGGTGGTCGTCAACCATGGACTATCGGTGAAGTATTACCAACTCACTTGTCTGCTTCTAGTTTAAGTACAGGAGATCTAGCGGGTTCTATCTTTGCACTGGTTGCTTTCTATACTGTTCTATTGATTATAGAAATGTACCTGATGATCAAATTTGCTCGCCTTGGTCCAAGCTCGTTGCATACTGGCAAATATCATTTTGAAAAATCAGACACACATCACCAATCTGCTGTTGGGGAGGCTCAATCATGATTGAATATGAATTACTCAAAATCATTTGGTGGGTTCTCGTTGGTGTCTTATTAATTGGCTTTGCTCTAACCGACGGTTTTGACATGGGTTCCATGGCAATCATGCCTTTCGTTGGTAAAACTGATAACGAACGACGTGCTGCAATCAACACGATTGCACCGCACTGGGACGGCAACCAAGTTTGGTTTATCACTGCAGGTGGTGCCCTATTTGCTGCATGGCCAATGGTGTATGCCGTTGCCTTCTCTGGGATGTACTGGGCGCTATTGTTGGTTCTATTCGCCCTCTTCCTTCGTCCTGTTGGGTTTGACTATCGCTCTAAGCTAGAAAATACCAAATGGCGTACTTCATGGGACTGGGGTCTATGTATCGGTGGTGCTGTTCCAGCATTAGTGTTTGGTGTTGCATTTGGTAACTTATTCCAAGGCGTACCATTTCACTTCGATGACACACTTCGTTCTGAATACACAGGTAGCTTCTTTGCCTTACTCAACCCATTTGCATTAGTGTGCGGTATTGTCAGCTTGTCAATGCTTTCAGCACATGGCGGTGCATGGTTAATGCTTCGTACCGATGGCGTATTACGTCAACGCTCTGCGAAAGCAACTCAAATCATGGGTATCGTATTCTTGGTATGCTTCTTGGCAGCAGGTGCTTGGTTGTATTTCGGTCACATGCCTGGTTATAGCTTAGCAACTCCACTTAACACCAATGCTGCAATTAACCCTCTAACCAAACATGTTGTAACCAATACAAATCCTGGCTGGATGAATAACTATTCAACTTACCCAATCACTATGGTTGCACCTGTTCTTGCTATTTTGGGTGGCCTATTAACGATTGTTGGTGGTGGTTCAAATAAAGCAGGTCTAAGCTTTACAGGTACAAGTTTAAGCATTGTGGGTGCAATTTTAACTGCAGGCTTTGCCTTGTTCCCATTCTTGCTTCCATCTAGTATTGATCCAACTTCAAGCTTAACCATGTGGGATGCAGTTTCAAGTCATAAAACACTCGGTGTAATGACTGTTGCAGCGTGTATTTTCGTTCCAATCATCCTAATATATACCACATGGTGTTATTACAAAATGTGGGGCGTGATTACCAATAAACACATTGAAACTCACTCACATAGTCTGTACTAATAGGAGAATAGAATATGTGGTATTTTGCGTGGATTCTCGGAATTTTAATGGCATGTTTCGCAAGTGTACTTAGTGCGCTATACACTGAACATCATCAAAATCTAGACGAGGAATAAGACAATGGCTGAAGCAATGACAACACCAAAGAAAAGTGCAGCAGAGATTCTCATGATGATTGTTTCTTTTATGCTGGCATTGCCTTTGGCTGGAATCTTATTGGTCTACCCTTCTTTAATGCTTGATGCAAATGGACACTATAATCACAGTGTGCTGATGCTCGTCATGTTAGGCATTTCAGGTGGATTCATTTATGGTGTGGGTTTTATACCGCGTTGGTGGTTATGGAAATGGTTATTTAGCCCTGTAGTCGCATGGCCACTGATGACTATTGGTTATTACCTCTGGCTTGGTTAAAAATCTACGCCAATAAAAAAAACCAGCAAATGCTGGTTTTTTTATTGGCTAGATTAAAACTTAGTTAAAAACTTTAAAACGTGCTGCGTCATCCATAAAAGTTTTGTCGCCAGCAGGTGCTTCAATTGAACCAAATACCAACTGAGCGCGAAGTTTCCAGTTTGCAGGTACCGCAAAAGTTTCTGCTGTTTCAGCATCAATAATTGGGTTGTAATGCTGTAGTGATGCACCAACACCTTGTTCAGCCAATGCAGTCCATACTGCAAATTGAGCAATACCAGAAGAATGTTCAGACCAAACAGGGAAATTGTCTGCATAAGCAGCAAACTGTTCCTGTAGACCTTTCACCACATCTTGATCTTCATAAAACAAAACCGTACCTTTACCTGCTGCAAAGCTGTTGATTTTGTTATTCGTTGCTTCAAATGCTGCTTCTGGCACAATTTTACGTAGAGTTTCGCGCACAATTTCCCAAAATTTAACATGTGATGCATCAAACAAAATCACTGCACGAGATGTTTGTGAATTAAATGCAGATGGGCTAAGACGAATTGCTTTTTTAATTAATGCTTCAAGTTCGGTATTTGATAAAGCAACTTGGTTACCAATTGCATAAATTGTACGGCGTTTTTCAATTTGATCGATAAAAGACATGCTGTAACTCCTGATTGTCACAATTTTAATAAAATGCAATGACTGTAATTTTAATGTTTTATATCTGCGGAAAAAGCAGGCTTATCTAAACACTGTGTCCTATTTTTAGAATAAAATGAAGAATATCTCAAGATCTTAGGGATTATTGATATTTCGTAGGTTCATGCAACATAAACCACACATTGCACGACACAAGATTTTTTAAGTATTTCAAGGCAATAACAATAAAATTTAGTGATATTAGTGCAGCATTGTTAATGAAGAAATATTCAAAATAACAGAATTCAGAAGAATGATGACTAAACTTCATTATGAAACCAGACAATCGGAATTCCAGTGTCTGGTTTCATACCTTGCTGAAGTCACTTTTCACTGATAACGCAAATCATAAATAAAGCGTCAACAGAGTCTCTCGATATAGATTTTATTTTTCTGTTTCAAAAAGCGCAGCAACAAATGATTTAGCTGAAAATGGGCGTAAATCATCAATTTTTTCGCCAACACCAATAAATCGGATTGGAACATGAGTACGACTTGCAATATTAAATAGCACCCCGCCTTTGGCTGTACCATCAAGTTTTGTAATGGTAATTCCTGTTAACCCAACTGCCTGATCAAATTCTTGCACCTGATTAATCGCATTTTGTCCTGTGCCTGCATCAACAACCAGCATAATTTCATGTGGTGCAGTGGCGTCAATTTTTTGCATGACGCGTTTAACTTTTTTCAGCTCTTCCATCAAGTTGCTTTTATTGTGTAAGCGCCCTGCCGTATCAGCAATCAATACATCAATACCTTTAGCACGCGCACTTTCGAAAGCATCAAAAATAACCGACGCACTATCTGCACCATGACCCTGAGCAACCACAGAAATATTGTTACGCTCACCCCAAATTTGCAATTGTTCAGTTGCAGCTGCACGGAATGTATCACCAGCAGCCAACATGACTTTTTTACCTTCACCTTGTAACCGCTTGGCTAATTTTCCAATGGTGGTGGTTTTTCCTACACCATTTACCCCAACCATCAGAATGACAAACGGGCGCTTATTGGTATCGATATGCAAGGGTTTTACACGCGGTGCTAAAAGTGCAACCAGCTCTTCCTGAAGCGCTTTATATAAAGCATGAGAATAAATAAGGTCACCGCGTGCGGTACGTTCGGTTAAATTTGCAATAATGGTTTTAGTTGCTTCAACACCAATATCCGCAATCAATAATTGCTCTTCAACTTCTTCTAAAAGTTCATCATCAATTTCTTTACCACCAATCAGAATATTCACCATACCATCGGTAAAATTTTTCCGAGTTTTGGTTAAGCCTTCTTTCATACGGCTAAAGAAACCGCCTGCTTTAGGCTTTTCTTGTGCGTCAGTTTCAGTCACTTCAGGTGCTGAACTTTGAGTTAAATTTACAACTTGCTCAGCTTTTTTTTCTACAATTGGAACTTCAACAGCAGGTAAACTTGGCAAAGTGACATCATCATCACCAATCTCTGCATCAATCAAAAATTTGTTTTGCCCATGTGTTTGTTCTTGCATGCTGATCCCTTGAAAAACATTGCATTAAAAAGAATAAGTTTAACATAAGTTATTGCTATTCTACCGCTTGAGCCCGCTTAAAATCTCGGCAGAGTATCATTTGTATTGAGTGCAGGATAACGCATTGTTTTTGTTTTCTCATATTGATAAGCGCGCATCACTTGAAAGTACTGCCATTGAGTCAAATTGGATTTTTGTAGCAACTGAATCGCAAAATGCTGAGTTTTGGGATACTGCGCTGAACGAGCCAAGTTTTCAACTACATCATATTGATGACTCTGAATTGGGCAAATTGAAAGAAAATATACAAAAACAATCACCGACAGTGCGATGCAACTGAGTAAAAGATGCGAAAAATATTGAACAGATATTTTAACTCTGCTTCTAAATAATATTGCGATAGTATCTATAGATTTAAGCATGACCAACCTCTATGAATTATTAGTTTAAGTTGATCATCCTTAGAGTACAATAGACTTCTTTCATTAATCTATTTTCCTTTTCTCTATGGAAAAAATATAAAAGGATATAAATCATGATGAAAGAAGTCTCATCATTTATGTTTAGTTCATATTAAACATTGAATGAACTATGTATTAACCTGTTACATGGCGCACAAAAGCAAAATATAAAATCACTGCAATCATCAACATAATCACAATTAATAAAAATACATTGACGCCCTCTTCAGCATGTGGAGGATGCAATGGATCATCAACCGCCAAACGACGCAATTCATGATTATATATTCTATAAAATTCGAGGCGTTTTTCAGCAGGCAATTGACGAGTAAAATCCGCTATCTTGACACGATGCGCAATTCCTAGCTCACCAATATGCTGATCTTTGTGATAAATGGCCTCACCTAACTGATCGTGATGTAGTAAAGCAAGTGCTTTAATTTTCGCCTGGTCTAAAGGCACGTCAAACTCTAAACCATCTATTATTGTTAGGGTCATTATTTACTCTCCTTGTTATACTTTTATATTTCTATATTAATAAAAAATATTTCTGTTTAATGTTTAATCATGTAACCTTGAAAGAATAGAAATTGCCTTCATATTGAGATTGACTTAATATATGAACTGTAATATTAGTTAAATGTAGATATGTTAATTTAAATTAGACTTCAGTAAATAAGTCGATTGTAATCATAATTAAAATAAGGAGCTATATATGATTAAACAACTCTCTCAACAGGACCTAGAGCATGTGTACGCAAATGCAGTTAACACAATCCAGTCACAAATGAATTTTTGTGATGCTGTGACAGATCTAGAAAATGTCGCACACGCAGGTCATGGCAAAGCTGCATTATTCTTGGCAGAACTTTACACCCAAGGATTCCGCGTAGAACGAGATAGCCTGAAAGCCTTATACTGGCAAAAACTGGCAACTATGAAAGCTTAAAAAAACGTCACTTAGGTGGCGTTTTTTTGTGCCTGTTATTTATGACTTATACATAATTTTTATATACATTTATTCATTTTTTCACTCTTGCAAAATTTCATCATTTATTCCATCTTAAGTTACAACTAAAAAAACCGCGAAGGATAAGCATAATATGACAAACGTAGCCCATGTAATTCAAAAAAAACAGAATTCATCGATTTACACCATTGCTCCAGATGCATCAGTTACTGAAGCAGTCACGCTGATGGCAAACAAAGACATTGGTGCACTGGTTGTCACTGAAGGTAATCAAGTCGTTGGTATTTTGTCAGAGCGTGACTGCGCACGAAAAATTATCATGCGTGATTTATCCGCAGATAGTACACAAGTTTGTGAGCTCATGACCTCAGCCGTCATTAGTGTGCGGTTAAATAATACCGTTGAAGAATGCTTAAAGTTAATGACTGATCGACATTTACGACACTTACCCGTCTTAGAAAATGACTTACTGGTTGGTCTTGTGGCAATTGGCGATTTAGTCAAGGCAACCATTGAAGATCAACATGATTTGATTCAACAGCTACAGCACTATATTTCGAACTAAATCAATTTTAAATGCAATTATTCCTTACATTTTATATGGATTTTATTGTTGATAAAATGATCGATTTATTCCATCTTAGTCATACTAGAACAACGAAAAATCTAGGAAAATCATGACTAATATTAAATATGTGATACAAAATAAAATTGATCCTTCTGTTCATACAATTTCACCAGATGCTTCTATCCATGAAGCAATTTCTTTAATGACAAACAAAGATATAGGGGCTTTGATTGTCACTCAAGAACAGCGTGTCATTGGAATTTTATCAGAGCGGGATTGTGCACGTAAAATGCTCAAACACCAGTTTCTCACCGAAGAAACTCAAGTCCGTGAGTTAATGACTGCTGAGGTGATTACCATTGAGCTAGAACATACTGTGAAAGACAGTCTGAAATTAATGACCGATCATCATTTACGGCATTTACCAGTTCTAGAGCAAGAAAAGCTTGTAGGAATGGTTGCAGTCGGAGATTTGGTGAAAGCCATTATTGAAGATCAACATGACCTGATTCAACAATTGGAGAATTATATTGAAAATTTTGGGGATCTAGCTGATGCGACTATCAAGGATCAGCAAAATTTAATTCAGCAATTGCAATCCTATGATAGACAATAACTTCGCCACTGTTCATCTTTAATCAAAAGAGCTACCCAAAGGTAGCTCTTTTATTTTATATAGAACTTATAAACCTAACTTCTGAGCAACATAATCAGCGTCTTTATCGCCGCGACCAGACAGGTTCACGACAATTTTAGTTTCTTTTGGCAAATGTGGTGCTTCGCGCAGCGCCCATGCAACTGCATGTGAGCTTTCTAGCGCAGGAACAATACCTTCTACACGAGATAAAGTCATAAATGCATCCAGACACTCCTGATCGGTTGCTGTGGTATATTCCACCCGACCTAAATCTTTTAAGAAACTGTGCTGTGGTCCTACTCCAGGATAATCCAAACCTGATGCAATAGAGTGTACAGGCAGTGGCTGGCCCTGTTCATCTTCCAAAACATAACATGCCATACCATGAATTTGACTTGGTTTGCCCAATGTTAGAGTTGCAGAATGTTGTGTCGTATCCAGACCATAACCTGCAGGTTCAACACCCACCAACTTGACACTATCTTCATTTAAAAATGCAGTGAATGCGCCGATTGCATTCGACCCACCACCGACACAAGCAACCACATAATCTGGGAATTGCTGAAATTGTGCCTGACTTTGTTGTTTAATTTCATCGCCAATAATTGCCTGAAAGTCACGCACCATTTTTGGAAATGGATGAGGCCCAACCACTGAACCAATCGCATAGATGTAGTTTTCAGGATCTTTCAAATATTCTTCAAAGGCACTATCAACTGCATCTTTTAAAGTTGCTGTTCCACGGGTTACAGAAATTAGCGTTGCCCCTAGAATCTTCATTTTGACGACATTAGGGTGTTCTTTTTCAATATCCACCTGCCCCATGTGAATTTCACATGGAATGCCCACCAAAGCACAGGCTGTTGCAAGTGCGACACCATGTTGCCCTGCCCCTGTTTCTGCAATCACTTTGGTTTTGCCCATGTATTTAGCAAGTAAGGCTTCACCCAAACAGTGGTTGATCTTATGCGCACCCGTATGGTTTAAATCTTCGCGTTTTAAATAAATTTGTGCACCACCGAGTTGTTCGGATAAACGCTTCGCATAAAACAATGGACTTGGACGACCAACATAATGCTGAAATAAATCACTCAGTTCTTGCTGAAATTCAGCAGTATGGCGAATCTGTTCATATGCAGTATTGATTTCATCCATTGCCGCTTTTAAGTGCGGTGGAATAAACTGACCGCCATATTCCCCAAAAAAACCATCTTGAGTTGGTAAAGCAAAACCTTGTAATTGCTGCATTATATTATCCCACTTCATTTATTGTTAACGTGATAAATACCTAGTCATTTCCTCAATGCCTTTTAGGGTCATTGGGTACATCTGCTGTTCAAAAACCTGCTGAATCAGACCAATGGTTTTGGTATATGTCCAATAACGCTGATCTTCAGGGTTCAACCATGCCGTTTTCTGAAAATGTTGCCGGACGCGTTGTAACCAGATTTGCCCCGACTCATCGTTCATGTACTCAACCGAACCACCGACACTCTGTAACTCATAGGGTGCCATACTGGCATCACCAACGAAAATTACCCGATAGTCTGAGCTATAAGTATGGAGTAAATCCCAAGTGGATAATCGAGTTGTATTACGGCGAGTATTGTCTTTCCAGACATAGTCATACAGACAGTTATGAAAATAAAAATAATCCAGATGCTTAAACTCATTTTTTGCAGCACTGAACAAGGCTTCACACTGCTGAACATAGCCATCCATAGATCCGCCGACATCAAACAGCATGAGGACTTTTACACCATTACGGCGTTCTGGAACAAACTGCACATCTAAAATGCCTTGCTTGGCTGTTGCCTGAATAGTGGCGTGAATATCGAGTTCTTGTGCCACACCTTGACGAGCAAAACGGCGTAAATAACGCAATGCCAGTTGCATCTGGCGTGAACTCAACACTTGTTCATCATCTAGGTTTTTATATTGACGCTGCTCCCAAACCTTGACTGCCGAACGTTTACGGCTCGGCCCACCAATTCGGATTCCTTCAGGATGATCACCATAAGCACCAAACGGAGATGTTCCGCCTGTGCCAATCATTTTATTACCACCCTGATGCTTCTTCTGCTGCTCGTGCAACCGCTGTTCAAGTTGTTGTAATAACTCAGCTAAAGAATTGGCTTTTTGCAGTTCTGCTCGCTGCTGCTCAGTCAGGTTTTTTTCAATAAGTTCCAGATCAAACCATGCTTTAGGTAAGTGTTGCAGTTGATTTAAAATTTCTTCTTGAGTCAGGCGCTCAACCCCGTCCATATAAGCTTTAAATGCGCGATCAAATTTATCGAAATAACGCTCGTCTTTTACCATGAGCATACGCACAAGCCAATAAAATTGCTCAATATCAGCAAATACTAAATTTCTTTCAATCGCCTGATTTAAATCGAGTAATTCTTGAGTTGTAACAGGAACGCCATATTTTCTTAAAGTATAAAATAGACGTATAAACATAAGTATTGTCCGTTAACGCCGCGACATTTGAGCAAGACGTTCGAGCAATTGTAAATCTTGCTCATTTTTTATCAGTGCACCATACAGAGGCGGCAAGGCTGACTGTTGTTGTAGCATCTGTTCAGGCAAATCATCCACTAAAATAAGTGCTAACCAGTCAATCAGTTCAGAGGTTGATGGTGCTTTTTTTAAGTTCGGAATATCTCTAAGTTTATAAAAGACCTGTAACGCCTGACTGAGCAAATTTTGCGAAATCTGCGGAAAATGTACCGCAACAATTTTCCGCATCATGGCTTCATCTGGAAATTCAATATAATGAAAAAAGCAGCGACGCAAGAAAGCAGTCGGCAATTCTTTTTCATTGTTTGAGGTAATAATCACGATGGGGCGTTGCTTGGCATGAATGGTCTGATTGGTTTCATAGACATAAAATGACATTTTGTCTAATTCATGCAGCAAATCATTTGGAAACTCAATGTCTGCTTTATCAATTTCATCAATCAACAAGACACAGCGTTCAGTGCTGGTAAAAGCCTCCCATAATTTTCCAGGCTTAATATAATGCTGGATATCATAAACGCGGCTGTCACCAAGTTGACTATCGCGTAAGCGCGACACCGCATCATATTCATATAGCCCTTGTTGAGCTTTAGTGGTCGACTTGATATGCCATGTAATCAGTTTCAAACCAAGACTAGCAGCGACTTGCTCTGCAAGTAAAGTTTTCCCTGTACCTGGCTCGCCTTTAACCAATAATGGTTTTTCCAAAGTACAGGCAGCATTCACTGCAAGTTTAAGTCCATCTGCCGCAATATACTGTGATGTTCCTTGAAACTGCGCTGTCGCTTTGGCAACCATAAAGCCTTCCTTTTGCTAAAGTGGAGCAGTCTTCTTGGTTTGTTGAGATTTAGATTGTAAAAATTTTAACCAGAAGAAACCCACCATACTGCCTAAACCAATCACAAATAAAATTGTAGCTAGATTTACCCACATCAAATTATGATCATGAGTAACAATACCAAACATGAGTCCAAATACAGCAGGAGCAATTGCAGCATTACTCCCATCTGAAATGCTCGGCGTCACCATAAATGCAAACGCAATCCACGTCGACATTGCACAAAACTTTGGATACGGCCTAGTCATTAAATACCACAGCAGCAAAACAAGAATTGCACCTGCAACATACACACTCACTGCAATAATATTTTCAGGAACCACTGTGAGAAATGTCATTGTTTGATGCACGATGCTTGTATTCATCGTTAAGCGCCTCGCAATCCTTCAGGTTCGACTGCATTTGCATTAATAAGGCCTTCTGGTGGAACTTGAATAAAGAAACCCTTGGTTTGCAAAGAGTCCATCACATGCAATACATTGGCGCGCGCCAACTTGCGTGTTTCGGTTAACTCAAGATGCATGACAAATGTTGCGCGCCCAAAAGCAACGCTTAACATTTCTGGAACATTCGCAAATGGATCTTCATGCGCCTGCTCTGCATTTTGACGTGCAACATACAAATACATTTCATCTTTTTTGCTAGAGCGATAAATATCACAATGCACAACCATAACCACGGCACTCTTATAATACAGAAATAACAATATCGAAAATAACCGAATCTAGCATCATTATTGACGCTAGAGTCAGCAATATTCTATAGGATTTTTTGAGTTATTGGCGAACTTTCATCTGCTCAGCTAGATTTTCCTGATCTTGCTGCAAGATTTCGAGCAATGGCTGGGTGAGTAATTCATAGCGCCAACCCATGAGGTAACTGGACAATTTTTGTGTTGTTTGCGGCATAACAATATATTGATAGAGCTCATTGAGCCACTTCTTACGCATAAGTACCGCATGTGGGATACTGGTCTGTTCAACCACCCCACCAATCATACGATCGATCTGCTCTGCTACTGGCTTGGAAATATGCTTGACTGGTCGTGGAATGCTGGCAGGCCAAAGCTCTTTCTCTGGTAAATATTTCAATAAGTCCAGAATAAGCTTACCGTACTCACGGATAACATTTGGACGAATATGCTTAATGTGCGAGAGCTGAAAATGGTTACGCGGATTTTTTTCAACTAAATCAATCATGCTCGAATTTTTTAACAAAAAGCTCCGTGGGATATTTAAGCTTTTTGCAAATTGTTCTCGCCAGATACTCAACTGCTGTAATTGCATCAGTTGGCGACGTGAGTGGCGATAATTTCCAATATCGGTATATAACAACTCTATTGGCGTTTGCTGTGCAATTTCTTCAGTCAAGTGTTGACAATCTTCTAACACAAACTCAAGCAAACCTTTCTCTTGGAGTTGCGACTTTAATCGTTGTGCCAGATGATTCAGATAAATAACATCGTTGGCAGCATAACAGAGCTGTTTATCGGACAATGGACGAGCCAGCCAGTCTGAACGCGTCTGATCTTTTTCAATATCAATGTCGATCATTTGCTTCAACGCATTTTGATAACTGACCTGTAAACCATGCCCTAAAAATGACATCGCAACCTGTGTATCAAATACATTATTTAACTGGTGAATTTGAGCATAATGATAAATTAAATCAATGTCTTCACCACAGGCATGGAAAATATTTTGCTGGGCTGTTGCCAATTTTTTCCAGAACTCAGTCAAATCTAAATTTACACCGTCTAGCAAATAAGTTTGCTCAGAAACATTGATCTGGAATACACCTAATTTTGGCCGCAGCGTATCAACCTTGATAAATTCACTATCGAGTGCGTAAATGGCACTTTGGTCCATGGCAGCTAAGACCATCTCGAGTTCGGGTTGATGCTGAATAAAATGATACATGTTCTTGCAAAATGCGTGATGCATTACCTCAAAGGTGAGAAAAATAACGCTAAACCGTTTTACATATTAACCGATGAATCAGAAACCTGTCGATTGCGATAATTGTCAACAATTTAAAAAAACCACTCCTATTGTTATATTTTTGACCAAGCAATAAAAGTCATTTTATTGTTTTTATAATCTGCATATTTTAAACAATTTTAATTTAAAACTAAAAACCACTCAAATGATAGGTTTTTGAATGGCGAACTGGATTATTTCAATTGCATACGATGATGCAAGGCTTGGCTTAACGTATGACTATCAACATACTCAAGCTCGCCACCTTGTGGTACACCTTGAGCAATTCGCGTCATGCTGACAGGTAAAGTCTTACACGCTTCCAAAATATAATGTGCTGTTGCCTGACCTTCAATCGTCGCATTAGTTGCCAGAATCACTTCCTGAATCTGCCCCTGTTTTAAGCGTTGAACCAATGCGGGAATACCAATTTCTTCAGGTCCAATACCATCTAACGGCGACAAATGCCCACCAAGTACATAATATTTCCCATGAAATCCAGCGCTTTGCTCAATTGCCATAACATCGGCAGGAGATTCAACCACACACAGCACCGTGTCATCTCGACGTGGTGATGCACAGATCTCGCAAATTTCATCCTCACTCAGTGAATGACACACATGACAGCTTTGAATATAGGTTGCCGCTTCATGCAAAGCATGGGCAAGTTGAAAAGCACCTTCACGGTTTTTCATCACCAGATGCAGCGCCATACGCTGAGCCGACTTTGGCCCAACGCTTGGCAAGGTGCGTAATGCTTGAACAAGCTGTTCAAAACGGGGACTAAACACCAAATAATCCCTTAGAACAAACCAGATAAACCAGGTGGCAAACCTGTGCCAGCATTTGCAGCTTTCATTTTTTCTTCTGAAATTGCTTCAGCCTGACGTGATGCATCGTTCATTGCCGCTGCAATCAAGTCTTCAACCATGTCTGCTTCGTCTTGTAGCAACTCTGGGTTAATTTCAATACGTTTTACCACATGACGGCAAGTCATAGTGACTTTTACAAGACCACCACCCGCTTCAGCATGTACTTCAGTTTGTGCCAACTCTTCTTTGGCTTTTTTAATATTGCTTTCCATGTCTTTTTGCATGCGCTGGGCTTGCTGCATCAGCATATTAATATTCATCAGATTGACTCCAAAATTAAATCAGATCGAGACCACGAGAAAGGTCGGCAATAATATCATGAATATCTTCCAAACCAACCGATACACGAATAAGACCTTCACGAATTCCTGCAGCAGCTTTAGCCGCATCGGATAATTTACCATGTGTCGTGGTCGCCGGGTGAGTAATGGTTGATTTTACATCGCCCAAGTTACCAGTAATTGAAATAAACTGGGTACTATCAATTACTTTCCAAGCTGCTTCACGACCACCTTTCACTTCAAAAGATACAATGCCGCCAAAGCCAGATTGCTGTTTTGCCGCCAATTCGTGTCCGACATGTTCAGGTAAGCCTGCATAGTAAACTTTCTCAACTTTATCGTGCTGATTGAGCCACTCAGCCAGTTTTTGTGCACCTTGACAGTGTGCATTCATACGCAAACGCAAAGTTTCCAAGCCTTTTAAGAATACCCATGCATTAAATGGGCTCATAGACGGGCCAAGGGTACGCACCACACCAAACACTTCTTCAAGTAATTGATGTTTACCGACCACTGCACCGCCTAAAGCACGCCCCTGACCATCGATATATTTGGTTGCAGAGTAAATCACAAGGTCTGCACCAAACTTGACTGGTTGCTGCAAAGCAGGCGTACAGAAGCTGTTATCAATTGCCAACAATGCACCATGTGCATGTGCCAGATCAGAAAGTGCCTGAATATCCGCAATTTCAGCCAATGGGTTTGATGGAGATTCAACAAAGAATAGTTTGGTTTCTGGACGAATCGCATCTTGCCAAGCTTGCAAGTTGGTCAAATCTACAAAATCAACTGCAACGCCAAATTTACCAATATATTTTTCAAACAGGCTGACCGTAGAACCAAACACAGCACGTGAACAAATCACATGATCGCCCGCTTTTAAGTACGCCATCGCAATTGCCAAGATCGCACCCATACCCGAACCTGTTGCCACTGCACGTTCTGCACCATCTAAGGCTGCCAGACGTTTTTCAAACATGGCAACTGTTGGATTGGTGAAACGTGAATAAATGTTGCCTGGCTCTTTGCCTGAGAATTTTGCTGCAGCTTCAGCAGCGTTGGCATAGACAAAAGATGAAGTCAGGAAAATCGGTTCACTATGTTCACCCTCGAAACTGCGAGTGTGCCCTGTACGGATGGCTAAAGTATCTAATTGATATTGGGAATCGTCGTGCTGGCTCATGAGCTCTACTCTTTATATAACGCTATGCATAGAATCAAAACTGCCAACATTTTGAGCGCCTTATAGCCAATCGGTCAAGGTAAAATATTTCATGATTATGCTGTCGCTATGCATTTTTTGAGCAATTATTGGTTTCACAACCAAGTTTCAGCTCACAAATTTGCTATTTGCATCGATTTTCAGCAATCGTTTAAATTTATAAGGCCATTTTACATTGCCGATCTTATCAAAATTGGTTATATCAATAGCAGAAGATTGCCATTTCAGTATGCAGTGATTTTGGCATATTGATTGCTTTAAAGCTCCCAATCCATATTATCAAGGACTTATCATGACCATCTCATCTGTTGCATTCCTCGGTTTAGGTGCTATGGGCTACCGTATGGCAGCACATTTACCGAAACACTTTGAGCAAGTTCTAGTTTGGAACCGCACAGAAGAAAAAGCCAAACAACATGCTCAAACACATGCAACACAAGCAGTTTCTTTAGAACAAGCCGTACAAGCCGATATTATTTTTTCTTGCTTGCCGACCAGCCAAGACGTTGAAAACCTGATTAACAGCGTCAAAATCAAATCAGGCGCAATCTGGGTCGACTGCACCAGTGGTGTTCCTGCGAGCGCACAGCAACTCGCAGCGAAGCTTAAACAGCATGGTGTTGACTACCTTGATGCACCTGTGAGCGGGCAAACTGTTGGAGCTGAAAATGCGACATTAACTGTTATGGTGGGTGGCGATGCAGCAGCCTTTGAACGTGCTTTGCCTGCCATGCAAGCGGTTGGAAAACTGATTAAACATGTTGGCGAATCAGGTGCAGGTTTTGCAGTAAAAGCGGTCAATAATATGCTCATGGCTGTGCATTTATGTGCAGCTTGTGAGGGTGCAACCACATTAAAAGCGCACGGCGTAAACCTGACAGAAGCATTTGAATGTATTAATGCTTCAAGTGGGCAAAGCACCGTAACCAGCAATATCGTACCCAACCGTATCTTTAACCGTAGTTTCCCACTAACTTTTGCTTTGCCACTTCTGGCAAAAGATACAGGCATCGCGGTTGATCTGGTACGTGAAGCCAAACTTGCTGCGCCTGTGATTGGTTTATCACAAAGCCTGATTCAAGCTGCCAATGCCTTAGCTGAAGAAAACAGTGACTTCTCTACTGTGGCAAAAATGTACGAATCATGGAGCAAGATTACAATTGAGTAATCTTTAAACATTGCAATTTGGCGCAACTGTATCCATATTAACCTTGTGTATAAACACATATCGTTACAAATAAAGGAACAGCTCATGAAGAAGTTTTCAGTTGCGCTTATTGCGATGTTGGCGGGATTGTTCAGCATCAATACGCTTGCAGCCTCTGAGCAGGAATGTCAAAAACTCAAAGATGACTATAATCTGATTTATGCGTCAAAAGGTTATTGTTTTAGCGATCCTGAAGCCAAAGCAAAATATGGTAACGACAACTGTCATACCACCAAACCAAAATTTTCTGATAAAGAGCAACAAAAGCTTGACCAGATCAAAGCTCGTCAGAAAGAATTAAGCTGTAAATAATTCAGCAATTTAAGGAAATACGTTATGGCATATAATGACCAAAATATTTTTGCAAAAATTTTACGTGGCGAAATTCCAGCAATTAAAGTCTATGAAGATGACCGCGTACTTGCATTTATGGACATTATGCCGCAAGCCGATGGCCATACTTTGGTTATCCCAAAAGCTCAGGCAGAAACTTTGCTGGACTTGCCTGCAGAAGATGCAGTCTACACCATTCAAATTGTGCAAAAAGTAGCACGTGCCATTGAAACTGCACTCAATGCACAAGGCATTGTGCTGATGCAACTTTCGGGCGAAGCCGCAGGACAAACTGTACCCCATGTGCATTTTCATCTGATTCCAAGTTCAGTACATAAGCTAGGGCGACACGCTGCAGAAATGGGCGATCAGGAGAAAATCAAAGGCTTTGCAGAAAAAATTAAAGCTGCACTAGCATAAAAACATAAAAAAAGGAGCAATTGCTCCTTTTTTCTTATTTAATTTTAAAATAGTTTGATAAAAAACAATAATTAACTAATTAAACCTTCATCACGCATTGCGATTTGCACAGACTGGCGCACAGCTACTTTGTTACGTAACTCAATAATGTGCTTATATGGATTAAGCTCATGCTTAATGGGCGTTGACCAGTTGGTCAGTACAAACAAATAAGCGTCAGCAGGACCAAAATTATCGCCAACCAAGTATTCGGTATCCGAGTTGGCAATCGCCTGATCAATATAATCTAGCAATCGGTCTATTTCCTGATAGGCTCTAGATTTTTCTTCATCTGTCAGTGGTTTACCAAAAAATATAGCATACGCATCATGCAATTCTGAATTTAAGAAACCCAACCATTCCAACACTTTAGCACGTCCCAAACCTGAGGGTGGAATCAAGTCCTGATGCGGATCATGCTGTGCCAAGAAAGGTAAAATCGCAACCATTTCAGTTAAAATCAGGCCTGGGTTAATTTCTAAAGCTGGCACATAGCCTTTTGGGTTAATTTGATAATAATCACCCCCTTTTTCTGTGGTATGGGTTTTTAAGTTGACTTTTTCCAAGTCAAAATCAACATTAATTTCATTTAATATAATATGGGCTGCAAGTGAGCAAGCCTCTGGCGAATAATACAGCTTCATAGCTTGTCTCTCGTCCTTTTTCTATGTTTTTTACTCTGACTTTATTGTTTTAAAACGCTACGATACAACTTGCAAGTACTGAATCACGAAAATTGCAAAAAAGTACATTACTTGCAAAAAAACCATAAAACTTATTTTCTGTTGTCTAAAGCGATAGCACCATCGTATGGATGAGAGATTTTTTATTTGACTTGCTTAAATCGCGACTTAAAATATCGGTTTTTTAATCCATTGAATTCCATTCTTATGAGTAACGAGCAACTTGAACCACAAATTGTTGAGTTAGACAATTTGCACGAGCACCGTGAAATTGTGACATTTATGCGTCGCTCGTCCCCGCTAAATACTTCACAACGTACCGCGCTGGAACAACATCGTGACTTTATTTTGGAATATCCAGTCGGTGATTTACGTCAGCATTTTTCGCATCCTGAACGTCCATTGACTGTTGAAATTGGTTTTGGAATGGGTCGTTCACTCGTACTCATGGCGCAAGCCAACCCTGAACGTAACTACGTCGGGATTGAAGTACATATTCCTGGTATTGCCCAATGCGTTTATGAAGCAGGCGAAGCAGGCTTAGACAACCTGAAAGTGCTAGATGCCGATGCGATTCAAGTTTTGCGTGAAATGCCAGATGCCAGCATTAACTGTGTACAATTGTATTTTCCAGATCCATGGCAGAAAAAACGTCATTTCAAACGCCGTTTTGTGGTCGATGAACGTATGACTCTAGTAGAACAAAAACTGGAACTTGGCGGTACATTCCATGCTGCAACAGACTGGGAACCCTATGCAGAATGGATGCTTGATGTCTTAGACAATCGGGAAAACCTAGAAAATCTGGCAGGCAAAGGCAACAGCTACCCTCGCCCAGAATGGCGTCCTCTGACCAAGTTTGAACGTCGTGGTTTAGAGTCAGGTCACAAGATTAATGACTTTATTTTTAAAAAAATTAAATAATTGATTTTTAGCATAATGCCAAGCTAATTTGGCATTATGCTTTCCCCAAGAGAACCAACAATAAAATTTTAATAATTCAATTAATTACATACATCAAGACTTCATCAAAGCCATACCACTGGACAGCCTCACAGTAGATTAATTTATTTTTATAATAGAATGCTAAGCCTGTTAATAATCGGTCTGTTTAAACAGGAAATGCCATCACACCATGATATTGCAGCATTTGCCAAAAGCCTGTGACGCGAGCGAACCCTGCACGGTGCAATAGCTGAATATTCTGTTCAGGACTCAATAAATGAAAATCTTGCTGTAATCGCTGACGCATTTTCTGACTTTGCTCAGGTGTTAAACCTGTTTGCTCACACACCTGTTGCAGCATAGCAAGGTCACTCTCCTGCTCAGGTTGAGTCAAATCAACATTGAGCAATATACCCTCTGACTTTAAATGCCGATAAATAGACTGGAAAAAATCCTGTTTTTTTGATGGTTCAATAAAATGAGCAACCAGTATGCTTAAGACGGCATCGTACTGCGCAGTTGAATCCAAGCAGTTTAAATCCCCTTCAACCCACTCAATTTGAGTCACCCCTGCCAAACGCTGCTGCGCTGTTTCCAGCATGGCGGCAGACAAGTCTAATGCAGTAAATTGCCAGTCGGGATGCTGCTGGTTCAAATAAGCCAGCTCATAACCTGTGCCGCAGCCCACCACCAAAACTCGTGCTGACTCTGGCAAATAGTGTTGTAAAATTGCCGCGATCTGCTGATGAATCAGCTCATAACCTGGTATGAGCTTGACGATGTGTTGATCATAACTGGCAACCACTTGCGGGCTATGAAAATTTTTTGCCATTTTATCCTCTTGATTTTGTTATTTTTCATCATCTTAAATCATGGGTATCAATATAAAGGAATCTGGGATACTACTCTAGCTTATTGACCTAGAAGTTCATTATCAGAAAAACGTCAAAGTCTCTGACTTATTTTATGTTGCCGTATGTCTGCGCTGAATTGCATGACTCAATTGTTGATAAATCTCTGCTAAATCAGCCTGTTGTTGATGCTGCAAGATATCTTGATGCATCTTCAGAATCTGTTGATCCTGACGTACTGCAGGCCCTGTTTGTACATCTTTAGGGTCAAACTGCGTAGCTTTTTGCGCAGTTTCCAGAATTAAAGGATAGAGTAAGCTAAAATCGACTGCTGCACCATCTACCACCCGTTTAGCCATGTCATAACAATAATTGCTAAAGTTACAGGCAAATACCGCCGCCAAATGCAGGCTCAAGCGCTGTGCGGATGAATAGACATACACTCGCGAGCTTAACTGCTGTGCTAAATCTTGCAATAAGATCAAATCTTGTGGCTGAGTGGTTTCAAGTAGTAAAGGTACATTTTTCCAATCTACTGATTTTTCGAAACTAAATGTTTGTAATGGATACAGTACCCCACAGCGTACATGATGCTGCTGTAAAATCTGAAGGTCTGTACTACCTGAAGTGTGCAATACCAATGTATTCGATAAATGTTGAGGTAGCTGCTGAGCAACTTGCGCAATTGCCTGATCTTTTACCGCGATGATTAACAAATCAATCTGGTGATCTAATTGCTGTAACTGATCTACTGCACCAGCATGAACCTGTATCGCAAGCTGCTGAGCATGCGTCAAATTTGGGCTATAGACTTGCTGAATCTGATGTCCCGATTGTTGTAAGGCCATTGCCAAATGAGTAGCGACACGCCCAGAACCAATAAAACTTATTTTCATGATGATTTTCTCAAGCACTCCACAATAAAAAAGCGCCAGATATGGCGCTTTTCAGATCGGCAACAGATTATGCTTCTGGTGCTGGGCTGTATTGTTCAACCAAAGGCTGTAATTCGCCTTTTTGGAACATGTCTAGCATAATGTCGCTACCGCCGATTAACTCGCCATTGATCCAAAGCTGTGGAAATGTTGGCCAGTTTGCAATTTTTGGTAAAGCTGCACGAATATCTGGGTTTTCCAAGATATTCACATAAGCAAACGGACGACCAATCTGACTGAGTGCTTCTACTGCACGTGCAGAAAAACCACATTGTGGGAATTGTGGTGTGCCTTTCATATATAGAAGTACAGCATGTTTAGCAATTTGATCACGAATTAACGCTTCAGTATCGCGTGCTTGTTCAGTCATAGATAAATCCTCAACTATTCTAGGCGGTATTATACCTAAAACTTAGGAATAAGGTGGGTATGTCGAGAATTTTTCTGTTTTTCTCTTATTATGACTTTCCATCTGTGGCAGATTTTGTTTATATAAACCTTTTTTAATCTAAAACCAATACGAGATTATCATGAGTAATATTACCCTTGCTCCGGTACAAACTGATCAGCCTTCTCATCTAATGGCAACTTATGGTCGCCAACCGATCAGTTTTGTGCGAGGACAAGGTTCGTATTTATATACTGAAGATGGTACAGCTTACCTCGATGCGCTAACAGGGATCGCGGTTTGTGGTTTGGGACATGCACACCCTGTAATCGCACAAGCTATTGCAGAACAGGCTCAAACCCTTGTTCATACCAGCAACCTGTTTGAGATTCCTTGGCAAACTGCCGCAGCACAAAAACTGGCAGAAGTATCTGGTATGGAAGAAATCTTCTTTTCCAACAGTGGCGCAGAATCCAATGAGGGTGCAATTAAAATTGCACGTAAATATGGACACCAGCAAGGTATCCAGTCACCAAAAATTATTGTTGCTGAACATTCGTTCCACGGCCGTACTCTGGCAACCCTTTCAGCAACAGGCAATGCCAAAGTGCAAGAAGGCTTTGCTCCTTTAGTGGAAGGTTTCTTACGCGTTCCATTTGGCGATATTGAAGCAATCCAAGAGCTAGCTTTAGCTCATCCTGATATTGTGGCAATACTGGTTGAGCCAATTCAAGGTGAAGGTGGCGTCAATACTGCTCCTCAAGGATTTAGTTACTTAGAAGAAATTCGTCAGATCTGTAACCAGCACCAATGGCTGATGATGCTTGATGAAGTACAGACAGGTAATGGTCGTACAGGTAAATTCTTTGCTTATCAACACACCAACATTGTTCCTGATGTATTAACCACGGCGAAGGGCTTAGGAAATGGTTTCCCGATTGGTGCTGTAATGGCTCAAGGTCGTGCTGTAGGCGTGTTACAAGCAGGTAACCACGGTTCAACTTATGGCGGTACAGCTTTGGGTTCACGTGTGGTATATACTGTGCTTGATACACTTCAAAAAGAAAATATTGTTGAGAATGCTGGAAAAATTGGTCAATACATTGTTGATCAGTTACGTAGCCAACTTAGCGGGTTAAATGTGACTGTGCGTGGTTTTGGTATGATGATCGGGATCGAATTGCCGAAAGCCTGTGGTGCATTGGTCAATACTGCTCGCGAACAAAAACAATTAATCATTAATGTGACTGCGGGCAACGTTGTACGTTTATTGCCAGCGCTGAACATGACGCAAGAACAGGCAGATGACCTGATTCAACGTCTTGTACCACTGATTAAAGACTTCTTGCACAACTAATCTGTCTCATCACAGATTATCCCTTTGTTGTATTTATTCCATAGGAAAAATCCAACGGATCCAGCAAAGAAGCACAGTCATTGATTGAAAACCGAGTTAAGTCATTAACTCGGTTTTTTATATTGGGTTGAGTGTATTTAAGCAGATTTACGTTCACATTTAGTCAGTAAAGCGATCCATTAGGATTGTTCAGTAATCATTTCAACACTGTAGGCTTAGAAACTCATGTTTACAGAAGATCTTAAAAAACGGAATTTAAAAAAAGATTGCAAAGGCTAGAAAACTGATTACGAAATCAATAGAGATTTAGAATCAATGTCCGTCATCAGCCCATTTTATTTTTTCACTTTACTAAAGTAAAAATGATAAAAAACCCAACAGTCAGCAACTACATTTATCTTTAAAAATACAAACGCCCAATGAAAATTCATCAGGCGTTTGTTTAAAACAACGTATCATTCTATTTCAGAATAAGACTCTTTTTTAATTTTTAGAAATCAAAAAAATCGACATTACCTGTTTGTAGTGAATACTCAGCACCCACAACAATCATTTTACCTTTAGCAATCAGACTTTCTAATACTGCTGAGCCATGACGTAATTGATTAACTGATGCAAAGACGTTTGAACGTACTGCATGTTCTGAAAGTTTGCAAAGATCGTGTTTAAGTTCAGTCTGCATCAAAATCTCAACCGATGGACGCACACGATTGACAATTGACATCAAGTTGCTTGATGGTGGGCTGTCAGGATTCATCAAAGTATCAATGGTTGCCTGAATAGCGCCACAGTGACTATGACCTAAAACGACCACAACAGCACAATCATAGCGTTCTGCTGCAAATTCCACACTTCCCACTTGAGAAGGCGCAACAATATTACCTGCAACACGAATTACGAATAGATCACCCAAGCCCTGATCAAATACAATTTCAGCAGGAACTCGAGAATCCGAACAACCCAAAATAATTGCAAACGGATTTTGGTCTGTTGTGAGTAGTTCACGGTGTTCTTGTGAAACGAGGTCAGGAATTGAGGATTTCCCATTTACAAAACGCTCGTTACCTTGTTTTAAACGCTCTAGGGCTTCTTGTGCCGTTAACATGTTATTTCCCATTCGCTTTAAATTGAAAAATCAACAACATTCTAAAACTGCATAACACGCTTGTCACTGACTAAAACATCCTCTTTGTAGAACTTATTGGTCTGAATTTCGTAATTCAAAGCACTTTTTTCCCAAGTTTTTTTAATTTGCATAAAATCTATCTCTAGCATCTATTTTTTTAGACAAGGTATACTGAAAGCTTTCCATGTTGATTTTGATTGTCTATGACTGCCACTGCTGCACATCCTCGTATAGAGCAATTAATTGAAGCTCATCTCGATTTTTTAGAGCAGGAATTCTCTCAACCTAAAAATCTGCATGATGAAGTTCAGGCGTTTTTTCATTGGTTTACAGAACAAAACTTGCAGGATTTGTGGGACTTTCAAAGTTTGTTTAATTTGCTGGAACAACAAGTCTTAAAAAACCAGTTAAGCTCATTTTTTGTTGAACAATGTGTAGAGCATATTCGTTTTGCTTTGGTACATGACCTCAATGATCATACAAAAATTGCAGATATCTTCGATGTCATGACCATTGACAAAATTGCTCAATATGTTGCGAGCAAAACTGAACATCGTCACAAATTAATTCATCGGGTTGTGAATCATCCTGCTTTTTCTGCCATGATTTCCCAACTGATTCAGCAAGCTTTAGAAGATTATTTCGAACATAGTATGGGCAAGCGTGTCCCAACTGTTGGGCGTTTTATGAAAATGGGCAAATCGGTGTTTGAAAGTGTCACAGACTCACGCTTTGAACAGACAGTGGCACATTATTTACAAAAAAATATCGTAAAATTGAGCCAACTGAGCGAACAAGTGCTGAATCAGCATTTTGACAATGACAAGCTCTATCATTTTCAGGCGAATCTGTGGCACAAAATCAAAGCCTCGCCACTCAGCGTGTTTAAAAATTATATCGTCCTAGAAGACTTGCCACATACCGTTGGGCTTGCACATGAGGTTTGGAATCATCTGCGTCAAACGGACTATTTAAAACAGCAGCTACATGATGGTTTATATACGTGGTATGTGCGCAATCAGGAGCGTAACTTCCGACAATTACTACGTGATTTAAATATAGATGAAGGCTTACTCATGCAGCAGTTACAGCCATTATTTGCATCTGTTATGCAACAAGCAATTAGCTCAGGCTTTTTAAGACAACGCGCACGTGGTTTTTTAGAACGCTTTTATTATGCTGAAACAACACGGCAAATTTTGGCCTTCGACAACAATCAAGAATAGGGTCTGATTAAACCTGAACTTTCTTTCGTTTAAGCTAAGATTGCCAAACCGTATCACTCTAGTGCTACTGCTTGTCTCTGTGTGATAGCTGACAACTAATCATTGATCAGCGATAGATCGGGCTGTAGAAACAGCTCTTCATGCAAATAAATATAGTCAAAACTTTACTCAGCACTTTAGCTGTAGCGTATAAGCTAGGCTTTTAAGATCAGTTATTTTTTCAGATCATAAAAAAACCTCCATTACTTATGGAGGTTTTGGCTTTACAGCAAACGCTTTCGTTATTATTTAAAATAAGCGCCTTCAGCCTGAGTATGGTCAGTTTGGTCAACCACACGTTGCAGCTCAGGAATATGTTCGCGCAAAGTCGTTTCGACACCCTGCTTCAAGGTCACATCGATTGCTGAACAACCCTGACAACCACCACCAAATTTTAGTACTGCGGTTAAACCATTCTCAGCGTCATCTTGGACTTCAACCAACGAACAGCTACCGCCATGCCCTGCAAGACCTGGGTTAATTTCAGCTTGCAACACATAGATGATACGCTCTTCAATCGAAGCATCTGGACCAACACGCGGCACTTTCGAGTTTGGTGCACGGAAAGTCAGCTGACCACCAAAGCGATCTTTGTTATAGTCGATTACAGCATCACGCAAATACGGAATCGATGGACGATCAACAAAGGCAGGAAAATCTGGATAATCTTGTTTATAGTCTGTTGGAATTACTTCATCTGGCGCACTATAGGCCATGCAGCATTCAGCACGCGGCGTTCCTGCGTTTTCTACAAAAACACGAACACCAATGCCTGGAGTATTTTGTTTTTCCAATAAATCACTTAAATACTCTTGTGCAGAGGGAGTAATCAATAAATTTGGAATTTCCTCTGCGTCTGTCACTTTAGTGCTGATGTTCTCAGTCGACATAACGTTTTTCCTCAATATGAAGATTGTATTTTAACTGAAGATATGGGGGAATTGAGAAAAATCAACTAAAATTGTCGGAATTCTTTTATGCCCGCATATCGCCTCTATGAAACCTGATCGGAATTAAGCGAAAATCTTATGTTACCTTTACCGTTTAACCACACCATTACCTTAATTATTATCACTGTTGCGATCTCGTTGTTGGCGTTTTCCAAGCAACAGGTCATGAACCGACTAATTTTTTGGCCACCTGCTGTTCAACAAGGTCAATATGATCGTTTCTTTGCACATGGCTTTGTTCATGCCGATGGTACTCATTTGCTGTTTAACATGATTACCCTGTTTTTCTTCGGTAGTGTCATTGAACAGTTTTATCGCCAATACTTAGACAATATGGGTTTTGTGCTATTTTATTTTGGGGCATTAATTTTTAGTATCTTGCCAAGTTATCTAAAACATAAGAATGATTATCAATGGGCAAGTTTAGGGGCTTCAGGTGCCGTTTCTGCTGTACTGTTTTCTTATATTCTGTTTAAACCCTGGAGCCTAATTCTGGTCTTTTTCATTCCCATGCCCGCGATTGTTTTTGCAATTTTATATGTAGGCTACAGCATTTGGTCAAGTAAACGTCAAGGTAGCCACATTAATCACAGCGCACATCTCTGGGGAGCACTCTATGGTGTTGTTGTCACGATTGTAGTTAACCCGGCAGTGATTGGTTACTTCTTTAATCAAATTCAGCATGTGCCATTCTTCTAATAAAAAGCTACATTTTTTAGCAAATTTGATCATTTATGTTATGCCTTTTGCTGTATTGGGATACATAATGAATCATGATCGCAGTAAATGAAAATAAGGAAGATCAATGTCTGCTCCTGAAGGATTACAATTTCCAATTGACCCAGAAACCCATCGTGCCAGTACCTCGCACACAGGCAAACAGATTATTTCTGAAGCACTGGCTTTAGTTGACAACAAATTGTCCCAGCAAGTGCTCAAGGAAAAAAACTGGCGCAAGCGTTACCCGCATTATTTTAAGGCAATGGTATATCAAGGTATTTTATATCAGGATAACCCTTTCAAGATTGCCAGTCAGGGCTTACATAAGGCACATCAATTATTTGAATTTTACCGCAACAATCAACACCACTCGCTTAAAGACTTTATGCGAGTACCACACATTCAGAATTTACACAGCATTACAATCAAAGGAAAAGGTCAGCATACGCCAGAGTGGTATGTTCCCTATCATGGTCAGGAACTTAGAGGACAAGCCTTACTTGATCAGATTACGACTTGGGAACAGCAAGGCATTATTGAACCTAGCCATGCGGAGGCCTTACGTGAGGTTTATGCACATCCAGAATGGCTCGATTTGTCAAACTATCACATGGTGCTGTTTGGAGCAGGTTCAGAAGCAGGTCCTCTGACTTGGCTTTGCAAATGGAAAGCCAATATTGTGGCAATTGATCTGCCTAATGAAAAAGTTTGGTCACGTATTTTAAATACAATAGAACAAGGCAATGCAACACTGATTGCACCCAGTCAGGAACCTCTTGCAAATGACTATTCGATCAGTGAGTTAAGCCATAAACTGGGTGCGAATTTGCTGACCCAGACACCTGAAATTGCAGGTTGGCTAGCTCAAATGCCTCAGCGCCTACATATGGCAGCAATCGCTTATTTGGACGGTGAAAAACATGTCCGCGTTGCGATGGCAATGGATGCAATCATGCAGTATGTCAGTGAGCAAAAACCTGACTCCAGCCTGATGTTTATGTGCACCCCTACTGACGTCTATGCGGTTCCTAAACATGTGGTTGAGAATTGCAAACAAAAATCCAGAGAGCGCTCTACGATTGAGAAATTGCTTGCCAAAGGTGTTTCGCAGCTGAGTATCCGTCATTTCCTGAAACCGCATTCTCGTGAACTCTATCATTCTAACAATGGTAAAGATTATGCGATTGCCGATTGTCTGGTTATTGAACAAGGCCCTAACTACGCTCTTGCTAAACGAATTCAGCAGTGGCGAGCAATTATAGCACGAGAGCAAGGTCAGCATGTCTGTATCAATATCGCACCATCGACCACCACACACTCTGTGACTAAAAACCCATTACTTAGAGCTGCATTTAATGGTGCACATTTATTTAATGTAGAAGCTTTCCAACCAGAAACCACCAATGCACTCATGGCAGCGATGTGGATTCATGACCTACGCAATCCGAAAGCCCTTGCTAACCCAAACAATCAGTTAGATCATCCACTGGAATTGCTCATGAATGGCGCCAATCATGGCGGTATGTGGAATGCAGCTTATCTGGTTCGAAGTGCATTACCATTCGCTGCAATTTATGGGTTAGTGGCCGATAAATTCCCATTAAATAAAAAATAAGTTGTTGTCTTTGACTGTTTAACAGAATTATTAAAGAACAAGACACAAAAAAAGCTTTGCCGAGGCAAAGCTTTTTTTATGAATCTGTTTTTGGAAGTTAATTAGACAAAGCGTAAAAACAACCAGTATAAACCACCAGATAAACAGATGGTTGCAGGTAAAGTCAGTACCCAGGCTGAAATAATATTACGGATAGTGATCCACTGTAAACCAGACTTATTGGCAACCATAGTTCCTGCAACCGCACTATTTAAAACATGTGTAGTTGATACAGGTAAACCAAAACTGTCTGCCGCGGCAATCGTACTCATCGCAACCAGTTCAGCCGACATACCTTGAGCATAGGTCATATGGTTTTTACCAATACGCTCGCCCACTGTTATCACAATGCGCTTCCAGCCAACCATAGTCCCCAAGCCTAACGCTAGAGCAACTGCCACTTTCACCCATGTTGGAATGTATTGTAAGAAACCATCTAAACTTTTTTGATAAGCTTTCACGGTTTTTTGCTGTGCTGCATCCCACTTTGGTAAGGCTTCAGCTTTATCCAAAGTTTTCAAAGCACTGGTACTTAAATACATTTCATTGCGAATTTGGCTGACTTGCTGCTCAGGAATATCTTTTAATGATTTGTATTGTGACAACTCTTGCCCTAAATGATGCGTTGTACTTGCCAAAGCTGGTAGTACATCAGGTGTAACCTTTTTATTTTGAATGTACTGAGTCAAAATAACGCGGGCTTTATCGTCTTCAATATGAGCATAATCTGTCGAAATCGCAGGCGCTGTTTGCTGAGATAACGTAATAAACTGACTAACCTGATTATTGTCCAGATTTTTGTTGAGTGAATATGCTAACGGCACTAACCCAACCAAAATCAGCATAATCAAGCCCATACCTTTTTGACCATCGTTCGAGCCATGCGCAAAACTTACACCCGTACAGGTGAAAATCAATAAAGCACGGACAATCGGTGGAGGTGGTGTATGACCATTTGGTGCATCAAACAGGCTTAGCTGACGTTTAAAAACAAACTTCACCAAGACAAAAACAATCGCTGCAAATGCAAAACCGATCAATGGTGAAAATAACAAAGCCTTCCCAACTTTGAGAAGCTGTGTCATATCAATACCGCTGGTTCCTGTAGAAGCATTCAACAAATGATTCATTAACCCCACACCAAGAATGGAGCCAATCAGGGAATGTGAACTTGAAGCAGGAACTCCCAGAAACCACGTACCAAGATTCCAGATAATTGCAGCAATAAGCAAAGCAAATACCATGGCAAAACCTGCACCACTGTTGACATTGACAATCAACTCAACGGGTAGCAAGGCAATAATACCGTAGGCAACCGCACCACTTGCCAGCATCACACCAAGGAAGTTACAAAATCCTGACCACATCACTGCAACAGGTGCAGGTAATGCATTGGTATAGATGACTGTCGCGACAGCGTTGGCGGTATCGTGGAAACCATTGACGAATTCAAACCCCAATGCAATGAGCAAAGCGGTTGAAAGTAAAATTACTGAATATAAATTTAATGGCGGAACATGTGCCAGATCAGCACTGACTTGAAAACCGATGTAAATTAAGGTCGAAATAATGACCGTTAACAATACAGGCACAAAAAACTTAGGAGTTGGTGCATGTACATTTTTTGATTTCGTTGAATCAAATTGTACTGACTTTGGCGCAGAGGGAATATTCGAATTCATGCAGTCATGTAAAGAGGATCAAAAAGTCCTCTTATTCTTCATTTAAATTATGACAATTATATGACATTCCCTTTCACAGAAAAATCAATTTTTAATTTTTTAGCATATTTTGAACGAGTTGATAAAAATCTGATCTATTTTAATTCAATTACACTTTGTCTTTACACCAACACATCATTTGGCTGTTGACTAAATTGCCATACAAATATTGCAAATTAATGAAATTTTTAGCTTGTATGAATTTTTTTGGAAAAAAATGAGCTATCTGCAACCCAGTTAACGCTTTTTTGCACAGCATAAAAGTGTAATCAATAAAGCTTATAAGAAACCGATATGATTAAAATCGCTATTTTTGCTCAAAAAACATCAATCATGCGTATAATAAGCTCATTTTCTCGCTGTTGCCCTCTGCTATATAAGGCTGTGTATGTCGACACTCAACACTTTAAAACAAATCCTTTCTCAACGTATTATGATGCTCGATGGTGCTATGGGCACCATGATCCAGCAACATAAATTACAGGAACAAGATTATCGGGGTGAGCGCTTTGCCGACTGGGAACATGACTTAAAAGGCAACAACGACTTACTCGTACTCACCCAACCTGACATTATTCAAGGTATTCATGAAGCATACCTTGAAGCAGGTGCAGATATTATTGAAACCAACAGTTTCAACGGAACACGGGTTTCCATGTCAGATTATCACATGGAAGATCTGGTTCCTGAGATTAACCGTGAAGCAGCACGCCTGGCTAAAGCTGCGTGTGAAAAATATTCTACTCCAGAGAAGCCGCGTTTCGTGGCAGGTGTGCTTGGACCGACATCGCGTACCTGTTCGATTTCCCCTGACGTGAACAACCCTGCTTTTCGTAACATCACTTTCGATGCACTTAAAGAAAACTACGTTGAATCTACACTTGCCTTAATTGAAGGTGGTGCAGACATTATCCTAATTGAAACGGTATTTGATACGCTGAACTGTAAAGCGGCCATTTTTGCCGTGGAAGAAGCTTTCCAGAAGTTAGGTCGTAGCTTACCGATTATGATTTCGGGTACGATCACCGATGCGTCTGGTCGTACTTTAACAGGTCAAACTGCTGAGGCATTCTGGAACTCGGTTCGTCACGCCAATGTCTTATCAGTAGGTTTTAACTGTGCGCTGGGTGCAGATGCCATGCGCCCACACGTTAAAACCATTAGTGATGTTGCTGATGTGTATATTTCTGCACATCCAAATGCTGGCTTACCAAATGCTTTTGGTTCTTATGATGAAACTGCTGATCAAACCGCAGCCTTTATTCGTGAATTTGCAGAAAGTGGCATTATCAACATTGCAGGTGGTTGCTGTGGTACAACACCTGCACATATTCGCGCTATCTATGAAGCGATTAAAGAATTGCCACCACGCCAAGTGCCTGAAACCATTCCCGCTTGCCGTTTAAGTGGTTTAGAAGCATTTAACATCTATAAAGACTCTTTATTTGTTAACGTTGGCGAACGTACTAACGTGACAGGCTCTAAAAAATTCCTGCGCCTCATTCGTGAAGAAAAATTTGCCGAAGCTTTAGAAGTTGCTCAGCAACAAGTTGAAGCTGGCGCGCAGATCATCGACATTAACATGGATGAAGGCATGCTGGATTCGGAAAATGCGATGGTCCATTTCCTAAATCTTGTCGCGTCTGAACCTGATATTTCACGCGTACCGATCATGATTGACTCCTCTAAATGGGAAATCATTGAAGCGGGCTTAAAGTGTGTTCAAGGTAAACCTGTCGTTAACTCGATCTCTTTAAAAGAAGGCTATGACGAGTTCGTACACAAAGCACGTCTGTGTCGTCAGTATGGCGCTGCGATTATCGTTATGGCATTTGACGAAGATGGACAAGCGGATACCGCAGCACGTAAACGTGAAATCTGTAAGCGCTCTTATGACATTTTAGTCAATGAAGTTGGTTATCCATCTGAAGATATTATCTTCGACCCGAACGTATTTGCTGTGGCAACAGGGATTGAAGAACACAATAACTACGCTGTGGACTTCATTGAAGCAACAGGCTGGATTAAACAAAACCTGCCAAATGCCATGATTTCAGGTGGTGTGTCTAACGTTTCGTTCTCATTCCGTGGTAATGAACCTGTACGTGAAGCGATTCACTCCGTGTTCTTGTACTATGCCATCAAGCAAGGCATGACCATGGGGATTGTCAATGCAGGGCAAATGGCAATCTATGATGACATTCCAAAAGAACTCAAAGATGCTGTTGAAGATGTTGTTCTGAATCAGAATCAGGGTGAAAGTGGTAACGAAGCTACAGAAAAACTGCTGGAAGTAGCCGAAAAATTCCGTGGGCAAGGCGGTGCAGCCAAAGAAGCTGAAAACCTTGAATGGCGTAACCAATCAGTTGAAAAACGTCTTGAATATGCGCTAGTCAAAGGGATTACTACTTATATTGACCAAGATACCGAAGAAGCCCGCTTAAAAGCGAAACGCCCTCTTGATGTAATCGAAGGTGCGTTGATGGATGGTATGAACGTGGTTGGTGACTTGTTCGGTTCAGGTAAAATGTTCCTGCCACAAGTAGTCAAATCAGCACGTGTCATGAAACAAGCGGTGGCTTGGCTCAACCCGTACATTGAAGCAGAAAAGACTGGCAGCCAATCTAAAGGTAAAATCCTGATGGCAACCGTAAAAGGTGACGTCCATGATATTGGTAAAAATATTGTAGGCGTGGTCTTGGGCTGTAATGGTTATGATATTGTTGACCTTGGCGTAATGGTTCCTGCTGAGAAAATTCTACAAACTGCAATTGATGAGAAATGTGACATCATCGGTTTATCAGGTTTGATTACCCCAAGTCTGGATGAAATGGTGTTTGTTGCTAAAGAAATGCAGCGCAAAGGCTTTAATATCCCGTTGATGATTGGTGGTGCAACCACGTCTAAAGCACATACTGCGGTCAAAATCGAACCTCAATACCAAAATGATGCAGTAATTTACGTTGCCGATGCTTCGCGTGCTGTGGGTGTTGCTACCACACTTTTATCTCAAGACATGCGTGGTGCATTTATTGCTGACCAACGTGCGGAATATAACAAAATCCGTGAGCGTTTAGCCAACAAACAACCTAAGGCTGCGAAACTGAGCTATACAGAATCGGTTGATAATGGTCTAAAAATTGACTGGCAAAGTTATGTACCACCTGTACCAAACTTTATTGGGACACAAGTCATTACCAATTACCCGCTTGATGTTTTGGTTGAATACTTTGACTGGACACCATTCTTTATTTCATGGAGTTTGGCGGGCAAGTTCCCGAAAATTTTAGAAGATGAAGTGGTTGGTGAAGCTGCGACTGACTTGTATAACCAAGCACAAGCGATGCTCAAAGATATTATTGAAAATAAACGCTTCGATGCTCGTGCTGTGTTTGGTTTGTATCCTGCCAAACGTACAGGTGCCGATACCGTGACTGCCTATAATGAGTCTGGCAATGCAACGCATCACTTTGAGCATATTCGTCAGCAGTCAGACAAAGTTACAGGCAAACCGAACTTGTCTTTGGCTGACTTTATTGCACCAACTGACGATCATCAGGATTATCTGGGCGGCTTTACGGTTTCGATTTTTGGCGCAGAAGAAATTGCCAATGACTATAAAGCCAAGGGTGATGATTACTCGGCGATCTTAATCCAGTCTTTGGCAGATCGTTTTGCAGAAGCCTTTGCTGAGCACTTGCATGAACGTATTCGTAAAGAGTTCTGGGGTTATCAAGCCAATGAAACTTTAAGCAATGAAGAATTAATTAAAGAAAAATATGTCGGGATTCGTCCTGCACCAGGCTACCCTGCTTGCCCTGAACACTCAGAAAAAGCGACCCTGTTTAACTGGCTCGGTTCGACTGAGAAAATTGGGACTCAGCTCACCAGCAGTTTTGCAATGTGGCCGCCTTCATCGGTCAGTGGTTTCTACTATAGCTTGCCACAAAGTGAATACTTTAATGTCGGCAAGATTTCGCAAGATCAGTTAGAAGATTATGCAAAACGTAAAGGTTGGACACTGGATGAAGCCAAGCGTTGGTTAGCACCAAATTTAGATGATTCGATTGCTTGATTAATGAAAAGAAAGCCCCTCAACTGAGGGGCTTTCTTTTAAATGAAGATACTCAAAAATTACTGTAACTTGATCCATTCAATCACGGCTTGACCAGCATCGCTCATCAGCGTCCACTCCCCATCCATAATGTTGAGCTGCAACTGCATGGTACGTTCACATAACGCTTGGATTGCTGTGGTGGTTGCTTCAGTCAGTTGCCAAACTTCAACATTTTTTAAAGTTTTCAATTTACTGCTACGCTTATACCATTCTTCCACTGAGCTACCATAAGCAATCACGACAACCTGCTGACAACGCGCACTGGCTTTTTTTACTTTATCTTCATCAGGACAACCGACTTCAATCCATTTTTCGAGCAGACCTGTTAAGTCTTTCTGCCACAATGCAGGCTCATTCACTTCAAATAAATCTTTGGTAAATTCCAGTTGCTCATCGGCATAACGAGCAAAAGCCAAAACACGTACCATTAAACGCTCGATGGTTTCTGATGGATGCAATGCCATCGTCAATTGATAATCACCATAATTGTGATGATCCATATCCGCAATATTGAGGTCTGCTTTATAAATCGTTGCTTTAAGTGCCATGTGCTACAAATTACCTAAAAAATCCGCGCCTAGCATAACCAATTTTAAATGCCCGTGTAGAAATTTTTCAGGCCAACATTCAAATTGGGATTGCAAAGTTTCAAGCTCTGCAATGATCATATGAAGTAATACTGCACACCAAATGTTAACTTCATAACAACAAGAGAAACCTTGGATACTGAATTATTTAAATCGTTTTACCCTCTTTATAATCATTCACATTATTTGATCAAAATTTCCTGAATTTTAAGGTGATGCATCATTTCACGAATCATCACAAAATAAACAAAGACTTGTTGTTGGTCTTCTTTAACTTGATGCAAATAATAGTTTAAATGATCGACAAAATCATTAAAGGCATGCTCAAGCTGGACTCGATCAATTGAGTCTGATGTTTTAAAAAATAGTTGATTCAATAGCTTCATCATTGAATCAGAGGTGATTGCTCTCCCCTGTACATGTCTTAGCTGTGGTTCTGATTCTAGTAGTTCTTCAATCAAATAGATCATTTTCTCAATGGCAAGTTCAGACCAGATGCCTTGTACCAAACTCTGTTGTTGAATAGCATCCAATCCTTGAGTAAGGATAAACTGCTGTGAATTCCACAGAATCTCGATATGGTCGGCTTTAAGAGAAAATTGGAAAGGTTGCATATGGGTTTCTTTATTTCAATAAATACTGATAGTAAAGTATCTATGTTCTGAGATAGAAAATGTTAAAAAATTATTATCCCCTCCTCTCATGAAGCATTTTTCTCAGTTCTAATAGAAAACCTGATCTTCCACGCTTAACTTGGGTGGTCTACCTGTAACGTGGCATTTTTAGCTGCTCAACCATTCAGTAGAAGCCTGACCATGAGACACTTGTATATCACTTGAACTGAATTTTAGAATTTTTTTTAAAATGATGTATTTTATCCATAAATATGTATGAATACTCAAAAACTGTGGTACAAATAATCAACTAAGAAGATGATCACTTTTTGAGTTATGAAAGAGATTTATTATCTGTTAGATAGAGTGCGTGTCATTTAAAAATATACAAATAAAAAGAGCTTAAAGAATTCTCTTAAGCCTTTAAAACTAATTTTTTCAAATCAGGACATGTCCCAATCTAAAGTTCTTAGGGAAAAATACAATTTATACACATAAAATTCTATGCAAAATACAAATTATTGGATATTTTTGTGATAATGAGCACGTTTTTAATAGTGAATTTAGTTTAAGGGCTTTGGATTTCCATGCAGACATATATCCCTTATCAGCTTCGGGTAAAGTTAAAACAAATTGATCCTATTCTTGATAGCAATTGGCAGCAAGAACTAGATTCGATACTTTCTGCCACCCCTAAAGCACTGCATCAAAAAATAGAAGATGAGTATTTAAAACCTCAGAATATTTATTGGAATTACCTGACCCATGTTTTTGAATTTAAAGATTATACTCATTTAAAAGATATTGCTCTGCATACGCAAAATTCAGAGCTATTGCAACTTGCACAAAGAATTAATGCTAGTTTCAGTTATCTAGAGAATTATCAAACCGACTTTCAAGTTGCAGATTACTTAGAAACGATTGTTCGTGAAATTAATCAAATAGATCTGGAAAATCAAAAAGATATTCAGGCTCAACAACTCATAAAAAAAGCATTTCTCTATGATTCTGCATTAATTATTCGGCAGTTAGATTTTTCTGTTTCGGAAAATCATCGTGATCTGGACAGAGAGCAAATTCGCACTTTTATCTTTGAAGTCTTCATGAAAAGTGAAATTCTGGGAAGCTGGTTTGCCCAAATTTTACCGAGTGAATATGCTGAACAGAAACTGGCCATTTTTCAGGATTATTTTATTGCTGAACAACTGGTTCGTAACTTTGAAATTATTAAAACCTTTCAATATTATTTTGTTCTCGGCAGCTCTTACGATCATTCAGTTTCCGCTTATTCAATTCGCCGCTTCTTAACCGAAGAAAATTTTGGTAAAGAAGATCGATTTTATATCAGTGGTCTGGTTCTCGATCCTCAACAGCTCGATCAACCAGATTATGTTGAAAATTTTAAACAAATGATGACTAGAATCATTGGTATTCAACGTGAAATGAATCCGCACATTGTGGAACTGATTGAATCCCTGCATGAATATAATCAGCAGCATCTCATTCCGAGCTTGAAAGAAATTCTGAATATTCAAAGTTTTTCAGTTGATCATCTGGTTAAAGAGCATATCGAAATTTTAGAAAAAGATTTGTCTTTAAATATTTTTGAACCTTTCCTAAAAGGCTTAAAAAAAAGCGTTCAACATACGGATGAATTAGAATTTTGCTATTTCAATATTCTCAGGTTACTGAATGAATTTTTACATCAACTGGAAATTTTATCGCAGGAGCCAATTCTTCAGTTCAATCAGCATGCTCGCCTGTTCAAATATCGTTTAGTTGCGTATGTAAAATTATTAGAACAGCGCCGGAAACAGATTTTCATGATCTTCTATGATGAACATCAATATCAACAACATGTACAAGCAGTTTTAGCACCCACTCAACAAATTAGAGAACTGCTTAATGATGCGATTGAGCAAACTCGTAATATACAACAGCAGCTACGCCAGTTAGAGCGAGAAACACAGAACACGAAAAATGTCAGTTTTATTAAACGGTTCTTTCACAAGTCTGAAAACCATGAATTTAAAATCAATGAATTAAAACAGAATATCATTGATATTCGAGATCACTGTTATCTCAAAATCATTACAATTCAGAAACAAGCCTCTCAGGAAAGCGTTTATCTAGAAGCAAAAAATTTAATTTCGGCCATGGACTCCCAAATACGTCATTATGCATTCGCAAATGGTGAAAATGGGGTGACACGTTTACCACTTCTTTTACAGCTCCCCGAAGACCGCAATAGTTTCAATATGCAAAGCATACTATTGGCTTTAAATTATGAATTTATGCTCTCAGCAAAATTTGGGTAATTTCAAAGAATTCTTAATGTGTATTTAATGAATAGTCTGAGTAATTGAATTGATTGCACTTCACAAGCATGTGCTTTTTCCTGTTGCTATAGCTTTCCTTCTGTTGTTAGACCTTTCTTGAAGCGATTAGATCTGCAATGCTATAACTTATCGCAGCATGAATAAATTTCAGTATTCACCCCAATAACGGAGGCAGAGGAAAACCTCCATCTTTACGCTTAACTTGGCTCGTCTATCTTTAACATGCATATTTAGCTGCTCAATCATTCAATAGAAAGTTGGCTATGATATATCTGTAATCACTTGAACCAAGTTCTAAGAACTTTTTTGGAAACAATCTATTGATCCATAGATTATTAATGGGTAATCAAAAAACTATGGAGCAAATAATCAACGAAGAAGATGATCACTTTTAAAGTTATGAACAAGATGAATTTAAACGACTAAAAAAGTGATTAACCATCTATTCATACTGCCTAAAATATCTAAAAGCCAATCACCTTCTTATTCCATCTATATCTTCAAAAGCAAACAGTGAATTAAAAAACAATCAATTAAAGCCATTGAGCTATTTCACAACATCATAATATTCTAGCAGTCCATCTTCATCGTAGTGCAAAACAATATTAGATCCTTGTTGCAATTTGACCAGATCATCTCCAGTGAGTAAGAAATCTTTAGCAAACTCATCAATTGGCGTATTTTGAGACTTTTTTCTTCGCTCTTTATTATTAAATCTAACCCAATTATAAGACGCCCATAAAATCAGTAATAAGCTGAAAATTAAAATACCAATTCCTATATGCATTAAACTTGTTAATTGAGCATACATTGCATCATTAAAAATATATTTTTTGACCAATTTAAACTCAAAATACCATAAGAATAGCGTAATTAATGGGAAGATAATTAAAATAAATAGCACCCAACCTATTAACTGTAAAATATAGCCTGCTGTTTTATTTTTAACATAATGAGGATTATCAATATATTCAGGTAAATCAAGTTTTGATTCATCCTCGATGATTTGATAATTAATGACTGGATTGCTCATACTTTATCTCCTTTAAAACCACGATCTGGGCTAACCCATCGTGCACGTTTTTTAGGTAAAAATAATGCTCTAGGTACTGCAATAACTGTTGTTATTGTTGTAATTAACCAAAAGAAAAGTGGATACCAGATGACCCAAAAATAATTTCGAAAGAAGCGATTGCTGCCATCATAGCGTTTATCGATCCACAAACTTATTGTAAATTGAATCAAGCAAGTAAAACCAAGTATCGTTCCATACCATTCAGGTAAAAGTGTTTTAATAAACAGTTCATTTGGAATATGGAAAAATACACCAAGAAAATACAAGATAAAAATAAGCAGCATGATATAAGACCATGTGACGCTCATGATGGTTTCTAAAACAATGATCCACATACGGCGTAGTCGCCATTTAAAAATGTGTTTGGTGTAGTCACGTAAAACTTCCATACCACCCTGAGCCCAACGCAATCGTTGTTTAAATAAACCAACAAAAGTTTCAGGCATATAAATATAACAGAGTGCTTGAGGAATATACTGTATATCCCATTGATTAAATTGTAATTTCCATGAAATATCAATATCTTCTGTTAATTTATCATCTGACCAAAATCCGACTTGTTTCAGTGCAGTTTTACGAAAACCAGCAATTACACCAGAAACCGTAAAAAGACGACCATAAGTTCGTTGAGCACGTTTAATCAAGCCGATAATTGAAGAAAATTCGCCTACTTGTAATTTTCCCAAGATGCTCGAACGGTTAATAATACGAGGATTCCCTGTTACCGCACCAACGCGTGGCAAGTTGACCATCGGATCTAGCATCCATAGCACCGCATGCGGATGCAGCAATGCATCACCGTCAATACAAACCAAGTATTCATATTGGCTTACCAAGACACCTGAGCGTAACGCAAATGCTTTTCCCTGATTTTTTGCCAAATGCACTACTCTAAGGTTTGCATATTGACTCTGCAACTCATCTAAAATTTGCCCGGTTCGATCGGTACTTCCATCATTAACCGCAATGATCTCAAATTTTGGATATTGTGTCTGTGCTGCGTAACGAATGGTATCTCGAACATGTTCCTCTTCATTAAAGCAAGGAATAATAATACTGCACCCTTCACCTGTAGGTTTTGGAACATGACGTTTTGGATATTCACGCTTAAAGAAAAACCATATACCACCGACAATCCAAATCCATGCCATAAATAGAGGGTATAAAAAAGCAAAATCAAATAAATATTTTAGCCAGCTCATGGGACTTTCTCCAAATTCATATCATTTTTAAATGGATTTTTATAATTCAATGGACTGTCATTTTGGCTGAGTGGTGTATAAAGATACTTATGAAAAAACATCCCATTTTCTAGGTTATATTGATTTGCACCAATATTTTGAATACCTAATCCCTGTAAATCGATTAATGTTTTTTGAGCTGCTTTCCAGTCAGACTCAGATTTTAAATTTTTTGTATCAATACTGAAAGATATTCGACTTTTTGTAGATAATGGCAAGTTACCAAATACCTTTTTCAATATTTTAGTCTGTTGTTTATCTGCTGGTTTATCTAAAATGAAATTAACAAATTCAAAATGATTCATCAGATTGGGTAAAACATTATCCATGGAATTTTCAAGATCTGGAGTAAGTGGAACTCTAAGCCCAAATCTAAATGTTTTACTGACATTTGAATAATATTCCGCAGTTTGTTTAATTTTATCAAACCATTTCATTTTTTCTGGCGTTGTAATCGCCGATAAGTCATCATCAAACTCTAAAAATATTCCAGATAAACTTGTGTTATTTTTCATTAAATCCATAACAAATGGATTTAATTTTTGTGGTTGATTTTTAAAAGAGCTCAATGGGATATTGGCATAGACATCAACAGATAAACGTGATTGAACCTGCCAGGTAAAACGATTCATTACATCTTGTGACATCGGGAAAATAGTATTTGGGAAAAATACTTTTTCATTACTCTGGTCAAAAACATCTACAAAGACTTTATTGACAGATAAAGCCTGTAGACGATCCAGCATTACACCTAGACGCTGATCATCATATTGACCCGATTGCCCAATTAAATCATCAAGTTTAATACTCAGGCTATGCCGTATGTTTATTTTCGAATCTTCATGATAATTCACAACATTTAATAGTTCTTGTTGTAAACCTTCTGAATCAGGATTATTCAATATAAGTATTCGTTTATATACTGGGTCATTAATTTGATTAATACCAGATCGACCTAAACTAAATGAAATTGGCAGGCCGGCTTTTTTGGCAATATTCTCGGTTTCTGGTGTTACTGCACCGTATGGCCAAATCACTGCTCGAACTTGAACACCAAGCTGTTTCTGCAAAATCTCTTTGGACTGATGCAAATCACTATAAATTCGCTCTTCAAATTCCTGATCTGTTTCGTAGCGGTGCTGATTTTTTAAATATAGCCGAGTAATTGCCGCAGGTTCTTCATTTCCCTGCGGGTTTGCCAAAATCCCAAGGTGAGAATGATCTGTATGACTGACAAAATCGACCAATCCCGATTTTTGCATTTCCCTCATTTCATCCCAAGTCATAAAATTACTGGGATTGTTGTAGGTCGTTTCTTCATCAAATTTACTGGTTTTGTTGGTCCAGCCCGTTACAATCCCAAAAACGGCAGGAAACTTATACTGCTTCAATAATGGATAAACTTGCGTATAGCAGCTGAGTAATCCATCATCAAAACTTAAGACAATCGCATTTGGAGGAAGTGGTTTTTTCCCTTCACGAGCATCAATAATTTGTTGCAGCGAAACAGGATGCCACTTGGAGTGACTTAACCAGTCAAAGAATTCGGCAAGATTGCGAGAGTTAATCGCATATGAGTCCGCATCATCTCTTTTCAGTACGTCTTCTCTTACATTGTGAAAATTCAATGCAATTGATTGATTTTGTCCTAATATGCTGTCAGGCGCTGCAGCATATGTTTGCACTGACAAAAGGCTTGATAGCACAAAAGCATATGGCAATATTGTTTGATTAAACTTTATCATTAAAAAATACCCCTAAATCCTACTAGACCATAAGTACGGTCTTCTTGTTTTCCATCATAAGGGTGTCTTGTAATGCCAATTCCATACTCAAGCTGCCATGTGCGAGACAATGACCAGCGATGCAAATATTGCGCATTCCAAGTGACTTTGGTTCCATAATTTTTTTCATTGTAGAACCCTGTTCCTAGTTCAAAATGTTGCGTAAAGTTTTGGTTATATTTTCTCCATGTTACCCAATCATGCTGGAGAGTAACGTTCATTGCATAATATTGATCGGGGCTAAAATAAAGCGGTTCTTGTTTACTATTCGTACCATAGCCTGCGCTTACAAGCATATCGGTTATATGATGAGGAGAAGCCTGTAAGCGCTGAGTAAAATCAAAAGTCCAGTCTTGTTGTTTGTTGCCATCAGAAATATCTGTATAGGCATAAGTCAATCCAGCTGAACGTGATTCATTTTGACGCCAAAGAATGCTTGTTGAATATAATTTCCCATCTTGCTTATTACGTAGTGCTTGTAACGGAATCGGTGCCTGACTGTTATATTGCAAACGGTACTGCCAATTATCATTGAGCCATTGCGACCACTTGATATCAGCGCCTGTTTTTTCTTGATGTGAATTTTGAGACAATGCTACTGTTAAGTCTTTACGATTAGATGCCCACTCCAAGCCTAGACCATAGCGATCATCCCGAATATTACCGATATCAAAATGACCACTACGATTTTGAGAAAAGGCAAAAATACGATAATTGTCATACATCCATGGTGAATTTAGCCGCGTATAACTATCGAAATCCCGCGTTCCTCTCAAGTTTTGATTTATCTGATCTGAATTACTATGTCCCCAAGTCGATTCATGGCTAATACTAAAGTGATCTCGATCAGACATTTCCTTGCGGCTTTCTATCACACCACTATCATCTGGATACAATTCGAGCAGATGAGACAGATCCTTTTTCCAAGCTTGAATGTTGCCCAAGTCTTGCTCATTCTTCATCTGATTAATTAATGTGTTTTTATCAGGCTCTCTACCTGTTAATCTTGCTAAAGTTTTTTTGGAATGAAGAGGCTGTTCTCTCCAGCGCTGTATCATTGCCAAATTATTGAGATAAAGAGAATTATTCGGTGTTTTAGCAACGACATCTTGATAGTATTTTTCCGATGTGTTTAATTCATTGCGATAGGCGAAATTCAGACCTTTTAAGCTAATATATTCATAGCGATCATCGGCAGTCGTTTTATCCTCACCCTTAGCATTTCCATAATGATAAGTTGGAATGAGATGATCGACATCCTTGATTAGCTGATCTGCTTCTTGAAACTTTTCCTGCTCAATATAGGAATAGTAAAGACCAGAATAAACTTCCATATCTGGATAGTTCTTCTCTTTTAGTAAACTGAGATACAAAGTTTCAGCTTGTTGAGGCTGTTTGATTCGGAGATAAGCATTTGCCAATGCATGTCTGACATAAGCAGGCATATCTGCATAAGGGCGATTTAATTGCTGTGCATACTCAATTGCTTCGCTAGATCTACCGCGAAAGCTGAGAGCATAAATATAATTGTAATAAAAGTTAAAATACCCAGGTTTTTCTCTTGATACCTGTTTCTGCAAGTCGGTTGCTTTGGCTAAGCATTTATCCAAATCTGCATAGCTGACTTTATCTCCTTCGCCATGATTCGATAAATACTTATAATGCGCTATGGCATGTTTGATATCTTGACCAAACTGCAACAACTCCAAATTTAAAGATAAGCTTGACTTTTTGTCACTTAAGTTGCTGTGAGTCTTTAAAAACTGCTCAGCTTCCAAAAGTGCTCCTGAGTCCATCAAAGCATAAAAATATTCCTCTTGTACCCCCTGAACCTTCGGTGCTTTTTCATAAGCAAGACCGGCTGCATTCAAACTTTCAATCGGTTTGCCAGACATGCGATAGGCGTAAGAGACTTGGGTCAGTTGATCTGCATTTAAAGCACTTAAAGAAATGCTTTTTAAAGTCGCAACTGCATCCTGTGGTTGATTTAATTCGGCATACAGTACCGCTTTCATTACCTGTAATTGGACATTTTTATTATATGGTTCAAATTTTTTTAACCATGCCAGAGCAAGGTTAAATTGTTGCAGGTCTCTTACCCCCTGAATAACAGGAATCTGGGCATATTCTGGAAATTTATTCGGCTGAATACGCTGCAGTAAGGCAATATCATCCTGATTAAATTTTTGTGTCTGAAAACGTAAAGTTAAATAATCCGCAAGTACAATTTGATCATCGGGGTACTGAGATATTAATGTATGAAATAAAGACATACCTTGTTCAATCTGCCCCTGTCTGACAAGAACAACTGCTTTCTCACGAGATGATTTTAACTCTACCGATTCCTCAGTGGCATGCGCAACCGATATCGGTATGATCAGTAAAGAGGTAATGCAACTTATTGCACTACGATAATTAAATATAGACAATTTTGGCATCCTTTTTTTAAGTTTATAATGTTCTTTTCCCATAACTCTATTCCTATTTTAATCAAAAGTATATTGTTTGTTTTTTAAACATATTTTTCTTTATGAGTCTATTGTTGCAAAATTTTACATCATCAAAAAATATGTTCTCATCTACTTGTCTTTTATTATTTTTTAAAAATATTTCGCTTAATGAGAACGCGCTTTATGGGCAGAAACAGTGCTTCTTTCAAACCATCAACTTCCATATTTTTATATTTTCTTATTTTTATGCAAAAAACAGTTATTTGAGTAATTTTAAAGCAAATACCACAAGATAGTGTTGCCAACAAAAATAACTTGTTTTATGATTGCGGCCATGCCCGGGTGGTGAAATAGGTAGACACAGGGGATTTAAAATCCCCCGCCCACAAAGCGTGCCGGTTCGAGTCCGGCCCCGGGCACCATTTTAAAACTGTTAAAATGGTGTAAACAAAATCCAGCGAAAGCTGGTTTTTTTATATCTATAGATTTTCTGCACTTTCTGTGTAATTACAAAGCTGTAACAAAATTTTCAATTTTTATGTGTTTTTACAGCATAGCGCATACTTAGAGACTTTATACTTTCCCCCTGCATGATTAAGCTTTTTCTATGAAGGCACTATATTTCTTTTATTCACAGCAAAGTCGGGGCATGTTATGAAACCATTGTTGATTGTCTGTTTATGCCTTTCTTCATGGACACTATTTGCCTGCAAACCCAACCATATAAATTCACAACAGATTCATTTTAGCCACAATCAAGCCACTGATATTAAAATAGATCTTGGAATACTACAAAATTTAGCACAACGCCAAAATCAGGAAAGTTCTGTTTTTCAGCAACAAGCCTTACATACCATTCGTTCTGGTAATGCTGCCCAAATTGAACAAATTATTCAAAGCATGCAGCAGCGTGTCACAAAATTTAATTATGAATTACAGGACTTATTATTGAGTAGCGCAGAGGTTGATACGATTCGTCAAAAAATGATGCATAACAATCAGCTTAGCCTTGAACTTGCACAACTGGGAGCAGCTCAACGTCCAGATACGCTCAAGATCCTACAATTGCAAAAAAAACTTGAACAGAATCAGCAAGAAATTATTCAGTTAACCCATCGCGCCCAAGCAAAAATCAGTAAAATGACCAGTGCATCATAGGTGCTACTTTACTCGTTTACTTTTTATGGTAATACTTCAATCGTAAGCCGAACCCAAATGACCAGATCATGAATGCTTTAAACCTCCAACAGTTACGTCGTGAACTGCGGCGTAAGCGTCGTCGACTCACCTGTTTTCAGCAACGTCAGGCTGCTCAGGCCATATTAAGTCGTTTCCGACGCGTTCCTGCGATTCAAAAGGCAAAAAAAATCGGATTATATTTAGATGCTTTTGGTGAAATTGAAACCAAAGAGCTCATCGAACATTGCTTCAAACTCAATAAAGAAGTTTACTTACCCAAAATCTGCAATATGAATCAGCATTTACTCTGGGTCAAAATTTCTAGACAACAATTTTATACACGGCGTTTTGCGCCACACTGCTTGGGTATGCTGGAACCGCAACAACGCGGGATTGCCGTGAAGCATCTAGATGTATTGTGTATGCCTTTACTGGCTTGTGATATAAAAGGTATGCGTTTGGGTATGGGTGGTGGTTTTTATGATCGTACATTGTCTCAGGCTCAACATTTTCCCTTTCGCTTAGGGCTAGCGCATGAGTTTCAACGCCTTGATATTGTGCTTCCCCATCAGCCTTGGGATCAGCCGCTACATGCACTTTGTACACCACAATCTTATCGATATTTTAACCGATAACAAGCTGTTTTAAATTTAATCAAAATCATGGTTTTTTAATTTTTTCACAAGACTTGCCCTTGTAATTTAAAAAAAACCCATCACTATAAAAATCATGGCAACACTGTTGTCACTCATTAGGAGTGCCCATGACTGAACAAATTTTGAATCTTGAAAGTTCGCAAGAACTGACAATTCCAAACATATTACCATTATTAGCGTTACGTGATGTAGTGGTTTATCCGCACATGCAAATCGCGCTTTTTGTTGGTCGTGAAAAATCAATAAAAGCTGTTGATATGGCGCGTAGCAGTGACAATTTAGTCTTTGTGGTTGCACAAAAAGATTCTCTCACTGAAGATATTGATCAGGACAACCTGTACCAATACGGAACTGTGGCGAAAATCGTGCAAGTTGTGAACCACGAAAACGATGAAAACTGCATCAAAGTACTGATTGAAGGTTTACATCGTGCAAAACTAGAAAAGATCATTGATCAAACTGAGTATTTCACAGCTGAACATACGCTAAGCCCGATGAGTGTAGCATTAGACCAAGACACTCAGGATGAGCGCTTACAAGAATTGAAAGCATTATTTGCTCAATATGCTGAAGCAAAATTGCGCAATGCACGCGAGTTAATTACCGCTGCAACTAAGATTGATGATTTGCAACAATTGTTATTCTTCGTCGCAACACGTGTTCCTCTAAATATTGAAGTTAAACAGAATTTCTTGGAACATGATGAATTCGAAGCTCACTTAAAAGAGCTAATGACTTATTTGTTGCAACAATCTGAAGAGCAGCAAATTGAGCAGACACTACACGATAGTGTCAAACGCCAGATGGAAAAGAACCAACGCGAATACTTTCTGAATGAAAAAATGAAAGTCATTCAGCGTGAACTTTCCGATATGAATGGCGGTGCTGAAGATGATGTTGCTGAGCTTGAAAAACGTCTTGCCGAAGCAGATTTGCCTGAGCATGTGCGCAAAAAAGCAGAAGCAGAGTTTCGCAAACTCAAAGCCATGCAACCTGCGTCAAGCGAAGCGGCTGTGGTACGTAACTATCTAGATGTCATTTTAGATACACCATGGAATAAAGCCAGCAAGGTGAGTATTAACTTGCCAAAAGCACAAGAGATTCTTGATGCTGACCACTATGGTCTTGATGATGTTAAAGACCGTATTGTTGAATACTTAGCTGTTCAATCACGTGTGAAAAAACTCAAAGGCCCTATCCTCTGTTTAGTAGGTCCTCCAGGGGTTGGTAAAACTTCTCTTGGTGAATCCATTGCCAAAGCGACTGGTCGTGAGTTTGTACGCATGGCTTTGGGCGGTGTACGTGATGAAGCTGAAATTCGTGGTCACCGTCGTACCTATATCGGTGCGATGCCAGGTAAAATCGTGCAGTCATTGACTAAAGTCGGCGTGAAGAATCCGCTATTCTTACTCGATGAAATCGATAAAATGGCACAGGACTACCGTGGCGACCCTGCATCAGCATTGCTTGAAGTTCTTGACCCATCACAAAATAGTAAGTTTAACGACCACTATTTAGATTTGGATCTTGACCTGTCTGAAGTCATGTTCATCTGTACAGCTAACAGCATGAATATTCCTGAAGCATTGCTTGACCGTATGGAAGTCATTCGTCTTCCGGGTTATACCGAAGATGAAAAAGTCAATATTGCTTCACGCTATTTAGTACCGAAAGCAATTAAAGACAATGGCTTACGAAACAAAGAACTCACTGTGCATGAAGAAGCGATTCGTGACATTGTCCGCCGTTATACCCGCGAAGCAGGTGTGCGTAGCCTTGAACGAGAAATTTCTAAAATTGCTCGTAAAGTCGTGAAAGAAGCGGTAAGCAAGAAAGCGAAAAGCTTGCATATTGATGTGACTGAGCAGAACTTGCCAGATTACTTAGGTGTGCATAAATTCGATTACGGCATGGCTGAATCTGAAGCACAAGTTGGTCGTGTTAATGGTCTTGCATGGACATCTGTAGGTGGTGAATTACTTACCATTGAAGTAGCTGCGGTAAAAGGTAAAGGTAAGTTCATTACCACAGGTTCGCTTGGCGATGTGATGAAAGAATCGATCACCACAGCGATGACTGTAGTTCGTACCCGCGCTGATGAACTTGGTATCGAAGCATCACGTTTTGATGAAACCGATATTCACGTGCATTTACCTGAGGGTGCAACACCGAAAGATGGTCCATCCGCAGGTTTGGCACTGACTACGGCATTGGTATCTGCCTTTACAGGTATTCCAATCCGTGCAGATATCGCGATGACAGGCGAAACTACGCTTGCTGGCCGTGCACTGCGAATTGGTGGCTTGAAAGAGAAGTTGTTGGCAGCCCATCGTGGTGGGGTCAAACTGGTCTTCATTCCACAGGACAACGTGCGTGATTTGGCGGAAATTCCTGATAACGTGAAGGAAGGTTTAGAAATCAAAGCCGTGAAAAGCATTGATGAGATCTTGCCATTGGCATTGACTCAACAACCAACGCCTTTACCAAAAACATCACTGGTTGCAACAGTGGCTGAAAACCAAACGGCTCGTCACTAATCCCAAAAACATAAAAAAACCACTTCTTCGGAAGTGGTTTTTTTATTGCCTAAAATATTCAATTTTTCATCAATCCATTGAATAGCTTAATGAAAATGGGGGCCAAGTAAAATTTGAGTAATCACACTTGATGCCACCGCAACCAGTACAAAGTCTCCATCAATCTGCATCCAGCGATGACCATATGGAGGTGGCGGTAAACGTCGTTCATGCCAGTCTACATAATAGCGATCATCCATGTAATCACGCGGAATATATTGCCCTTCATGCCAGTAACGTACGGGATGATCTCGATCTCGCCAGTCATCACGTGATGAGTATTCTCGCCAATCATGTGATGAATATTCTCGCCAATAACGTGGTGGTGGCTCATCCCAATGGCGATAATGATGATGCTCATAATATTCTGATGCTCGATCATCATGATCCCACGGATCTGCCAAAGTTAGACCCGATGCAAGACTGGTGCTGAGTGCCAAGGCGACAGCCATCCATTTTGACTTACTCATTTCTTTCTCCTGTCATTTTGCATCCAGATACCGCCAGAGCAAAATATTGATACTTTCACGCATACATTTAAACTGATGTACGGCGTTACGCTTTTGGCTACTGTACGGAAATATTTAAGAGAAACCATGTAGATCGATGCAGTTTTGTGCAATGCTTTGTCTCATTTTTCGTGCTTAATTACTACGATTTTTAACGGTTTAAGCAAATCTTAATTTTTTGATTTTATGAATAATTACTGTAAATCTGCATAAAAAAACTGCTTCAAAGGAAGCAGTTTTTTGTCAAATACAGCGGTTTTCTAGCGCGATAAAACTGCCCCAGTAATTATACCTGTGGCAATTGCAATCAATAAGTAATCGCCATTCACACGTACCCAACGATGCCCGCGTGGTGGGTATGGCAAGTGATGCTCGCGCCAGTCTACATAATCGCCACGATAACGAGGGGGTAATCGGTCACCACGTGACCAGTGACCGCGATGATCATCCCAGTCTTCATGACGATGTTCCCAACCACGTCCGTCACGGTAATCTCGATGATCTCGATAATCACCTCGGTGATCGTAACCATGACGATCTCCATCACGATCATGCCAAGGCTCTGCCATTGCTAGGCTACTGGTGGCTACTGTCGAAACCACTAACACGGTGGTTATAATTTTCTTCAACATCGCTATTTACCTCTTTTTCATCATCAAGCCGAAACTTGACTGAAGATACTAAGGATTTACACCGACTTGGTTTTATCATCAAACTTTGAAGATGCATCCTGCTTAAGAAATAAGTTAGCCCGTAAATATAGTTTGATGATGTAGAAAGCCATTTCCTTATGTAATAAGTTTTACATATTCCATTTCAGATTAATCTATTTTTTTAAAAGATTCTCTTTTTTGTGCGGATTCTGTAATTTTTAAGATAATTTTGCTCGATCCAAATTCATCCCATGGACGATTGAATCGCATTTTCACTTTCGTATAAAAATACAAATAGCATAAAGATCGCTTTTAGAATATTTCAACTGCTTCAAGGTTTCTTGCAAGGCACGATATAGTGCACCTTATTCCTATTAAATGTAGCTTTCGCCTCCTTGCGAAGCTTTAACCGCTTCTCAAGACAAACCTTGCTTTGTTTATCTTCTTATCACTCAAGCACAGCTTTCGCCTTGCGCTCAGACAAAGCCTTGCTTTGTTTATCTTCGCTCAGGTTATAATTGTTTTTTTCGCAAAGATTGTCACGATGAAGATTCGCATTTTAACCATTGGACAGAAAATGCCTGCTTGGGTATTGACTGGTGTAGATGACTATTTAAAACGGATTCAACCCTTCGTCCAAACCCAATTTGTTGAATTGCCGATGGCAAAACGTGGTAAAAATGACTCCGATGCCGATATCTTGAAATACTGCCAGACTGAAGGTGAAAGTATTTTAGCTGCGCTCAAACCCAGTGAAACCCTGATCGCACTTGAAGTCGGTGGTCGGGAACTGAGTACCGAGAAACTGGCAGAGACCATGCAGCAATGGATGCTAGAGGGTCAGGATATTGCTTTAGCAATTGGTGGACCCGATGGCTTGAGTGATGCCGTACGACAGGCAGCCAAGTGGCACTGGTCTTTGTCTAAACTGACACTACCACATCCTCTGGTTCGGGTGATGCTAATTGAACAGCTTTACCGCGCCATGAGCATTAATCATAATCATCCGTATCATCGTGCTTAAAGCATGATGCAACAGTTCAAATTCAGGTGAACCTTATGCATCTTCAAACTTTACCTGGGTTATTTATTTCTCATGGTTCTCCCCTGCTGGCACTCGACCCTGAACAGGTTGGCCCAGCATTGCAGCGTTTAGGTCTAAACCTGCCTCGTCCTCAAGCCATTGTGGTCATGTCTGCCCACTGGGAAAGTCAGGCACTCGAAGTCAGTAGTGCTGTACGCCCTGAAACATGGCATGACTTTCGTGGATTTCCACCAGCCTTATATCAGCTTCGCTACCCTGCGCCTGGACAACCAGAGCTTGCCGAACAGATTTTACATTTACTGGCAGAAGCTGGCTTACATGCACATGCCAATAGTACCCGCCCACGTGATCATGGGGTTTGGATGCCTTTATTACATTTATATCCTGAGGCGGATATTCCTGTAGTCGAAATCTCTTTACCGATGAGCTACAGCGCCGAAGAGATTTTTAAGATTGGGCAAACCTTAAAGGAACTGCGTCAGCAACAAATCCTGCTGATTGGCTCAGGCAGTATTACCCATAATCTAGCAGAACTGTCTTGGCATAATGCACAGGCAACAGTGCCTGTATGGGCATCGGAATTTCGCAATTATGTGGTACAAAAGCTCAACCATCAGAACTACGAAGCTGTTTTAGATTGGCAGACTATTCCCCATATTCAGCAAAATCACCCAAGTCTTGAACATCTTGCACCATTATTTTTTGCCATGGGTTTGGGGCATCGCTTCACCATTGTGCATAGCAGTTTTTCAATGGGTGCATTAGGCATGGACATTTATCGTTTTGATTAATTGACAGATCTTCTAAAATGAAAAACCGAGGTACAAATAGACCTCGGTTTTTATCGCTTGGGTAAACTTCTATCTCATATCTACTGGGTTGATAAAAGAAAGAGAATGACTCAACTACGCCTGTTTCAACTCACCAAAAGCAAAATTGGACACCCATAAACCACCTACAAATCCAGTTTCATGATAGGTTTGCACTCCAGTTTCCTGTTGTGCTGCGCCTACACTGACCATTAAAGGCAAGAGATGTTCTTCACGTGGATGAGCAATGCGCGCCGCAGGAGCTTGCTCCCACTGGGTCAATAACTGATTGCGTGCTGTACCTTGATGTTCAACCACCGTTGAATATAACCATTGATCAAAGGCTTTTGAAGGCTCAGCAGCATATGCATTAAACATACGTAAGTTATGGTAGCTTAAACCACTGCCAATAATTAGCACATTTTCATCGCGTAGCGGCGCTAAAGCCTGCCCCATTTGAATATGAGCTGCAGGATCTAAGCCCTTTTTCAAGGACAACTGCACCACAGGAATATCTGCGGCGGGGTTAATCACTTGCATTGGTGAAAACATACCATGATCATAACCGCGAGTTGTGGTTTGCTGCACAGAAATATCCGCTTGGGTGAGCAATTCACTGACGCGCTGTGCCAGTTCAGGACAACCTGCCGAACGATAGTGAATATGATAGGTATGCTCAGGAAAACCACCGTAGTCATAGATCATGCCTGGCTCAGGAGTCGCCTGTACAGTAAATTCACGTTCTTCCCAGTGCGCTGAAACCATCAAAATGGCTTTGGGTTTTTGCGGCAGGCTTGGTAATAATGTGGCTAATGACTGCGCAAGATTGGCATAAATAGTTTCCAGATGGTCTGGCATCCACGGCCAAGGCCCACCGCCATGAGAAACAAAAAATACAGGCTGCCGAGTTGGAATTATTGTAGACATGTAAATCACCTAAATCCGAATAACACAATATAGTGTTACTTTACGATTTGCCTAGAATACAAACAATAAAGAAAATAGGACACTCGCATAAGTTTATGCAACGCTGTGCAATTTATATTTTTTATCGTTGCAATATTGCGGCTTGATGAGGAAAATGTGACAGCATTTCTTAAAATAAGCTTTAATGATAAAAGAATTAACCATTCTCATGTCATATATCATATTTCTCCATACATCCTAGCAACTTAGCTCCATACAATTTCCACAACTCTTAGAGATAATGTCAGTGTGAAATCCACCACCTAACGAAAAAACAAGGTTGATCCCGAAATGAAAAAACTTACTGCTGCTTTAATCTTTGGTTTTGCTGCAACTGCATTTACAGGTACTGCAATGGCTGAACCTGTGCAACAGCATCCTGAAAAGACTGAATCAACAACACATAAAGTTGTACAAAAAACTGAACATGCAGCACATACAGTTGGGCATGATACTAAAAAAGTAGCCCACAACGTTGGACATGAAACCAAACATGTTGCCCGTGAAGTTGGGCATGGAACTAAAAACGTCGCGCGCAAAATAGGTCATGGCACCAAACATGTTGTACATAAAGTGGGGCAAGGCACAAAACACGTCGTACACAAAGTCACTGACCACGACAGCAAAAAACCTGCTCCAAAACACGATTAATTCATCTATACCCAGTAAAACCACACCCTTCGGTGTGGTTTTTTTATGCCGAATTACTCAAAAATCCTGACTAAAATACTAGGTTGAGTGCCACTCAGAGAATCACTAAAATATTCCCCTATTTTTTCTAAGCTTTTACTGTGTTTACCATGAAAACAGAACTTCTCTCACCTGCTGGTTCGCTCAAAAACATGCGCTATGCATTTGCCTATGGTGCAGATGCAGTTTATGCAGGTCAACCCCGTTATAGCTTACGTGTACGTAATAATGCCTTTGATCATGACAACTTACAAATCGGCATTAATGAAGCACATGCACTGGGTAAAAAATTCTATGTGGTCGTGAATATTCAGCCACACAATAGCAAACTGAAAAACTTTATTCGCGATCTTGAGCCTGTAGTAGCGATGCAACCCGATGCCTTGATCATGTCTGACCCAGGTCTAATCATGATGGTACGTGAGCATTTCCCGCATATGCCAATTCATTTGTCTGTACAGGCCAATGCCATTAACTGGGCAACCGTTAAATTCTGGAAAGACTATGGTTTGACCCGAGTGATTTTGTCACGCGAACTATCAATCGATGAAATTGAAGAAATTCAACAGCATGTTCCAGAGATTGAGCTTGAAGTCTTTGTACACGGTGCATTGTGCATGGCGTACTCAGGACGTTGTTTGCTATCTGGTTATATGAATAAACGCGATGCCAACCAAGGTGCATGCACCAATGCTTGCCGTTGGGAATACAAAATCCACGAAACACAAGAAGATGCCACAGGTGATGTTATTCCTGTCACTCAAGTTGAAGAGAAAAAAGCCTGTTGTTCAAATGCAAATGATCAGCATCAATTTGCCGAGCCTGTGCTGATTCAGCGTAATGATGAAGATATGTTTGCCGCTGAAGAAGATGAACACGGCACTTACTTCATGAACTCCAAAGATTTACGCGCCGTACAGCATGTTGATCGCTTGACGCATATGGGCATTGCTTCATTAAAAATCGAAGGCCGTACCAAGTCATATTTCTACTGTGCACGTACCGCGCAAATTTACCGTAAAGCCATTGATGATGCTTTGGCAGGTCGCCCATTTGACCCGAGCCTGATGACTCAACTCGAAGGTTTGGCAAACCGTGGTTATACCGAAGGTTTCTTACGCCGCCATGTACATAGCGAATATCAAAACTATGAAGATGGTTCATCACATTTTGATTATCAACAGTTCTGTGGTGAAGTGCTTGAACGTAATGGTGACTATATTCGTATTGAGGTGAAAAACCGCTTCCTTGTGGGTGATTCACTTGAGCTTATGACCCCAAAAGGCAACATTACTTTTACTTTAACCGAAATGCGTGACCTGAAAGGCAATCAGATTGACAATGCCAAAGGCTCAGGACATATCGTTGAAATTCCACTTGATGCCAGCATTGATGTTGAGTTTGCCTTGCTAGTTCGCAACTTGCCAGATGCCACAGGCAATATTCAGGCAGCATCTTTAGCTTATTCAGCAGGTTAAACAATGGCATTGTTGATTACCAACGAATGTATTAACTGTGATATGTGCCTACCAGAATGTCCCAATACCGCCATTTCTGAAGGCAAAAAAGTCTATGAAATCGACCCTGAACGGTGTACCGAATGTGTCGGTTTTTATGAAGCGCCAACCTGCATGGCAGTTTGTCCGATCAACTGTATTGAACCTGACCCTGCGCACGTAGAAGATCAGGCTCAGTTAATGCAGAAGTTTAAAGCACTCAATATTGTGTAAAACAACCATAAAAAAGAGCGACAATCTTGTCGCTCTTTTTTTGATCTAATTAACAGGCTTCTTTCATAATGACATCCACTTTCTTTATGTTTCTTCTAGAGGAAGAAATAAAAGCAACTTATGAAACAAGCCTCGCTAGATCAAGCTTAGTTTTTACAATTCAACTTATTGCCCTGAACGGATAATATAGTCAAACGCTGAAAGTGATGCTTTCGCGCCTTCACCTGTTGCAATGATGATCTGTTTGTATGGCACTGTAGTACAGTCACCTGCTGCAAAGACACCTTTCACATTGGTTTCATTGCGGTCATTCACCACGATTTCACCACGGTTTGACAATGCAACTGCGCTGTCTTTTAAGAAGTCGGTATTTGGCAATAAACCGATTTGTACAAAGATGCCTGCAAGTTCCACCACATGCTCTTCACCTGTAGTACGGTCTTTATATTTCAAGCCAGTCACTTGAGAACCATCACCCAATACTTCAGTAGATAATGCATTCATAATGACTGTAGTATTTGGCAAGCTATTCAACTTGTCTTGTAACACCTGATCGGCACGAAGTTTAGTATCAAACTCAACCAAAGTCACATGCTCAACAATTCCTGCCAAGTCAATTGCGGCTTCGACACCTGAGTTACCACCACCAATCACGGCGACACGTTTACCTTTAAACAGTGGACCATCACAGTGTGGGCAGTATGCGACACCACGGGTACGGTATTCAGCTTCACCTGGAACATTCATTTCTCTCCAGCGCGCACCTGTCGATAGAATTACAGTTTTAGACTCAAGTTTGGCACCATTTTCCAGTTCAACTGAGACTAAACCATTGCTCGTTTGATCTGCACCTGTAATGTGTTTTACGCGCTGTAAATTCATGATGTCGACATTGTACTCACGCACATGCGCTTCCATATCGGCTGCGAATTTTGGTCCCTGAGTTTTTTGTACCGAGGTAAAGTTTTCAATGTCCATAGTGTCCATCACCTGACCACCAAAACGCTCTGCCACAATCCCTGTTTTGATACCTTTACGTGCTGCATAAATCGCCGAAGTTGCGCCTGCAGGCCCACCACCAATAACTAACACATCAAAAGCATCTTTGGCATTGAGCGCTGCGGCGTCTTTTTCTGCCGAGTTTTGATCCAGTTGCGCCACAATTTCTTCAAGGGTCATGCGACCTTGACCAATATGCTGTTCATCTTGGAACACCATTGGCACAGCCATGATTTTACGCTGTTCAACTTCATCTTGGAAAAAGCCGCCATCAATCATCGTGGTGGTTGCGTTTGGATTATAAATCGCGATCAAGTTCAAGGCTTGAACCACGTCAGGACAGTTATGGCAACTTAAAGAAACAAACACATCAAAATTTGCTTTTAAGTTTAATCCTTTAATTTGATTCAATAATTCATCTGAAATTTTTGGTGCATAACCTGAAACTTGCAATAACGCCAAGATCAATGAGGTAAACTCATGCCCCATTGGCAAACCTGCAAAAAATACGCGAGGTTGTTCACCTGCTTTTGCAATACCAAAACTAGGACGGCGTGCATTTTCACCATCGAAACGGGCTGTGACTTGATCAGATAATTCTGCAATTTCAGTCACCAGTTCTTTGACTTGCTCAGCCTTATCTGAATCATCAAGTGTGGCAACTAACTCAATTGGGCTTTCTAAACGTTCTAAGTATGCTTTCAATTGTGCTTTAATATTTTGATCTAACATCATATTTCTCCAAATAGAGCGAATTTCTTAACTTGGGTTTATATTAACGCAAGTCTTTTCATTGTTAAAACAGTATATTTTTATTCATGTGATCGGTTTTACAAATCAAATAACTAAAAACTTGTTCTGTACTCAATCACTCAATTGCTTTGAAGCATAGGTTTCAATCAGCTTTTGCAACATACAACTTGCAATCAGATAAAGTAACTACCGCAGTAGTTCATATAGCTATATTGAGCAATCAACAGATTTGCATAAAAACTCAAACTCACCAGCCTTGTCACCGAAAATAGTCATAAACAGAGAGTCACATCATAATTTCAATTTCTAGCAATTAAGTACTCAAAGGTTCCCCAAAAAATGGGATGCCTAAAAAAGCAGTATGTAATTTATAGAGAATATTAAAGATGCAGCAACACCACAGCAATCAAGAGAAGAATTCCTATCTGTAAGTTATACAGATTGTGTTCAATTCGATTTTTATCGTTATCAATCTTAAAAATAAAAAAGCCTCCAAATTCAGGAGGCTTTTTTCAGTTAGGCAAAACGATTATTTTGCATAAACTGGGAATTTTGCACAAACTTCTGCAACTTTGTCTTTAACAGCAGCGATCACACTTTCGTCACCTTTGCTGTCCAAGATGTCCGCGATCCAGTTTGCAAGATCACGTACTTCTGCTTCACAGAAACCACGAGTCGTTACAGCAGGTGTACCGATACGAATACCTGAAGTCACAAACGGAGAACGTGGGTCGTTTGGTACAGAGTTTTTGTTCACAGTAATGTGCGCTGCACCTAACCATGCATCTGCTTCTTTACCAGTCACGTCTTGTTTGATCAATGACAGTAAGAACAAGTGGTTATCTGTACCACCAGAAACGATGTCATAACCACGAGCAATTAAAACTTCAGCCATTGCTTGAGCATTTTTAACGACTTGTTGCTGATATGCTTTGTATTCAGGCGCCATTGCTTCTTTGAAGCAGATTGCTTTTGCTGCAACCGCATGCATCAATGGACCACCCTGGTTACCAGGGAATACAGCTGATTGAAGTTTTTTCTCGATTTCTTCGTTTGCTTTCGCAAGAATCAAACCAGAACGTGGACCACGAAGTGTTTTGTGAGTCGTTGTTGTGGTTACGTCAGCGATTTGTACTGGGCTTGGGTAAACACCAGCAGCAACAAGACCTGCAACGTGTGCCATGTCAACAAACAAATAAGCGCCAACTTTGTCCGCGATGTCACGGAAACGTTGCCAATCTACAACACGGCTGTATGCAGAGAAACCTGCAATGATCATACGTGGTTTGTGTTCTAAAGCTAGGCGTTCAACTTCTTCATAGTCGATTTCGCCAGTTTCAGGGTTTAAACCGTACTGAACTGCGTTATAAGTTTTACCCGAGAAGCTAACTTTTGCACCGTGAGTCAAGTGACCACCGTGAGCCAAGCTCATACCCAAAACTGTGTCGCCTGGGTTAAGTAATGCTAAATAAACTGCAGAGTTTGCTTGAGAACCAGCATGTGGCTGTACGTTTGCGTAGTCAGCACCAAATAATTCTTTAGCACGGTCAATCGCCATTTGCTCAATGACATCAACATATTCACAACCGCCGTAATAGCGTTTGCCTGGATAGCCTTCTGCATATTTATTGGTTAACTTACTTCCTTGAGCTTCCATAACTGCTGGAGAACAGTAGTTTTCAGAGGCAATCAACTCAATATGAGCTTCTTGGCGCTCACCTTCAGAAGCAATTGCTTTTGCTAAATCTGGATCAAATTCAGAAATAGAGATGTTGGCAAACATTAGCGAGGGTCCTATCAATTAGGGCTTTTAAGCCGTGCTAAAATCGAAGCCTATTCTAGCACGAAGTTTGAGGTTTTTCGGCATGAAGTTTTCTCAGCTTGCAATAAAAATCGCTCAATTTAAACTATGATTTAAAATCTGTTGAATTCAATTGCAGAATTTTAGATCATAACAAGGTTTAGATTTTTAAAATAATTTTAAAATGTTGATATTGATTTGTTTAATTTTAGGTTTTTGCTTAGGCTATTATATTCGTGGACAAAAACAATCTGCACCACCACAATCAGCTATGCAAAACCAACAGCCACAGCGCAGTCATGTGCAGCGCCTGTACTCTAAAAGTCAGCATCGCTCTGATAGTGACCGTATTCGTGATCTAAACCAACTCAGTACCCATCAGGCAGCTTTTTTACGTTTATTGAAACAGACTTTTTTCAATTATGAAGTTTCAATTAAACAGCAGCGCTTTTTTATTCTGGATCAGGACAAAATGCCACTGGCAATTTTTGAATACCGTGATGGTACGCAAAGTTTTAAAGCAACAGATCAGGAAGATGGCATTCCTATATACATTTATAAAGCACTGATTTCTAGCGAAGCCTTACAGCAAGATTTACAAGTCGTTTTGCAGCAACAACGAACGCGCTAATTTGTAGTTGATCTCAAGCAATGTTACATTGCACAAAAAACTCCTGTGACGGCTATGCATACTATTATTCTTGATACTGAAACCCATACGCTCAACGGCTTACCGATTGAAATTGCTTATGCACCGATTGAAATCCAGCAAGGCAAACTCAGCTTAGATAAAAGCAAGATTTTCGATCAATTGTATTCGGTTGGCGAACCCATTTCTTATGCGGCTATGGCGGTGCATCATATTTTAGAATCGGATATTGCCGACCAGCCAAGCTACACGACCTTTCAACTCCCTCAAGAAACGACTTATATTATTGGGCACAATATTGATTATGACGTACAAGCCATTGCCCGTTGTGGGGTTGATGTATCGCATTTAAAACCGATTTGCACGCTAGCACTGGCACGTCAAGTCTGGGCAGATGCGGAAGCACACAACATTTCTGCCCTCATTTATCAAATCAGTCGTGGCAGTGAAAAAGCCCGCGAACTACTCAAAGGCGCGCACCGAGCCGATGCAGATATTATTTTAACTGCCAATATTTTGATGCATATTATTGCCAGTCTTGGCATACAAACAGTTGAAGAACTTTATGTCGCTTCTGAAAATGCACGTATTCCTAAAATGATTAATTTTGGCAAGCACAAAGGTACAGCCATTAAAGACTTGCCATCAGACTACGCCAACTGGTTACTGAAACAGGATGAACTTGACCCTTATTTGCGGACTGCACTTGAAAAGTCAGGTTTTAAAATCTAGGTTTTTTGCGGAAAAATCTTGGTAAATAGCCATAAAAAACCGCTGGATAACATCTGTATGCTGCGCTGAAAAATGGGTAGCATACAAACCCAGCAAGTCAAAATACTAGCGCAAAATGCAATGAGTAGTTGAACAGACGGTGTCATGGCAACATGCCATATATGACTCAACCACAGCACAATCAAACCATGCCACAAATAAATGGATAATGATGCCTGCCCAAGCTGAGATAAAAATTGTGGGAGTTTTCCTGCGAGCATTGCCCAAGCAAACACTGCACAGCATGACATGATTAAATATTGACTGCGTATCAGCATGCCCTGCAAAGGCGCAATATGCATTTGCGTATAGCTTAGACTGCCATATAGCCAGTAAGATTTAAGTGGATGCAATTGCGTTAAACCTAGTAACCCCACGATGGCAATGACCGCAATAAGGTAAGTAAATGGCAAGCGGCGTAAAATATCCAGCCACGTCTTACCATAAACGTGCCCAAGCATAAAAAATGGCAAGAAGTTAAAGATCCGCCCAACCGAGAATAGATAGTTATTGATTGGAGATAAACCGATCAGTAAGGCCAACAGCAAACTCAGCACAACGGGATATGCTGTTTGTTTCAGCCAATGCGTCAAAATAACCCAAGCCAGCATTGCCCACAGATACCACAACAACCAATATGGCTGCCACAGCCATTTGCTACTGAACTGCCCCGTATAATAAACATCAAGCAGGATATAAAACAGTTGAAACGGAATCATTAACGACAAGAAATATTGCAGTTTTTGAGAAATGTTCTGATCTTTAAACAAATACCCCGAAATAAACACAAAGGCCGGCATGTGTAGTACATAAATGTTTTGTAAAAAAATTTTGGCCAAAGTATCTTGCCAGCCTAACAACCGTTCTAAAAAGTGCCCAAAGACCACCAAAAAAATCAGCAATCCTTTATAGATATCAATACTCTGATCTCGCATATACTCATCGTACACTGACTGGTAAAATTAATAAGTTTTACAACCGCATAGAAAATCAAACGATTATAGAATTTTATTTTTATAAATTTACTTTTCTTTCGCTATAACCGATTAAAATTTGCTAGATTAATCCAATAATAATCATTCTTAGGCATTGATTATGTCTTATATCATTCCTGATGAAGCAGCATTAAAAGCTCGCAGTCAAAGATTTGTCTGGCGAATTTTTATGATGCGCCAACTCGGTACAAGTCTGTGCTTTATGGCCATTGCTTCTGTGATGTGGGACATGCATTACCATCTATTTTATTTCGTTTTGCTGGCAGTCAATGCTTTTGTCTGGCCAACTGTTGCTTGCCTGTTTAGCATGCAGGCATATGACCCTGTCAAAGCTGAAAACAATTGTTTAATTATTGACAGTGCTCTTGGAGGTATCTGGATTGCGATTATGGGAATTAGTCCATTTCCCTCCTTGCTGATTTTTTCGGTATTGGTTGCTGATCGTTATGCTGCTGGTGGTTGGAAACTTTTAAGATTGGCTTTAATTGCTTTATTTCTGGCTTTTTTTGTGATCTGGGCTTTACTCGGTTATCGGATACATCTTGAGTTTAGCCAACGCACAGTATGGCTCAGTCTACCATTAGCAACCATTTATATGATTGGTCTAAGTGTCATCTCCAGACATTTATCTGTACGTTTAAGCAAGCGCAATCGTGAATTTGAACGCATCGCCATGATGGACCCTCGCTTGCATATTCCCAATCGACGGTTGTTTGAACAACGTCTTGCCAGCACTTTTATTCAAACCCAGCGTGCACAAACTTCCGCCTATTTAATGCTACTGGATGTTGATCATTTTAAACAAATTAATGACAACTACGGACATGAAATTGGCGATTACATCTTACTGGAAATTTCCAATATATTACGGCAAACCTTACATGCATCTGACACGCCTGCCCGTTTTGGTGGAGATGAGCTCGCAGTCATTGCCATCAATTATAAACAAGATGATGTGTGCGATTTGGCTCAACAAATTTTAGAAAAAATCACAGCTTTGCGACTCACCAATCATGACTTATGTCGTGTCAGCATCAGCATTGGGATCGCTTCAGTTAAAGATGCGTACTCAACTGCTGACTGGTTACGTAAAGCAGATCAAGCTTTATATAAAGTCAAAAATTCGGGAAGAAATGGTATTTTCCTATATCAAAAACCTCAAAATGAACAACAGGCTATTAAAAAATCATTCAAAAAATAATATTGATTACTAAAAGCATTTTAAATATGAGTTAAAACTGTAAGACACTGTCATCTTTTATTTATTTTCTTTCAATACCTTGAGTGAAAACTTTCTCTACACTCAATTTAAATGATAAAAACAGTGCTTTTTAATAATATTTTTCTTCAACCAATCACAAATGACGTTTCACTTAATCTTAAATAAAAAAATGCCAGTCAATCGATAGACTGACTGGCATGACTTCATCAAGAAGTTTTTTGCTTTACTTACAAATTATAGAACGCGAACTGCGCCTTTTGCAGCACTGGTTGTATGCTGAGCATAAACTTTAAGTGCTTTAGACACTTTACGTTTACGCTCTTCTTTTGGATGCCAGCCTTTTGCTTCTTGTGCAGTATGACGATGTGCCAAAGTTGCATCATCAACATCTAGATGAATGGTACGGTTTGGAATATCGATCTGGATCGTATCGCCATCTTCAACCAAACCAATTGCACCACCTTCAGCCGCTTCTGGTGAAATATGACCAATTGATAGACCTGAAGAACCGCCAGAGAAACGACCATCGGTAATCAAGGCACAGTCTTTACCCAAGCCTTTCGATTTCAAGTAGCTGGTTGGATACAACATTTCTTGCATACCAGGACCACCACGTGGACCTTCATAGCGAATCACAACCACATCACCCGCTTTAATATTGCCACCTAAAATTGCTTCTACAGCAGAATCTTGGCTTTCAAATACGCGTGCTGTACCTGTGAATTTCAAGATCGACTCATCTACACCCGCAGTTTTTACAATACAGCCATCCAATGCAATGTTGCCGTAAAGAACTGCCAAGCCACCATCTTTAGAGAAAGCATGTTCTAAATTACGAATCACACCTGTTTCACGGTTACCATCTAAAGTTGAGTAGTAACGGTTTTGTGAGAATGCAACTTGTGTTGGTACACCACCAGGAGCTGAGCGGTAGAATTCATATACTTCTGGGTTTTCAGTACGGATAATATCCCACTTGTCCAACGCATCTTTTAAGGTTGGTTCATGTACAGTATTTACCGATGTTGTCAACAATCCAGCACGATCAAGCTCACCTAAAATTGACATGATGCCGCCTGCACGGTGCACATCTTCCATGTGAACATCCTGTTTCGCTGGCGCAACTTTACAAAGTACAGGCACTTTGCGAGATAGACGGTCGATATCATCCATAGTGAAATCAACTTCTGCTTCATTTGCAGCAGCCAATAAGTGCAATACGGTATTGGTTGAACCACCCATAGCAATATCCAAAGTCATGGCATTTTCAAATGCTGCCTTGGTTGCAATAGAACGTGGCAAAATGCTGTAGTCATCTTGCTCATAGTGGCGTTTTGCCAATTCAACAATCAATTTTCCTGCACGTTCAAACAGTTTTTTACGGTTTGCATGCGTTGCAACAATTGAACCATTACCAGGTAAAGACAAACCTAAAGCTTCGGTCAAACAGTTCATTGAGTTTGCAGTAAACATCCCTGAACATGAACCACAGGTTGGACATGCAGAACGTTCAAATGCTTGTACTTCTTCGTCGGTATAGCTATCGTCAGCGGCAACAATCATGGCATCGACAAGATCAATGGCTTTTTCATTGCCACGGAATTTGACCTTACCCGCTTCCATTGGACCACCAGACACAAATACAACTGGAATGTTCAAACGCATTGATGCCATTAACATCCCTGGGGTGATTTTGTCGCAGTTTGAAATACAAACCATCGCATCGGCACAATGTGCATTGACCATATATTCTACAGAATCAGCAATCAGGTCGCGTGATGGCAATGAATACAACATTCCATCATGTCCCATCGCAATACCGTCATCGACCGCAATGGTGTTGAACTCTTTAGCCACGCCACCTGCTGCCTGAATTTGCTCAGCAACCAGTTGACCCAAGTCTTTTAGATGTACATGACCTGGCACAAACTGGGTGAAAGAGTTGACCACGGCAATAATCGGTTTTCCAAAATCTTCATCTTTCATTCCTGTTGCACGCCATAAACCGCGTGCGCCAGCCATATTTCTTCCATGTGTCGATGTTTTTGAACGATAGTCAGGCATGTTATTGTTTCCAATGAAATTGTGCTTGAAATGAATCATCTCGAGATTCATTCTGGCGAAAGAATACTCACCTATAGAGTACTTGATCAGTAAAGCTACCGATATATCATACTAGGGTCTGTTGATATTGCACAGATACTTGCAACAGTGCTGTTTTTAAGCTGATACAAAGTATGTTTTGCAGAGCTCAGTTTTTCTAAATGAACAGAACATCACCAATTCACGGCAAAATACCCTGTCATTGAGTCTTGCTCGGAATGATGGCTAAAACTAAAAAACTCAACAGATCCTTAGAATTCCCAGTTTATGGGCAATTTGGATGATATTGATATTTTATACACGAGTCATGGGAAAAATTTTTATCAAAATTTACTGATTTATTACACAATTTATGAAAAATTTATTATCAATAAATGATTTTTATGAAAAATAAATGCAAATACTCTGTTCAGATAGAAAATTATTCGCAAAAAAATAAGAAATTTGAATAAAACAAGGAAGGTATAAACACGAAGATGGTGCGCTCAGCGGGACTCGAACCTACGCCACAATTTTCGGATACATATTAAAAATCAGTACCTTACAGATTACTAGGTAGCGAAAAATTGCCAATATGGGAATATAGATTCTAACGACTGGTTATCTTCAATATTTGGTGTGGGTTTTCTATCTGAGATTAAAAATAAGAGAGGCAAAATCTATTGCCCCTCAAAAATGAAGTAATGGAGTAATATCTTATTTTTAAATTTTAAAATCAGTTACTTATAAAGTAACAAATGGAGTAATCCCAAAGTGTTTTACATTACTTTAAGATGTAATTATTTATCTTTGATATGTAGTCAGGCGCATCCTCAGCAATGATTTTTCCATAGTGCTTATAGATCATCGTGGTATCTGCATGTCCCAGTTGATCCGCAATCCATTCTGGTGGTACTTGGCCACTGGATAAAAGTTGACTGGCAAAAGTATGCCGTCCTTGATTGATACCTCTATGGCGAACCTTTGACTTTTTAAGATGCTGATTCCATCTGTAACGCAGCTCATGATATTTATAGTGCATCATGGTTTCATGGTTAATCCAGACAAAACTTAACTTCTCTTTTCTAAAGGTTTGATTATCTCTTTGTAAAATATCAATCGTTTTAGATTTGTACTGCCCTGTAATCAGGTATTGCTTTTTTAACGCATCTATTGCTGGTTGAAGCAATTTTATCTGACGTTTTCGTCGACGTGTCTTTGTCACTCTGTAGGTATTACGTACCCAACCTCGCTGTATTAAGATCGTTCCCTGGTCTAGATCAACATCATCCCAAGCCAATGCTAATTGCTCAGAAATAGACAATCCTGTCCACAGCAAACAAGGTATTAAATTTTCTATATCTGGGAATGTTGCCGTGTTTAGTAATGTACTGATTTCTGCCTTAGTGAATGGATCAGGCTCTGGAGCATCTTCTTGCTGAATGGATATATCTTTGAATGGGTTATATGCAATTTTATGCTCATTGCGCCAAATCGCGTGGATCTGTGCCAGTCGTGTGACAATTTCACGGATTGTTTTAGGCTGTAGCTTTTCCTTAAGCTTTCTAATCCATTTTTTAACATCCACCGTTTCAATGTTTTTAGGGTTTTCTTTGCCCCAACGTGGGATAACATGTAAATCGACCTGATAACCATATGAATAGAATGTGCTAGGTGAGACTTCCCTTTCTGTGGCCTGTTTCCATTCATGTGCATAGTATGTGATCGTATTTCTTTCGACATGTTTTGAATGTGGGAAATGCCGAACTAAATCAAACGTACCCATTTCTATTTCGAGCTTAATAAGATTGACCAGCTTTTCTGCACGTTCGATATTTTCTGGTGTGGTTTTCCAGCCCAGCGTTTCTTTTATTACGGTTGTGCCATCATTGATCCATATACGCATGGATTTTCCACGAATTTCTAGCCCTGCTGACATAAGTAGACCTACATTAAAGTATTTTGTAATATTTTGAATATGTTAAAAAAATGCACCTCAGAATGGAGGTGCGTAAGAAATGCTTAGGGTAATGTCTCTACACATCTACAAATTAATTTGTTCAAAAAATAAACTATTAATCATTTAATATTTAACAATCCTTGAAATAGTGAATCACTATCCATACTTATATATTAAGTTGAAACAAAGTGTGATACATATCACAAAAATACAGTTTCTTCGATTAGTTACTATTCTAATAAGATTTCAAAATTAGACTTTAGCAACGTAAATTTAAATTTCTAAATAGACAGGAATTGATATGGCTTTAAAATTATTACTCACAGTTGATTTAAATGCTGTGAAAGAAACAGAACGTAATGCTTTTTATGACTTTTTAGATGAAAAAAAACTTAAAAAGACAAATTTAACAACTACATGGACAGCTTCTTTTAGTTTAAATACCACATACGATGATGCTGTAAAGGCAATCAAAAATATTTTAGAAAATGCCGCCAAGGCAGCTAACATTAAACACTATGAGGCACAATTTATGATTTCATCAAATGATGTTATGTCTGTTCGAAAATAAAAAATGGGGCATTCTGCCCCATTTCACTAACTTTCCATAAAACATGTTTTTCTATATAAGGTATTACTTATGTCATTTATAGATGACCATCCTAACTATCAAACTTATCAAAGTTCTACCTATACTTTAGATATGATTCCCTCTGAAGTATTTTCAGCTTTACAAGGTATAATTGTATCTGCAGTTAATAAATCTGAAAATCCAACGAATTATATAAAGCACATTCTTTCATTAATGGCTCAAAATATTCCATGTCCACAAAGTGAAGCATGGTCATATAATTTTTTAATGGATGATTTACCTGATTTTACCTACAAATTATCCAGAACTAAATTTAATCGCCAAATGAATTTTTTTTTAGAATTAGCACAGCTTGATCACATTAATCTAAGCGATTTAAATGAACAGTTTAGTGATTACAATTTTGGTTATATTCTTGAAAATATAAAAATAGGTGAATATACAAGTACCGCTGTTCAATGGATTCTCTGTGATGATGTAACTAGTCGTACTAAAGAAATTGAAAAAACCATAGAGACTGTTCAAAGTATCTGCCAACAAACATATGATCATTTAATACAAGCTCAAGAGCAGTTTTTTCAAACTAATAATTTATCTGATCGTGATATTAAAGACATTGTTCGTGATTGTCTTTCAGCGATGGAAACAATTGTTAAAAAGGTTTCAGGTAAAGATGATATTAAGGATGCTATCCAAGCTCTTCGCAGTGATCCTAATAAATGGGGACGCACCGAAATTGTCAAAGATGGTTTAAGCCTATGGGATAGAATGCATAAATTTTACCCTGATATGCGCCACGGCAACCCTGTTGCTTCAACTCTTCCCCTAGATGAAGCTTTATATTGGATTGATCGTATTAATTCATATATCCGTTTTATAATGAGAATGCATTTAAAAAATAGTTAATTTACAAGGAGCTCAAATCTAATCTGACAGAACACTAAAAATAATACATCAGCATAGGTTTGAGCTATTAGATCTAAAATACTACTTACATTATCCCCCTGCAGGCTTCTCAAAAATCCAACAGCGTTTGGTACTACTGGTGATTTTGCTTTGAATCGCCTTATTGGCTTCAATAAAGCGGTAATGCAGGCTATGACGCAGGACTGCTTGTAGCTCGTTGACCTCTGGCAATGCATAGCGATAATCTGCTGCCATTTTGTAAAGATGAGCAAAATTTAGGGCAAATAAATCAGGTTTTGCTGAGTGATTTAAGTTAGTTTCAGCATTTGTAAGGTGTGGAATAGCAGATTCCATTTCCTCAATTGTGTTCCAGAAGTTTTGAACGATTACAGAGTCAGACTTGATCACTTTGTCACGTGTTTGTGCCATTGATGTAATTTCGGCATAAACCTGTTTCTGTATCTCTACTGGTACGTCAACAATGTGCTTACAGAGCGCTTCAAATAAAGCCATAAATTGAGCATGGTTTTGTACGACACGTGAACTGCGGATGTTGTATTTGTCATCGTGTAAAACTGCATCATATTTTTCAAAGCCCAAACGATAAGACTCAAGTACGGCAACCTCTTTGGTCAGGCAATTTAAAATGAACTGGCTGACATCTTCGGGTTCATATTTCTCTAACCGACGAGATGCATATAGGCTGTTTTTAGTCAGTTGATCTTTAAAAAATTTCGTATGAACAATACGTTCCATAATAGGTGTAGTTGAAGCAACTTCAGCATTCTGGCTGATCATTACCGTCCCCATGAATGGTGGTTCATAGGTTTCATTGCCACCATTTTTTACACCTTGTGCACCAAGCGATCCGCCATCAAATAGGGTTTTCAGCGAATCCCAATCAAACTGTTTAATTACACCACGATCATTCTCACGTTCTGATTCGATCAATACGACTGGTAAGTTTGAAACTTGTCTGAAGGTACGAATTAGACCCGATTTGGTCGATTTAACAGGATCGACCCCTTCATATTTGGTACGCCCTAATAACTTCCATAAAAATAGTAGTAGAGTCGATTTACCTGTTCCCGGTTCACCAACGACTTCATAGAATGGAAAAGATTTGTGCATTTTTCGGATTTGTTGTGCATATAGACTGCCAAAGAATGCAGTCAATGTGACCAAACCACGTACGCTGTATGCATCAATAAAATCTGTAATCCACTGTTTTTTATAATCAGTAAGCTTTGGATTGATCTCCAATGAAAACGGAGATTTACATTTTAAATTGGTATGGCGTGGTAACTCGAAATAGTCTTCTTTATTAATTAAAAACTGTTTACCTGCTTGATAAGCGATATCACCTAAAACATAGGTTTTATGGTCAGCGTGATAACCCACATAATTGATCAGTTCTACCCTTTTAATATCGGTCAGTTCTCTTTCAAGAAAGGCATCTAACTGGGTGCTATTTCCTTTATAAAATTTACCTGGTGCAACGTGTAAAAGGCGTTTTTTGAACTCTGATGCTGACGATATATGTGAAGCACTAAATGTATTTTTAATGGTTTTAGCACCACGAGGGAAATCAATCTGAAAGTAATAATCTGCTTCATCAATCTCAGCCATATATTGGTAATAGAGCCCACGCGGTCGACAGTCCATGATCAGCTTTGCATCTGCAGCAGCTAAAATTGCTGCATCACGACGTTCTGTAGTCGCTTTATCTTTTTCTTCCTGTGCCCAGTCTTCATTGTCACTTTCTTCAAAGCCGATGCCTTTCATATAGTCATCGTACTTATCCATATCTAACTTGAACCAATAGACTTGTTTATTGAAATCAAAAGGAAAAGATTTAGTTCCTTTATGTTTGTAGATAAGTATGCCTTTATCTACAGGCTTGTCTGCAATCAGTAAAGAGCCGTAATACTTATAGCTGTCTAAATCAGAAAATTTAAGACGATCTTGTTTGTACAGATCATTCCAGTCAGTTTTTTTACGACCGCTTGGTGGAAGTGCTGCTTCACATTGAAAACCATCCTCTTTGGCTTTTTCGATATTTTTTAAAATACCTTCATGGCCAGCCTGATCATTATCAAAAGCCCATATCAGCTTAGGTAATGGCTTGGCTGCTTCCTGACATTTCTTAGCAATATGATGTAAAAAGATAGATGGATAATTGTTGCAGCTTAAAGCTGAAAAACTGGTGATGTCTGAAAGCCACAATGCAATCGTGTCAAAGATACCTTCTGTAATCCAAATTTCTTTAGATTCAATATAGTTGGTGTTTGGTGTTGTCCAAGCATGACCTTGTGATGACCACTGCCATTTAAAAGTGGTCTTTTGGAGTACACCATGATCATCAAGGATACGCTGCCACCAGCCTTCATTCCCTGCTTCATCGGTAATTGGAAAACGTAGTGTTACTGACCCGACTTGGTGCTCATTACTTTTATAATATTCTTGAGAGTATTGAAGAGCTTGTAGTTTATCTAGTGGAAAACCACGCCCTTCAACTAAGTAAGCATTCACCGTTTTATTTGGTTCTGCTTGAGTAGATTCAAAACGCTTTTCCCATTTTTCAAAAAGCTCTGGGAATAAATCTCGAACGTGATTTTCTTTACCACATGCATTTTTACGTGGGCAGAAAACTACCCACGGCTCATCGGGATAAACCCAAGCTGATGCTTCTTTGTGATTACAATCGGGGCATCTACCACGCAATTTATCGCCACTTTTGACTTTGAAGCTATAAACATCTTTAAGTTTATCTATAACTAAAGCTTTAGTTTCTGGAAACATCATTTTCAATTGCCTTGGTTAATGCCGTCTGCGTTTAAGTTCTTGCCCTGCCAAGTTCAACAATTTTTCTTGAATGCGTTCTCTGGCGAGGTGTTCTATGGTTTCTTCAACTGATGCAAGCCCCAGTTGCTTTTGCACTTCCTGTACAAGTTTGAGTTCTTGGCTTGAAAGTACGATGTTGTGCTTGAGCATCAATTCAGCTCCTAGAAAGCTGTTCGTGTGCGCCTTCACTTAGGAATGTATGCAAATTAAAATCATCTTCTGGATCGTCAACTAAAGTGTAGATGGCTTGCTTCATTGCCATCTGGCGAATCAAAACACTGATTTCAATGCCTAGAAGATTTGATGCTGCTGTGAGCAGATCGGTTTCATCATTGGTGAGGTTGATACTGAAGCGATTATCACGAAGTTGTTTTTTAATGCGTCGATGTTGAATTGACATAAATTTAACCCTCATTGGTGTTTTGACTTTGTTTTCCCAAGTAATAGATATTTGAAATTACACTGGAACGGCTCATTCCCGTTTTTTCAACAGCCTGATCAATTTGCTTCACTTCTTCTGGTGGCAAATAAAGAATGCAGGCAACTCGCCCCCCAGTGATCTTTTTAGATCGCTGTTTATTTGGAGGTGAAATTTTTGTACTCATACAGTATCCTTGCGGTAATAGTAGTTTGCTATAATTCACTATAGCATAAATATTTAGTCTTTCAACGTAAAAAGGGAACATTTTTATGCCTGAATTAGATCCAACGATTGGCATTGAAATTGGGAAACGCTTTAAAGAAGAGCTGGAAAAGAAGAATTTAAAGGCTAAAACTTTGTCGCGTGAGATAGGTGCTAGTGAAAACACACTGGGTGTGTATGTACGTGGAAAGATTCCAGATCAGTGGGCTTATTTGCATAATTTGCATCAACAAGGGGTTGATATTCGTTATGTCATTCTAGGGATTGACCCTGAATATGCGGGGCTAACCAGTGAAGAAAGTACATTATTAAAAGCATACCGACAGCTTAGTTCTGAAGCCCAAGAAGCTTTACTAGGTTTAAGTACGGTTTATGCTAAAGAGATGGAGAAAAAATAATGGTCGCGCATTAAAAAGCCCACTTTAAAGTGGGCTTTTTTATTACTCGTCTAAACCATTTTGAACAATCTGCAATTTCTGCTCTAAATCCATGAGCTTATAAATCAGGTCATTTCTCTTGTAAACAACATCACGGTTTTCACTGCCTGTTTCTAATGAGTTTCTCCAAATACGAACTGACGCTAAAGCTTGATCTAAAATTAAGTCTAAATTTTCATAATTTTTCATGTGATTTTCTCTAACAATTTGATTTAATTGAAATTGCCAGACTCTCACCTCGGAATTATTCCAAATCGGACTATTTATTGCAAATTCCCCCTTAAAAACTGGGTAAATCAGATCACTTAATGCAGGCTTTAGTACCTCGATATCAATCTTACTTCCTTCAAGGTTTTTATTCTTTGCAAGTTCCTGAATCAAATCATTCACTTGATCAGGGCAAATCGATAACTTTCCCTTGCTTGTATCGTGGTTAAAGGTGAATTGTGCCTGTACGGCTTTATCGACAATTTCGAACAGTGCTCTACACAGGAGTTCACTTTTTGGGTTGGATGCTTTGATGCGCGGTGCAATTGGAACGTAAGGGATAATGTTGTTATTCATGTGCTTATTCCCCTACAAACAAAAATGACATGGAGAATAGCATTACGGATAAATAGAAAATTCCGTAGGCTGCATTTTTAAAAGTGCTTTTGATTTTTTTGCGACGTTGGCGCTGGTTATAAGCGTCCAAATCATAGATAGGCGTGTGCTCAAGCACATGAATTGATTTTTTCATGACTAGTACTCAGAGTAAGTTTTTTTGCAAACCTACCGCCATTACTTCTCACGGTAATGGTGGCAGACCGAACAGGGGTGAGAATACCGTACTCTGAGAACGGCCAGCCAAAGGCTGCCCTGCCCGATCTACCATAACAAGTATAGCCGATCAGACTTTTTAGGCAAAAAAAAGGCCGCTTAAGCGACTGTATTTTATGCGCTCAGAGTAAGGATTTACAGGTTCTCACGCCTGTACACCGATTTTGCGGTGCCCTTACATCTTGCCTATAGTGAGTTGCTATGTCAATATACCAAATTATTATATTTTATAAGATATTGTTTTTTGGGAGAAGATTTTTGATGAAAAGTATTTTAGAAGATGAATTCATAAACCTCTTAAATGATATTAAAAAGCTTAATTCAGATAATCAAAATAAATATATAAATTCAAGTGTAACATTAGAAGCATTAATAAAAGAAAATGTAAATAAAAAAAATTTATCAAATTTTACGTTCCAAGAAAATAAGATAAAGAGCACAATGATTAATATTGAAAAAATAATCATCCTGATAGAACAAAAATATATAAAATCATTAAAAGAAGAATTTTCAGGTTCAATAAAAAATGAATATTTAGGAGATCTTATTTCTTCAATAAATCATTATAACAAAATAAAAAATCTTATAACAACATATAATGATCTCTGTAAAAATATCACTCAAAAAATATCTGAAAAAAATAATATAATTAAAGAGGAGTTAGAAAGTTATATTAATAAAATATTAGAAGGTATAATAATTTCAGATAAAGGAATTCTAGATAACTTAGATGAAGTTTTAATAAAATTAAATTCAATAAATAAATCCTTATTAAATGAAAAAATAGCTATTGAGGAAAGAAAAAACTTAGATTATCAAAATAGATTTATGGAAGATGCAGGCTTACTTTTAAAAAAATATGAAAATGAAATTAAAAATTTAACTAGTAAATATGAAAATGAAATTAAAAATTTAAAATTAGACCAAGATAGCATTAGTAAGAGTAGTAAATTATTACAAGAAGAAGTTGATAATAGTCTAAAAAAACTAACTGACCTAAATGAAAGAACTCAAAAAGTTGAATTAGAGTTTTCAAAAATAATTCATGCTGAAACAAGCAAAATAAGAAGTGAGCTAGATAATGAAAAACATCATATTTTTCTAGAAGTTAATAAGATTGTTAATGAAGTAAAACAAAAATCCAATGAACTAGAAACAGCACACTCAGACTTTAAAATGCTAGTCGAAAGAGCTGGTATTTATGAATTAACTAGAAATTATAAAGAAAAAGCAGATGAAGAGAAAAAAGATTATGTAACAAATAGAAGATGGACTGTTTCATCTATATCTTTAGCTATTGTGACTACTATCATTGTGATATCACTTCAATATAAATCTCCTAACAATATCGATTATTATCTAATTTTCGCAAGATTATCTATATCAATAATGTTTTTTGTATTAGCAGTTTACACTTCAAAGCAAGCAGCAAAACATTATGAATGTTATCAAGAAAACCACCGTACTTTTTTACAACTTGCAGCACTTGAACCATTTATGGCACGTATGACTCATGATGAACAAAAAGAGATACGTAAAGGGCTTATTCCTAGCTACTTCAACCAAGGCGCTGATGGCAAGTTTACATCTAAAGGTGATGAGGTTGATATTCCAGCAAATATGGCTAGCATAATGGGAAAATTAGTTGATATTGTTGCTGAAAAGAAAGACCCAAAATCTGATGATAATACCCCAGCAGCAAAGTCACAGTCTTAGAACTTAAATAATTTATAGAAGTATCAAAAGAGTAAAAAATGAATCAAGTTCAACTCTTTCAAATTGCCCAATCACTAGGTATCCCACCTATTATAGTAAAATGGGTATTTTTCATATTTGTATTATTCAGTTTAATCATGCTATTTCTGAATGTTTTAGAAAAAATGGGCGTTATTAACTGGATTTCAAAATGGATTAATCCAAAAACCGATTATCAAGAAGAAATAGAAACACTTAATCTTTTAAAAGATTTTAAATCAAAATATGAACTGAATAATGATGATTACCCTTATGCCCATGTTGTCCATGAGCAACAGGAGCTAACTCTTTTAAATAGATTCTATGAAAGTCGAACTGAAGACTTGTATTTACTCAGATATTGCATTTCTAGAATAGAGCGAAAACGAGCCTTTCGTTTATCAAAACATCCTATATTTCCTATTTTTGTAAAAAAAGATCAATCTACAGGTGGATATGTATTACGAAAATATGTATTTAAGCTATTAATTTATATAACTTTATCCACTTGGATTATTATCTATGCATTTATTTCTTTAGGTCTTCTATATATCTTACTAAAATTTCAAAAAGAACTAAGTTTATTGCAAATTCTAGTTATATATATTTCTGCTGCAATTTTACCTTTATTCATAGGTTGGTTATGTAAACCCTTACTCATTCCTTTTCATGCTAAGTCTTTTGTAGAATTGAAAAAAGATGAGCCATCTGAACTTCAATGAATGAAACCTAATAAAGTTTGTAACTTCAGTTGATCAATATAAATTGAAATAGCCAACACAATCATAGATGCTGCTCGATGGTTAATCCAAATCGAGCAGCCTAAAATTCCCCACATAAAACATTGAATCATAAAAATAATTATCATCATGTCTGATTCATTCTCTCATTTCATCATTGGCAGCTTGAAGTTGTAGTAATGTCGGAATGTAAATTTCTGGATCAGGGCTGGCACTCGGTGAAATGGTATGAGTAATCTCAATATGTCCTCTACAGGTAAACCCACAGAACAGATTTGGACAGGTTAACCAAATTTCTTTTAGCAAAGGATGTCTTTGCTCACTTGTACGGATTTTTAAATTAGTAGACTTACAATGTGGGCACTTAATCTGTGGCCGTGAATTGTTTTTATTAATCTTGTTATAGCTCAACGCAGTCATTTTACGCACCAAAGAATATATTTATGTTTATTTTAAATTAAAAGAATAAATATTTGTTCTTTTAATTTATTTTTAATATCATTTGTGCGGTTTTTCTAATGCAGAAAAATTTATGCAAAATCTAAAGTGCCAGTGCTGCTTTAAGCTTCTGGCAAAAACTATGGCATTTCATCAAATCGAAATCAAATGCCCTCGTTGTAAAACACTCAATACTTTCCAGAGCACCCAGAGTGCCTTACCTGAATGCCCAGAGCATCAAACTAACTCAGGTAAGATCCATGACACAAAACCTCTCACCACAATACAATCCTAGTGGTCACAGCTTTAGCGGATGGCTCGGTGGTAAATCTCAACTGGCACGCACTATCATTGAGATGATGCCCGAACATAAAACTTACGTTGAAGTGTTTGGCGGTGCTGGATGGGTACTTTTTAAAAAGACTCCTTCTACGGTTGAAGTGATCAATGACATTAATGATGATCTGATCAACTTGTACCGTATCTTAAAATTTCACTTCGATGCTTTCTTGCAAGAGTTTGAATTGTTGTTATTTGCTAGAACACAATTTAATGATTTTAAGTCCGATCAATCTGGTCTCACAGATATCCAAAGAGCCGTAAAATTTTACTATGTGCTGCGTTCTGCTTTTGGTTGCCAATTGGATGGCTCTTTTAGCTATTCAAAAGACCGAGCCAGCCGTATGCGTTTAGGCGAGCGTTTGCGTGAACATTTACTTTCTATCCATGAACGTCTGCAAAATGTGGTCATCGAAAATCGATCATACGATTACATGATTGATCGTCTTGATAGCCCTGACACACTGTTTTATCTAGATCCACCCTATTGGGATTGTGAAAACATGTATGGCAAAGGTATCTGGACGAAAGAAGACTTTTATATGCTGAAGGAAAAGTTAGATAAAGTTCAGGGTAAATTTATTCTGAGTTTGAATGATGTACCTGAAGTACGAGAGTTATTTAAAGACTATGCGATGACTCATCGTAAGATCCGTTGGTCAGTGAATGCCAAGGCAGCTCATGAAGAACATAATGGCAATGAGCTGATTATTTATAATTTTTAGTGTGAGCATTTGCTGACAAGAATTCAGGACATTTGCCAGTAGGCAGTTAGGCTGAGTTTGTTATGATGGTGATGTAAAGAACAGGAAGTTCAAAAACTTAGTTTTAGCATCAGGATGTGAGGGATGACAGGAGTTGCCCCTAGGACGCAAATATGAAAGCCCTCGACAGGATGTTGGGGGCTTTTTAATATAAAAGATTTATCCTAAATAGTTTCGGTAATCTACACAATTCTAGGACATGCTCTCATTTAATTTAATAAAGCAAAGTGATCTGTATTTCGATAAAAAACAATCAAAATCCTCAATTAAATTTTAATTATCTAAATTGTCATTTTAGGGCTATTTATCAAATGAGGTACACGTTAATGTTTAGAGCTATTAGTATGGTGATATTTATATGATTAAAAATTCACCAATTAAAAAAATGTAACTATCTTTTTTAATTTAAGATTTTAAAAAAATAATATAATTAAATAGTTTATTACAAAGTGAGTTGTGCAATGGGTACCGATATGGATTTTTCAGAAGATCAATCTAGACAAGAAAAACATAACAAAGCTGAAGAATATTTAAAACAGCAAAAAGAACATTTGGCTAGTATTAAAACAGGTGCTTTTGATCTTAATGGTTATGAAATTAAAAACATTTATGCAAGAGGGGAAGAATATGTTATTTACGATTGTAAAGATGCTCAAGTAAACCAAATCATTAAAGTGTATTTAGAAACAAAAGTAGATGAAGATACTACCATTATTAAAGCACTAAACTCTGTTAAATTTGAGTTTGATAAACTAAAAACTGTTCTATACAAATCAGGAGATAATCCACTACATAAACAAAGAGCTGCATCTGCAATCGTAATAGCCCTTCAAGAGCCTGATAAAGCTGACAGTGTAAATATGCTCTTGCGAAGTATTGCATCAGAAATTGCTGAAGAATATGCAAACAAACTTTGGGGACGACTTGCTTATTTAGCAGGGGCTTTACTTGTAGCTATTTTTGCTTCTTTTTACGCAATTTATGCCTATCTACATAGAACTTTGCCATTATTTGCTGATAACCATTCATTCTTACTTTTAGCATATTGTTCTGGGTTTGCCAGTATGGGAGGCTTTTTTTCAGTGTCACTAAAATCAAAATCTATCTTTATCATGCAAGCCACTAGTAAATGGATGTATGCTGGATATGGTTTAGAGCGAAATGCTATTGCTGTTATTGCAGGTGCTGTATGTTTTGCACTGTTATCATCAGAAATTATTTTTGCTAATATCAAGGATGGAAACACTGGGATTTTTTTCACTATGAGCATTTGTTTTCTTTCTGGCTTTAGTGAGAAATTTATCCCTAATGCTTTAAGTACATTGAGTAATGATGAATAAATTACTCATTCATAATAAGCGATTGAAGCACCCTTATTTACTTAAATTGTCGTTCTAACCTACTGAATCATACTTTCCAGCATTTAATCGTGTGTATTCCTAATTAATTACCTTTGCCACCCCCACTTATCCTAAGTTTAATATGATGTGCCCATAAAGAATAGGATGTTCAATCATCAGGATGTGAGGGATGACAGAAGTCAACTCTAGGACGCAAAATACGAAAGCCCTCGACAGGATGTCGAGGGCTAATAATTTAAATTTTCATTGATTCTTTATACTATTAAAAAATTTACGAAAATTAAAACCAATACCATTAAAGTTAGGCTCTATTATTAATGCATCTAAAATAGCTTTACCAGTTCCACCTTTTAACTCATTTGTAACTTTAAAATTTACTAAGTCCTCGCCATGTTCAATATCTAAAAATATTTTTTCAATTAAAGTTGCAACATCTATTGTAGATTCACAGACTTTTTTTAGAGGAATCAAAATTAATTTAAGATTTGTATTTTCATCTATGTTCAATCCAAAGCGTCTTCTTGAGCGAAAAGACTGATCTTTAAAATCAGATGGGTGCATATTTGTAATTAATATTGCTGGTAAACACACATCTCCATCAAGACCATTTATTCCATGCCATGAAAAAACTTCATTCTCAAAATGACCGATCTCTGTTCCTTGAATTACAACTGCTCGACTAGTAGCAGCTTTCCTAGCCATAAAATCAAAATTATTTCTTAAACTCTCAGCTAAAGGCTCATGCCAACCATAGTCGAGTAAATAAATAAAAAAATCCCTATTTTCGGTTTTAGGAATATTATTTAAAGAATGTACTTTTAATCCCATTTTTATTCCTTAAGTATTGTACTGTGAAACTAAGATTAATATATCTAAGAAAAAAATTATATTATTTTAAATAATTTCTATTTCCATATATAAATTAAAAGTCTTTTTAATTTTTTACTTTCACCTGCTGAATCATATTTCTTCTAGCATTTAGCCTTGGGAGTCTTAATTTTAAGGCTTTTTCTGCCGCTTTCTTACTGTGATAAACATGACTAATCACTTTAGCATTGGACTGATCCCCCAATGTGACCCAGTAACGTGGCGCTAGGCTTTTACCAATGGTATATTGTGCTTTTAATCCTGTGTACGGCTTCATTTCTAGCTGATTATGTGCCTTGAATTTGCCTGTTTCTAAATCCAGTAAGGAATATTCCTGATTGGCACGTTGCTGGGCTGCTGCTTTGCTTTCATACAAATAACTAAAATATTTCGGATGGCTCTGATCGCCCTTGGTGATTGCAATGGCTTTACTGCCTTGTTGATAATAGACCACCACCCCTGTCCATTTTTTATGTTTCTCGGTAACAAACTGGTCTTCAAACAAATCAGAAACGTCATCCGCATCAGGAAAGAAGATTTCCAGCTCCAGATCGGTGGTATAGCCGCCAGAACTGTCCAAAGTGTCGGTAACACTGCTGGCCAGCCAGTAAATCGCATCAATGTCCTCCTTTAAGCCTTCAAATAAAAAGGTCATCTCTGGAATCAGTTGCGGTTCACCTTTGGCCAGTGTATAGCTGAGTGTGGCAGCAGTACGTTTTAGGTTATTCAGTTTAGCGCGTGCCGCAAAGGTGGCACTGTCCTTGTCCCGATGAATATGACGTAATTCCTTGATGTTCTGGTTACTTTGATCTCCAACCACCACTTCCAGTTTTTTCGCCATTTTTTCATCATAATAAAAGGCCCGAACGGCTGTGACTTCTTCCCCACCATCGCTAAAGCCATAGCGGTGATTATCGCCATTATTGCGCTGGATCAGCATGGTGGGTAGGTTCTGCCCTGATGCGGATTGACTCAGCCCCTTGGGCATGAACAGCAAGCTACCATTTTTCACCGTGGCAATCGCATCATGTTCATCGGCAAGACGGGTCAGCAGATTGGCATCCGATTCATTCTGATCGATATGAATGATTTTATGGGCGGCCAGTTCTGGCGAGACTTGAAATTTTAAGCTCTGCTCAATGGCAATCTTTTCAATCAGATCACCGAGCAAGATATTGTCAAAGCTGCGCTCACGTTTTTGCTTGAGTGTGGTTTTTAGATCGGCACTGGTGGCACGCAGGCGTAAGATATCGGGCGCACCTGAATGCTCAGCTTCCTTGACGATATAGCTGCCCTTATACACCAGACCTGTGATATCCCAGCCCAACCACGCTTCAATCACTGCCCCTTTGCTGGGAATATTCAGTAAACCGTCATGATCGGATAAAGACAGATCCAGCGTATCAATTTCCAAACCGCGCTTATTTTCGATCCGCATCTGAATCAGGCGATTATTCACCTTGTTGGAGATATCGATACCATCCACCACCAGTTTAAAAATCGCTTTGGGATAGCTATTGAGCACGCCTTTAAGGGTCGAGCTTAACGTGGTCAACAAGGTCATGATGCCAGCCCCAGTAAGCTGCCCACGACATTACCAATCAATGTTCCTGGTCGCATGGTTTGGGTCAGGTTTAAGGAGAACTCGATTTTGCTCGGTGTACCATCCTTAAAAAAATAGCTCTGGGTTTCCTGCAAATCATTTAGGGTATATAAGCCAAATACCTTGCCAGTACCGCCAATCAGGGGAAAAGACATGCCTGTATCACCCATGACCCGTAAAGCACTCATGCTCATCGGTGAACCGAATTCAGGCACGATGGAGCCTTCCAGTGAGATAGTGTCCTCACCCCGCCCCACAAACTGATAGGCAGGCATTTCCCCGACCCGTGAATTGCTGACATGCCGCCAAGCGGTTTTGCGTACCAGTTGCTGATAGGTTGCGGTGGGAATCGCAAAGGGAAATACCCCAAAGATCATCATCATGCTTTAAATTCCTTATTCATCATCAAAAAAGCGTGCACGGGCTTGGGCTTGTTTTTCTCGCTCACGACGCTGTAAAAACTGTTCAAATTGCTGTACCAAATCCTGTACCGAATGCCCCTGCTGGGCATGGATCTGCACGGTAATGCTGTCACCTTCAATCACCATCGGGCGGCTGGCTTTGCTCGATGCAGAGCTCAGCTGCACCGCTTTAACTTTGGTGACAATCGATTGAATGCTGGCGATGGGATCAAAGGCTTCTCGTGGGGTATTGCTCTGTGCCATGTGGCTTAAAGCATTGCTGAAACGGCTCTTGATATCGACTTGCGGGGCATTGCCCTGAAACAGATCCAGTACCGTATTGAACTTGTTTTTCAGGCTTGGAAAACCCTGATCCAGACCGACATTAATCCCCTGCATGATGAAATGCCCCAGCCCTGCCATCACCCGCGATGGACTGTGAATGTCCATTTTTTTACGCATCCAGTCAGGCATATAGCTGTTGATTTCCTGCCACTTGCTTTTAAGCTTGTCAAAACCCTGATTTAAGCCTTTGATCAGCCCTTCAATGATCATCTGACCAAAGCCTGTAAACTTGCTGGGTAACTCCACCCCGAACCAGTTCATGACGCGGGCAAATGCCGCATAAAATAGCCCGATGGGTGACCAGTTCAGAATCAGGGCAGACAGCCCAGCAAGCCCGCCACTAAATACGGCTTTGATTTCCGCCCAGCGTGCAGAAAACCACATCCCCACAGGGGAAAACACAGTGCTGATGGCATTCCATGCACTTGCAGCACTCTGACTGACAAAGCTCCATGCATCACTGGCGCCAGTTTTAATCTGCGCCCAGCGCTCCGAGAACCAGAGTCCCATCGGAGCAAATAACAGATTGATGCTATTCCATGTCTCACTGGCGCCAAATTGGAGGCTCATCCAGAGATCAGCAAAGAATGTCCTGATACTCGACCAGTTGGCAATAATCAGCCGAGGAATACCAATCAGTGGAAACAGGAAGGTCAGCAGTGGATTATTGGCAAATATGCTATCCACAGACTGGATCATGCTCTTGATCGAGTTGATGCCTGTCTGAAAGACATGACTGACCCCTGACCAGATCTCTGTAAAAAACTGCTTGATTGGTGTCCAGTTGCGGTAAATCAGATAGGCTGCCCCTGCCATTAAACTCACCGCTAAAATGATCGGATTGGTCAGCATCATCCGCCCTGCCAGCAGGAACATTCTGCCCAGCCACAATAACCCTGCCCCTAGAAGTTTGACAGGGCTGAGCAACACCTTAAAGGCGATCCCCACGGCTGTACTGGTAATACTGAGCGTGGACAGCATCAGCCTGAGACTCAGCACAGTTAAAATCAGCGGTGACAGCAAGGCCAGCGTTCCGCCAATCGCAATCAGCCCTGCTGCTGCAATCAGTAATCCAGTGCCCAGTGTTTTGGCCAAGGCAGGATTTTTCTGCATCCAGCCTGTAAACACCTGCATGGCATTGCCTGCCATGACCAAGGCTTGAGTATAGATAGGTAGAATGGTTTGCCCGAATTGCAAATACGCATCATGCAGTTTGGCTTTGGCCTCAACTTCCTTACCTGCAGTGGTATTTCTGGCTTGTTTATCGAGTTGATCGATATTGTCTGCCCCTGCATTCAGGCGCATGTTCTTGTGAATATTTTCCCGCTGCAGATACATGGTCGAAAACAGTTGTGATGCGGTACGGTTACTAAAAATGCTCCCAATCGCATCCACCACATCGCTTTCTTTGGTAATGCCTTTGGCTTTTAAGGTCGGTAATAGCACCTGTTCCATCCAAGCGAACTGGTCTTTCTTGAACAGCGCTGCGCCTTTAATTGCCCCAATATCCAGATAGGCAATTTGCCCGACCTTGTCATTGTGAACCTTACGTTTATCGGCAATCAGACCAAGATCACCCAGATGGTTGGCAACCCGTTTGGTGGTTCGTCCCTGATACAGGTTGGCATAAGCAGACATCATGGCTGTCCCGACCCGATAGCCTGACATTTCCTGCACCAGAGGTTCCAGTTTGTAATAGAACGCCTTGTTATCAATGCCCTTGGCGGCAATCCCCCCAGTTTTAATCAGGTTCAGCCATTCTTCTGCTTGTACCCGTCCACCTGTGGCGGTAATCACCTGCTGGATCATGTTGGCTTGTTCTTTAAAGGCAGCTTCACTTTTTAAGCCATTACGCATCTCGATGACTTTGAGCATGTCCATGAATTTCTTTTCATTTTCAGCCCCATGTTCCTCACCATACATGGCTTGGTTGGCAAACTTCATCTTGGCCAGCATCGGGGCAACCATCTTGGCATGATGCACATCGGCAAAAGCGGTGATGCCATCCCGCACTAGCGTCATGTTATCCAAGGTACTGGTACCGAAAGTTTTCATGGCTTTGGCATATTGAATCGCATCAAGGGTGGCTTTCTTGCCCAGACCCAGTGAACCAATCCGATGCTCTTCCACATCTAGACGTTTGCTTTCTTCAATCGGCTTACGCATCTGATATAAAGCCGCAACCCCTGTGCCTGCTGCTCCCATCCCATACATCGCCATTTTCTGCGTGCCTGTGCTGAGTCGGTTGTGGCTTTGCTGCAGGCGGCTGAGATTGGCCAGTTTATTTTTCTGGCTCTCGATAGAATTGTTGGCAGCGGTAATGCGACGGGTCAGATCGGTTTGTTGCTGGGCAAGATTGTGCGTGGAAAAGCCTGCCTGATTCAGTCCAGTGCGTAGTTGCTGCAGCTTGATCTGGTTCTGGCCATGTGCCTCTTTGAGTTTACGTGCCTGTGTGGTGGCTTGGTTAAATTCACGGCTTAAGGCATCGGATGGATTGCGTGCCATCTCCTGCCGTAAACTTTTAATGCGGGTTTGAATGTCTTGTAAGGCTTTGGCGCTGTCTTCGGTGGCTTTTTTCTGTTTGATATAGCCATCAATCTGCTTTTGCTGATCGTTAAGTTTTTTCAGCTCATCACGGGCTTGTTTGCTTGCGCTGGCCGCAGCTTTACTGCTGCTGACCAGCAAACGCAACGCGGGTGAAAGTTTGTCCTTTGATCCAAACAGAATTTCAAGGCGTAACGGTTTCATTCGGCATCATTTCCATTTCGTTCAATGGCTTTTTGATGCCATTGCATCAGTTGATAAAGCGACATCTCGTCATAAAACTGCGGTGGCCAGTGAAAGATCACCGCAATATTGGCAATCGCATCGTCTACAGTTGGCGTAACATTTCCGCACGCACTGACTTCGGCTGCAAAAAAAGCACAAACACTCCACCAATCTGAGCCAGATCCGCTGGGTCAAGCTGAGCAATTTGGGCTTTGGTTAAATTGGGGGTACAGACACGCGGCAACACGGTACAAATCGCCAAGGTATCGCCTTGCGCCAGATCACTGAGTTTGATGCCCTGCAATGCCGCCACATTCGGTTTACGAATCTCTAAACTTTCAATCTTTAAATCGCCCATCATTAACGGGCTATCTAGATCAATACGTTGTGAATCCTGTTGTAACAGGTCAAGGTTTTCGGTCTGTTGTTGTTCAGTCATGGGATGCTCCTAAAATCAAAAAAGTCATAAAACCCCACTGGCGATGACCAGTGGGGAGCAAAGTTAAAGTCCAATGTTTTCGCGATGTTTGGCGTAGAGATCGACCCCGTTGACCGTACAGATCAGGTTCGGGATATCAATTTCAATCACGGCTGAACCATCGATGGAAAGCTTGTAATAGCTCCAGATGGTTTTTATGCTCATTTCGGTGTCGTCTCCGGGTTTGGCATTGCCGAAGTCGATTTCTTCATGACGACCACGCAGTGAAATTTCCACGGCTGTGGTTTCACCCGTATCGTCACGCTGGTAAGAGCCTGCGAAACGTAAACCAAAGGCGGAAATGGAAGCAGCGCCATATTGCTGGATCACCAGTGGGTCAATCCCACCCAGTTTCCATGTCATTTCGATCATGTCGTCACTCAGACCGAAGTCCACCTTGACGTTGCCAATCAGCCCACCGCCACGCCAGTTTTCCAGCTTGCGTCCCAGTTTGGGTAAGGTCACCTCACCTGTTTGTCCAAGATAGGAATTACCTTCATTAAACAGGTTCATCAGTTTGAGTTTTTTCGGTAAAGCCATGTGGTTATCCTGTGACTCGGGCAGAAAAGTCCGCCAGATAGCGGTCGGTAATACGTTGACGCAAAGTCAGATTTTCCAGAGGCGGCACTGGGGTATAGTCATAATCGATATAGAATTTTCCGCTTTTCAGCACCTCTTTGGTGTTGATCACAGGATCTAGCCAGCATTCACCACCGAGTAAATAAGTGCCTGTCATTTCGCGTAATTTGGCATTGATGCCATCGATGATGTCGCGCGCCAGACTTGGCGTCAGTGGTTTATCCACCGCCCACATGTGCCCTTCTGCCATCGTGTCAGCAAGAATTTGCGCGGTACGGGTATAGTTTTCAAAAGCGAATAGCGGATCATCGGAACAGGTGCGCGAACCCCAGAAACGAAAACCATCACGCTGGATCAGGGTGGTCACCTCATGCTCATTCAAATAATTGGCATCTGTGGTCGAGTCTTGCAGCTGGAAATACACATCCTTGCTAATGCCCGTCACGCCATTGACCGCGACATTGGATAAGGTTTTATGCCAGCCGATGTCATTGTCGATTTTGGCGCGTAGACCTAAAGCGCGTGCAGTGGCATCAAAACTGCTGGTGGCATTTAAGCTGGTATCCCAACCTAAGAAGTCTGGCCAGAGCACCATCAGTTCACGCGCACCGAAAGTTTGGCGGTAAGCCGTGGCTTGTTCCTTGGTCTCACAACCAAAAGCCGAGACATAAGCAAAAGCACGCAGCTGCTGTGCCAGACTGACCATACTGGTGGCGACGGCTGCTGCATCCAGTCCTGGTGCACCTAAAATGCGTGGTTTCACTCCAAGCTGGGCTTCGGCTGCCAGCAAGGCTTTCATGCCTGTATATTTACCGTTGACTGTGCCGCCAATTACTGCAGAGGTTTGCTGGGCTTGATCGCTGAGTTGTTCAACCCGTACCACTACCGTGGCTGCATTGGCTTGATCGGCAATGGCTTGTAGGGAACGTGCCAGTGTGCCTTTGACCCCTGCCTTATCAATTGCGGCTTGGGTATTGGTAATCAGAACGGGGGTATTGAGGGGAAACTGGTCAGGGTCGGCATCGGATGCGGTGCTGACCATGCCAATAATGGAAGAGGAAACGGTCTGGATCGGACGGGTACCGTCATTCAACTCCAGCGTCTTCACTCCGTGATGGTAGGAATCTGCCATAAAAAAACCTGTGATCGATTGAATTTTTTTCAGATCACAGGCTTACAAATTGATGTTTTGATGTCATGTTGTCTTGTTTGTATATGAGTTATATACAAAATGATTTAGGTATTGATCAACTTTACGACATCAGGATTATTTTTCAAAAAATCCGCCAGCTTTTGCTCAGGCGATTCTGCAACAGTCAGTTTCGGCTTGGCCACCAGTTGCCATGTGCAACCATCCCAGCGTGGATGCTGATCCTCTGCCCAAGTGGTTGGCACAGGGGTTTCGGTACAATGCGCAGGCAAATGAAACACGCCTTGTTGCAGTGGACTTTCATCGGCAACGGTCGTGCCCAGATATAAGCCTGACGTGTCATATTGATAGACGATTTTCTCAGTCATTTCAGCGTGCTCCTTAATATTTGATACAGGCTAAGAAAGCCAGATTGCGTGGGCGGGTTTCGCCATCTGCAGCTTCGAGTTGATTGGAGGTTCCTGTGTAGCGCATGCCACCTGTACCGCCTGTGATACTGGTGTTTAAATTGCGGTTACTTTCACCAGGCACCCATCGGCCTGTATATTTACCTTCCCAGTTGCGCACGATCGCATACCAGTTATCTTCGGCATCTGAACCAAAGTCACCCGTCCCGTGATAATGCGACTTCATCGAACCAGACTGTTTACTGCCCAACACCCGATCCAGATCAATGCCACGCCCATCATCCCAGCCACGAATAAACTCACCACGGCAGTCAGGCAGGTTAAAGGTATTCACCCCATCGCCAGCACCAAAGCTGGTGCCGATCTCGGCAAATAACTCGGCATATACTGTGCGGGAAATGGCAGCGCCATTGGCCTTGAGATAGCCTGTCGGGGCCTTGTTCATGGCCACATAAATCATGCTGCCTGCAGGCAAACCATTGCTGCGACTCTCAGCCTTGCTGAACACATCCAAGTTTTGGCGGGCAAGGGCTTTGTCCTCAACATCGGCCAGATTCTCGGCTTTGGCCAGAGGATAAGGCGCTGTGCCTAAAGGCTCATTCTGCACGCATAAAATGTGACTGCCTGCCGCATAACTCTGTCCGAGTTGGATTTTGGTGGCGGATAAGGCTTGCCAGCCCTCAGCACCTGCTTTCTGACTGATACGCTGCCCGTTGATATACACCGCCAAACCTGTCGTGGTCAGTTGTGACAAGGTGATTTGGGTTTGCTGCTCCGCCAGCTGCTGTTCTTCTTCTAAGGTGTCCACAAACACATTGCTGGCACTCGGATCTTCCCAGACCACATCACCATCGATATTGGATTGTTTCTTCAGCACTTGCCCTGTGGTGCCTCCGCCGAGTAAGAAACCTGCGGTAATGGTATTCAGAATCCAGCTATGTGTGGCAATCACCACATTCGGATCAACCTGCAGCTGAATGGTGGAGGCATTGCTGACCATAAACGGAATACGGATCACTGTGTCATTAAATGCACCATCATTGGCAACGGGTTTATAAGTATCAGGTAAATTGCCGACCAAGATTAGATTACCGTTACTGTCAAACACCCCGACTTCACGCATCACAAAGCCGCCTGCGCTGACAGGGATAATCATCTCCACGGTAAACTTGTTTGCATTCTCAGGGTCTTGAAACACCCGATTGATCGTGGTTCTAAAGCTTTCCCGAACCAGTTGATTCTGTGCGGGATCAGGACTGACCGCATAACCCTGACCATCACCGACCGCTATGTGGGTTAGACGTAACTGTGTACCTTGTGCTTCAGCCTGTGCTAAAAGTTGCAGCCCCTTATGGGTATGAATGCATTGATAACTCATGCGCTGACTCCTGAAGCTTCACCACGTGGGCAGGTGCCCCAGACAGGATAATGTTCAGGCTTTAACGCTGAGCCATAAGCAAAGCGTTCATTATTCCACATTGGATCAGTGATTGGGGTTTGATAATTAATGACACACCACTCACTGAGATCCTGATCAAACTGAGTACAACCATAGAACATATCATCCATATTGGCGGCATTCGCTACATTGATCATGCTCAAATCCTGATTGAAGCTCTGACAGTTGTAGAACATCGAGTATAAAAGTTCTTTATTGCTAAAATCCCATGTTGCCCCGATCGGTTGGTTAAAGGCATGACATTCAAAGAATAAGCAATTCAAGTCTGTGTATGGTGAAACATCCCAATTTAAAATACTGGCGTCATTAAACACCGAACAACGCATAAATACCTGAAAGGTTGTGTTAAATACTAATGGGGCAGTTGTTGGCACTTTCATTAAGGTGTCTTGTAGGATTTGTGAACCAAGAGCGAAACCCAGTACTTCATAACCTTGATCACACCACTGCACCACTTCTTCAATCCCGTAGGCTTGAACCATAACCATCGTATTATTCCCATTTGAACCGCCTTCGTTTGAGGCTTTTTCAACGATAATCGTGTGCTTGGCTAAACTGTCATAGTGATGGATAAGATTGCCACTAACATTCGTCTCTGTTGTGCCATCGCCCCAATCAATATTGTGTGTTCCCTTAACTAATTGAAGACTTACTTCACTGACCTGATCGGAAGACCGCAAGACCATTGCCGATGCAGGGTAAACAGGCTCAGGATCTGTTGGCGTTTCGGGATCGGTCGGTTGTTCTGGATCTGTAGACTCAGCAGACAGGCAGAAATCTACAGCACGGAACAACACAACATAATCCTGATCCGTGTTTGAATCATCAATGTAGCGACTGTTATATGTTTGGTTGGCACCTAATCTCGGGTCGATTACATGGCCACCAGCGTCATACAATGTGTATGCTTTATTCGGCTGATTCACTTCGTCAATGTCTTGAACAGGGTCTACAAATAAGCAGATATCAGATGTGCTACGCAGCTTGACTCTCGTATCATCATGAGTATTCATGCTAATACTCATCTGCACTCCGCCATTAACAGGCTGCAATGATGTAGATAACTCACTGAACGTACTCACTTCAGCCCAATCGCTACCATTGACGCTTGCTTCAATCGTTCTAACGCCAAAGTCAGTTCTAAACTTGAACTCACGGGTAGCGCCAGTACAACTGATACTAGGCTGTGTTGGATTAAGTTTAAGATTGATCTGCTCAATCTGCTGCCCTAACTGATTGATCTGCTCGGTAAACTGCGTCTGCCAGTCCTGCTGGCTTTGCTGGGCCTGTTGCAGCTGCTCCAGTAGCCCCTTTAAAAACTCAGTCCGATTGACGAGGGCTTTGGCCTGTTCATTCATATTGCCGTTTTCACCGCCTTGGGCGTATTCATGGCTTTCCAGCAGACGCACATCCGACCACAGTGCTTTGCCGATTAAATTCGTCATCCGCGTTTAACTCCATTCAGTTGTTGAGAACCATCCAGTGACCAAGACCCGTTCAGGGCCAGTGAACCTGCCACCCCGACAAAGCCCATTTCACAGCCCAGACACAGCACGGCTGCAGCGCATGCAGTCACATCACTGCGAACCACCACGCTTTGTCCTAACAGATGTGATCTGAGGTTTTTATTGATGCGAATGGCACTGGCCAGTTCATCCACCAGTTGGCTCTGGGTTGCCCCGATTTGATTGATTTCGATGTAAATATTGAAGGTGTAAGGCACACCCTGCGGGCTGGTCTTAAACCATTCTTCGACCCGACAGCTGATGCCGATGGCATTCATGGCGGTTTCTAACGCCCCGATGGTGCCTTTGTGGCAATGCACGTCATAGGCTGCGGCAATGGTGTTGCGCTTCTGCTGCTCTGACCAATCCTTGTTCCAGTAATCCACCGAGCGTTCCCATGCCAGCCAAGGCAAGACCACGCGGGGCGCTGTTTGTGGATCATTCAGGGAACGGGTCAGGATCGGCACGTCGGCAACACGGGCAAAGGCCTGATCAAAACAGCGTTCAAAGGCAGTGGCATTCGGTGGCAATAAATTCGACATGCTTAATTCCCCAGCGTACGGATGCTGACATTAATCGCAGTACAGTAGGCGGCCTGACCCACGGCTAATTTAAAATTCTGGGTCGGACTGAGCAGTTCGACACTGGACACGCCTGGTCGGTGTAAGGCCTGATAAATCCCTGACAAGGCAGGTGCTTTACTCAGGGCATGACTCTGCGTTGTATAACTGGCCAGTTCAGCCTGTGCCTTTTGTAGAATCACATCCGAGTCTGGCCCAGCCTCAACTTCCAGTACCGCCTCGACTTCATATTCGACAATGCTGGCGGAAAACACCTGCACCTGATCGGTCAGTGGGCGGATCTGCTTCTGATTCACCGCAAGGTTGACGATGTTGAGCAATTCTTCTTGTGCCTGACCATTATTCTCACTGGATAGCACATACAGATTGACCACGCCTGCACTGGGCGAATCGGGCTGAATATCCTTGACCCGTACATCGGCATTCATGCCATGAAAAATATAAGAGCCTTCCGAACCTGCGGTGGTATAACCTTCAGGCGCCAGCTGCACACGGGTACGTAAGGCATCATCGGTTTCCAGTACCGCATCTTGAGTACTGGTAGCTTCGCTGATGACTTTGCGTTGTAAATTGCGTTCCGCAGCTTTATGTTCCAGATCCGAACCTGTGGCATAGGCCAGCAACACTGCTTTGGCAGATGAATTGGCGCGTTGTCTAAGTAGCATTTCCCGATAGGCAAAGGCTTCCGCTAACTTGTAAGCGGGATCAGATTCGCGTAACTCGGGATAATCCACGCCCAATGCCTGCATCCGTGCATAAAAGTCCTGAATGCCTGCATTGAGAATGACTTCATAATCAATTTCTTCGACCACTTCGGGCGGGTCAAGTTGGGAAAGGTCGATGGCACTGTTTGCGCTGGTCATTTAAGCGATTGCTCCCATTTTCAATGGAATGTTTAAATTCAGGCTTTGTCCCGACAGCAGATGCACCGCTTCAAGGTCAATCATCAGACCGCCTGAACTGATATCGGATACGGAGATTTTTTCGATGCTGATACGATTTTCCCAACGTAAAATCGGGGTATAGATGGCACTGTAGAGCTGTACAATCAGCGCATCATTCACAGGCTGATCAATCAGATCCGCAAGGCGTGAACCATAATTACGACGCATGATGCGTAAATTCAGTGGGGTGGACAGAATGTCACTCACGGATTGCTGAATGCTGTCGATCTCATCCTGTAAAAGCTGGCCAGTGCTGCATGACATCATGGAATTGGTTCTCCCGAATCATCTGAGCCTGCTTTAACCTTGCTGGTTTTATGGTGTTTCAGGGAAATATCGCCCGCCTTAACATCACCATCAGTGGTAATGCCTTCGGTAACGTGTAAGCTGCCATTGATGCGACAATTGGCGGTGATCACCGCTTCTGCCCCTTCAGGTAACAAGGCTTGTAAGGAATGATTTTCGGTGTCGTAACTGATCAGCGCACCATCTTCAAACAGACGTAACTTGATGTTGGGATTGGTCGAGATGCTGGGGTGGTCTTCATTATTTAAACCACAGAGCACCACGCCCAGACCCAATTCACCGCAGGGGCTAAACACCACGCATTCTTCACCAACACTCGGCAGGTCATGGCTTTTATCTGCGCCCGCCCGTAAATTGATCAGGCGTAATTGAGTGGTCACGATGTCGCCTAAATTGACGGTGACGGTATGAAAAGGTTCGGACGGGGTAACGCTGTCAATTCGACCCAAACGGATCAAATTCTCCAAGCGACGGGAAGTATCTGCATTCATGCTGCAATCGTGTTGCAGCTAGAGGATTAATGCATTTGGTTGTATTTGTATGTCAGTTATATACAAGTCGATTTAATTTTTATCGAAATATTTTAAAAGTTCATCTTCAGCCATTTCGATTTCAGCATTGGTAAAACCGAGCAATATTCGCTGTGCATAGCGCACTTTAAAAGTACGACCATTATATTTTAAGTTGTCAGTAAGACCTTCCTGGTGTACACGAGCAATTTTTGAAATCCGTTGATCAAATCCAATCGATACACCATTTGGCATACTTTCAACTTTCATAAATTTGGCTGTTTTCAGCTTCATGAACATCTTGTTTTTTATTTTTCCCTTTCTTTTTCTTAAATTTTTTCGAGGAATATATGCACTACCGTCAGGGTTTTGCTGGCGTGAGATACGTTGACTTTGACTTGCACGAATTTTTCGAGCAATTGACATAGCAAGCTTACGACGTTCAGCATCACCCAATGCTGCCAATAATCCATTCAGATGTTCAGGAAGATATTCCAACTCTGCCATTTATAAAAACCACTCTTGCTGCGGATTACGGGATTGCCACGATGCAAGTTCAACCCCATTTTGATCCAGCAATTTCACTTCTTTTGATTGTTCAGCTTTTTGGTATTTGGGTTCTTCTGGATAATCTACCGTTAAACCCGCCTCGACTTGCTTCACAATCACTCGCTCAGTCAATGGAATCTGTATCGCTAAATCAACTTTATCATTTGCTAAGATTTCAGCTTCAAACTTGATTCCAGATTTGGCTTTGTCTAAGTTTGCCAACAGCTCAGATTGGTTGACACGCACCCAATCAAGGACAGGAATGCTGACTGCAGCAAGATCACCTGCATAATCGGTCAAAATCATATTGAGGGTATATGCATATTCAAAGGACAAACCATTTGCCATAGTACTTCTGACCGCACCCTCATCCACAAAGATAAGGATACGTTCAGGATCACGACGGAGTTGTGGAATTGCATCAAGCAGATGATCTCTTAAACTCTGTGGCTTTTTCATGCTGCTTTTGTTCCGCCATAAATAGGTTCTAAATGATCCCATTCCGCTTGGAACTTGGCTTGATAACCGAGCTTCTTATAATTAGAGCCGTTATACAGTGTAAAAACCACATCCCAGTTTTCAGTGCGTAAGGCATCAAGCAAGGTCACTTTTTTACTGTTGACTGTCCCCGATTTCCATTCAATAAAACGCACAAAGGCTTCAAGCTGGAGCGATTCACTAGAATATTGCTGATCGACAAAATCTTGTACCGAGCTATAGCCCAAATCTTTCCAGTTCTCGCCCATAATCTGGAACTGTCCCCAACTGGCAGACTGCAGGGCGCATTCAACGTCAATTTGCTTGGCCAGCTCTAAACGTACATATTCTGCTTCATTTCCCTGATAACCACCCGTTGCTGTATTCACAATATTTGGGTACTTCTGCATTAATTCATTGGCACGGCTTAGGCTAAATTTTTGTTTCAGATAGGCATACATGCGATGGCGTTCAAACAGGATCTTGGGTTTACCATTGCTGAGAAAACCTAAGCCACGACCTTCTACCGCACCAAACACCCGAATCGCCAATTCTGAAACCTTGAGGCGGGTGGCTGCCTGCTGATAATCGCTGTCTTTGAGCAATTTGCTGACATCTGCCCCGTTAATGGCTGCTGCGGTTTTATCTCCAACTTTGCCATCTGCAACCAAGCCAATTTTCTTCTGGAACTGCATCACTGCATATTCTGTGCCTGCACCAAAATCACCATCGGCTGCCAGTGCTTTACCATTTTGATCAGCATAACCCAAACGCGTGAGGGCTTTTTGCAGGGCAAGAATATCTGCACCCTTTGCACCAAATTTTAAAATCATAATGACTTACTCCGAAAAATCACGGCAATGTTGCCCTTTGCCCGAAACACAATCACAAACAGCACCAGCGCAAAAAATGCATCCCAGATGGTGACGGGATCTTTATAAAAAATAATGTTGATGCTTTGCCCAAAGAGCGCTGCAATCAAAATGAAGGCAACCATTTCATGCAGACGCTGATGCACGGTGGCATTGCTGTCAAAACAAATGATGCGCAAGGCAATCAACACATATAAAACGACGGCAATCATGGAATAGAGAATTTCAAGCATGGTTTAGTCCTTCCCTTTCGGTTTTTTGGAAAAAATGGACGCAAGATCAATCAGTTTCCCACTGAGTATGCTCAGAACATCGGCAAGAGAAGCTCCCTCTAACCACGCCAAAACTTTCTGTAAAATCACAATGGCCACAAGTGAAACCATAAACGCCCCTGTCGCATGGCTATCAATCAGGGTACGGTTTACCACTTCTGGCGAGAGTAAATAACCAATGGCAGTAGATAGTAAAAATGAAATGATGCGTTTTTGATAACTGACATTTTGAGTATAAAAAGCAATAAAAGCTGCGCCAATGACCGCACCAAAAAGTGCATTACCATTGACGAATGGCAGCATAGAAACCGCACCTGCACCTGCGGTAATTGCCACGGTTGTTGTTGGATCTGGCATAGTTAATCCCATAAATTGATGCTGTGTTGGATGTTTTGGGGAGAATCAAGATCAGGGAGCAAAACATCTGTGCCGATGGGTAAAATCTCCCCCAGTTCATCCAGTTGTGGGTTGGCACTCAGCACCTGTTCCACTACGCCTGTACTACGTCCGTAATAGCGCCAGCAAATACTGTCGATGGTGTCGTTCTGAATGGATTTGATACTTTTGCTCATATCAGCTCCACTACAGAATGGTTTTCACCTTTGAGCTGTTGAATAGCCCACTGTTTATTACGACGGCAATCATCGACTGAACATTCCATTAATTCAGCTTTTTTTACGCCTGAATTGGTACTGTCATAATCTGGATACTTTTCTTTGATTTTTGCAGCAATACCGTTAGATACTGCGGAAAAATACAGAATTTCAGTATCAGGTTTTCCATCAATCTGATTTACAGCAAGATCTGCCAATGTATCGGCTTTCATGACAATACTGGCAAGTAATCGATTGACATCAATGATTTCTTCTCTAACCAGTTGACGTAAACGGACATCTGTTACAGAACCATCAATTCGTACAAAATCGCGAATTTCATCAAGGGAAATAACAGGGAAAAAAGTGCCACTGGAAATGGTGATATTGCTTGGTATATTTGCACCGTTTGCGATGAAACTCATCAAGACTCTCCTTTAGTGCACTGGGAGGGGCAATGGCTCGGTGAAGATTTACTGTGATGTGATGATCACGACCATTGCACTCCAGTGCGGTGCGGGGCACTTATTCAGAAGTTGGTACCATACTGCCTTGGTCATCGACCACAGGCGTTCCATTTTGATTTAACAAAACATTGGTCTCTTCTGGTTGTTCGGTTGGCACTTGAACATTGGTTTTTTCTGGGGTAAAAATATCTGCGTCATGAATTACTTCTAATCGAAGTTTGAGCTTTGACATCTTTGTCAGATCAGTACGTCCCCCGCATTTATCATCCAGCTTGCAAGCCGTTTCTAAATAATCTCGCGCATGAATCGTGTGCCATAAGTCATCGTGGGTTTCACCCGTAATCAAGCGCATTTCAGCTTTTCCAAGTGCCAAATAAAGTTTTGCTTTCACTTCATCTGGCATATCACGCTGAGATTGAGGTAAAGATCCATCCGTGATGAGACGTTCTAAACGCTCTAAAATGTGAATATCAACTTCGATGTCAGTTTTAAGCACTTTTAACACTTCATCGGCGATGTCTTCGGTGATGAAGCATGCTTCTGAACGTTCAAAACGGTCAGGAAGTTTCAAACCATAGTTCAAAACATATTCAGCAATATCAAGAGCAAAGTCATAATCACCAATATCAATCGCCCAAACGAGAATCTCGGTGATGACCGCATCTTGCACACCAGGCTTAACTTCTAAAATGCCTTGAATGTAAGGCTTATAATTAGGAAGTAACTGGCGTTTAAGTTGGACTTTGTTCTGTTTTGATTGAATATTTTTGAGTCGATTTTTATCAGTATTAAGCTGAATGAGCTGCTGCTCATAAGCAGTTGTATTCCGCATCGTTCCAAAGTCTGCAGCCGACTCAGCTGCAGATTTAGCTTGATGCTGTTGGAAATGGCGTCGAGCTAAGTTCATTGGGATCAATCCTGAATTTCGATATTTTCAGCCATACAAGCTAGGCCAAGATCTTCGATGTAATAATCTTCATTTGAAGATTCATAATTCTCAATTTGGTCACGTTTAGGATTGTCGATAATAGTTCGACGACGTGCACCTTCCTGTACATAAATCGACAAGTTGTCGAATGTAGTGACAAAAATGATGCCTTCAGGAAAAAACGGAACGGAGTAAACAGGTAAGCCACCCATGCGTTTCTGGCTGATAATGATATCTGCTGCCAGTTTTTCCGAGTTATCCTGGTCTTTGTTGACCAAAGGAAAATATTTGTCAGAGACCGTTTTACGGTTACACATCACGACTAGATCAGGATTACCCTGATGAACATCATCGATCATCTCATCAACAATGTTCATCACCAGCGCATCCAAGTTTTTATAGTCACCTGTTTTACTGACAATAATTTTGTTTTGTGTTGCGCCAGACTTCATCACGCGAGAAGAATTTTCTTCACGCATTTTTTGCAGCCAGCCTTTATTGACATCCTGCAATAATGGATTGGCTGTGATATCAGTATTGGCTGCAATACTGGTACCATTAAAACCAATCATGATTCGATCAAGAGCTTGGCGTTTGACAATCGCTCCACGGAAACGACTATAAAAATCTTTAAATTTCGCCCATTGATCCAGTTTTTGATATTTAATTGCGGTATCAAAATCAGTTTTACGGCAAAAGTAAAAACGCTCATCCATGCCTGTTGGATCGTTTGCCTGACGTTCATTGTTGTCGGTATTGGTACGTGATGCGATAGGACGAGAGATCCCCAAGCCAATAGATGATCCAGATTGCTCAGGGACTAGAAAAATATTAATCTTTTTCAAAAATTCAGACGATTCCTGAATTTTATCTTCCAGTTTCTGCTGAACTGAAGGTGTGACATTAAACTTCTGTGAAACATTCTCCACATTATTGAGTTTTGCCAACTCAATCATGACCTTGTTGTACTTAACTCGTGTTTCTGTACGCATTCTTTTTTACTCGAAAATTTAATAAATAGAGGGTTTAAGTCGATTGAATTAACAATCGACTTCTTCAATTTCTTGAGAGAATTTGCTGTTGTTCGATGGCGGACGTTGGTTGCCTTGTGGCTCTTTATCCAATTTGGCTTTCAGATCATTGAACTCTGATAGCAGCTGCTCATGTTTTTGTTTTAAATTTGCAAATTCAGTACCTTGTGTAGCTGTTTGCTGTGCAATTTCCAGAATAGCCTGTTCATTTTGGCTAAAGTTGTCTTGGGTTTGCTGCTGTTGCTGCTCTTGAGTTGTAAACAATTTTTTGACTTTATTCACCAAATCACTGGCAAATGACTCTTTCACTTCTTCAAATTCAAAAGAAGTTTCTTGCGCTGCACTGAATAAATTCTCTGGTCGCAATTTCTTAGTGGCCAATGGGTTTTCATTTGCACCTGCAGCAAAAGACAACATTTCTGTACCCAGTGATGCAGGGCTATCAGTAACAGCTAAACCAACGAGGTAGGCTTGACCTGTTTTGGCAAAATTGTCATCAATTTCAACTGATGTATAAATTTTTTGATTTTTTTGATTGAGCGCAATCAAATTATCATTGGGTTGAATTTGAGCAAACAAGGCATCTTTCTGCTCACCATTAATGGTCACTTTTTCAGTTTTTAATGCAACTACATCACCATAAGCGCCAAAAATTCCATCTGGGGCAACCCCTTTAATATGTTCTAGATTAACTCGTGCACCATAGGTGTTCAGGTTATAGGTCTGAGCCATTTGTACGATCCATTCAGACTGAATTTCTCGTCCATCGGTAGTGTCACCAGCCACGGCAACGCGAAACCATTTCGATTTAAATTTTTTAGGCTGTGTTTTATCAGTCATTCTGCTGTACCTGTTGCAAGGTTTTTTCGGGCAATTTCAATAGGTGCAGAATGGGCAATATTGCTTAGGTGTAGCAATTAAAAATCCTTGTATATAACTGATATACAAATTCACATGACTGATAAATCATGGGTTGCCTGCCATCGTTTGCGGATGCAATTAATACATTCCGCAAGATATGAACGAACTCTCTCAATTAGCCAATCTTGAGCTGATTCTCGATAACAAACTTAAAGCTAAATTTTTGTTTTGGCTTGGATGGAAAATTGTCGATATTGCTGAAGCACTAGATGAAAATGAACGCACAGTTCAAGCTTGGAAAACACGTGAAGAATGGGACAAAACACGTTCTGAAAGTCGTGTTGAAGAAGCCTTGACTGTTCGTTTAATGACACTGACCCTTAAAAATAAGAAATCAAGTGGTGACTATAAAGAGCTTGGTGAACTATTTAAGAATTACAAAGAATTTGCCCGAATCGAACGTTATAAAGAAGGTGGTAATGAAGCGGATCTGAATCCTAATATTGCCAAGCGTAATGCCGTACCGAAGAAGAAAAAAGAAAATAATCAATTCACTGAAGAACAAGTCGAACAACTTATTTCAGCCTTTGAAGATAGTCTTTTTGATTATCAACGCGATTGGTATAAAGCTGGTAATCAGCGTACTCGAGTAATTCTAAAAAGTCGTCAAATTGGAGCAACTTGGTACTTTGCCCGTGAAGCCTTAGTCGATGCAGTTAAAACTGGTCGTAATCAGATTTTCTTATCTGCATCTAAGGCACAGGCTCATATTTTCAAAGAATATATTAAAGGTTTTGCCTATGAAGCCTGTGGTGTCGAATTGGTTGGAGATCCAATTATTCTACCCGATAACAATCAGGCTTCCCTATCCTTTTTAGGAACAAACTACCGAACAGCACAAGGACATCACGGTAATTTTTATTTTGATGAATTTTTCTGGACGTTTGGTTTTAACGAACTGAATAAAGTTGCGTCAGCAATGGCTTTACATAAGAAATGGCGTAAAACCTATTTCTCAACACCATCCACAATGGCGCATGAAGCCTATACCTTTTGGACAGGTACTCGTGCCAATCGTGGTCGACCTAAAGACCAAAGATTAGAAATTGATGTCACTCATAATGCCCTAAAAAATGGTCGCTTATGTGAAGACCGAATGTGGCGACAGATTGTCACTATTCTTGATGCAGAAAATGGTGGATGTGACCTATTCGACATCGAGGAGCTACGATTCGAGTATTCACCTGAAGAATTTGCCAACCTTTTGATGTGTGAATTTATTGATGACGGTGCATCTATTTTCCCATTAGCCATGTTGCAGCCTTGCATGATCGACTCATGGGAAGTTTGGGCAGATGACTTTAAACCTTTTCATAATCGCCCTTATGGAAATAATCCTGTTTGGATTGGCTATGACCCTGCTGAAAGTGGTGATAGTGCTGGTTTAGTGGCAGTCGCACCACCCTCTGTTTCTGGTGGAAAGTTCCGAGTGCTTGAACGCATCCAATTTCGCGGCATGGACTTTAAAAATCAAGCTGAAATGATCCGCCAAACAACCCTACGTTATTACGTGACCTATATCGGGATTGATATTACAGGCATGGGGACTGGTGTATCTCAACTGGTTAAACAATTTTTCCCGAATGTCACAGAGTTCAGTTACTCACCAGAAGTAAAAACTCGCCTTGTTTTAAAAACAATGGATGTTATCCGACATGGTCGTTTGGAATATGACGCAGGATGGACTGACCTTTCTCAATCGCTGATGAGCATCAAAAAAACCCTCACTGCCAGCCAGCGCCAAATGACATTTACAGCAGGCCGCTCAGAAGAAATCGGGCACGCAGATCTAGCGTGGTCACTGATGCATGCACTTTATAACGAACCATTAGAAGGCCAAACCCAAATGAACCAATCTTTCATGGAGATCTATTAATGAATCCCCTATCAACTGCCAAAAACTTAATGAGTTTTGCTAAAAACCAATTGCCCGTTTTTCAAAGTAAATCCTCTAAGAATGAATCAATGGCATTCACATTTGGTGATGCTGTTCCTGTTCTCAATGGCAATGAATTATCAGATTATTTGGAATGTTGGTTCAATGGTCGTTGGTATGAACCTCAGGTCAGTATGAATGGTTTAGCCAAATCCTTTAAATCAACACCCTATCTAAATAGTGGCATTATTTTTAAACGTAATTTTCTAGCCAACTTATTTGTTCCTCATACAAAGCTTAACCGTAAAGCATTCGAGCAAGTTGCATTAGATTTTATTTGGTGTGGTAATTCTTATTTAGAAGAAATCAATTCACGACTTGGTAATGTCATTGAATATAAGCCATCTTTAGCAAAATATATGCGTCGTGGTGAATATACGGATCAATTCTTCTTACTTTGTGATGATTACAAAGGCTATCAAGAATATGAGTTTCAAAATCGGATCTGCCATATTCGAGAAGCTGACATTGATCAAGAAATTTATGGTGCACCTGAATATATCTCAGCATTACAAAGTGCATGGCTGAATGAATCGGCTACCCTATTCCGTCGCAAATACTATAACAATGGTTCACACGCTGGATTTATCTTATATGTAAATGATGCAGCTCAAGATCCGAATGACATTACAGCATTACGTCAGGCACTCAAAGAAAGTAAGGGGCCAGGTAACTTCCGTAACTTATTTTACTATGCACCAGGCGGGAAAAAGGATGGGATTCAAATCTTGCCTGTTTCTGAAATTGCAGCAAAGGATGACTTTACCAATATTAAATCAATCACACGTGACGATACGTTAGCTGCTCTTCGGATACCGCCTCAGCTTATGGGGATTGTCCCAAATAACACTGGTGGATTTGGTTCTATTAAAGATGCGGCAGAAGTCTTTTATCAGAATGAAATTGTTCCACTACAGTCACGAATGCAGCAGATCAATGAGTGGGCTAATGATGAGATTATTAGATTTAAACCTTATGAGTTAAAAGGTATTGATTGAATGAGACGTTATCGACTACTCATCACAACAATAATATTATAAAAACGCTTAGCTGTTATAAAGAGTTCAATCGTTGTATAGATTGTCACACCTATCATGACAGCTAAAGCCCATTTTAAATAACCTTCTGGCACTACTAACGACGCTAAGCTAACAGCAATTAGAATCATCAACCAAGTACAACCATAAAAAGCCTGTTTAACGAAATTTTGGAAATGCCCCGTTCTGACCATATTAGCAATTAATGTTTTATCCATTACTGCTGTTAAAATACTAATTGCAGCCAGTACAAATCCTAAAATTACTCCAGCAATACTAGAAATTTGTTTTGCTAACTCATATGGGCCATTATTTTCATGTGGTTTAGCTAAATATGAATCTGCATATTTCCATGTTAGCCAAGCAGCAACCAAAGAAAGAATTAGTGAAATAAGAAATTTCACTAATCTTTTAAGTAGTTTCATCGGCCGCGAAATATGCATCTATGTCACTCTCCACTTCAGCATAAGCCCTTTCAATTGCACTATATAATGTTTCGCGTGAAATATATCGTCCCGTTGCTTCAACTTGCTGAATTGATTTAATCCGATCAGCAATAAGATCAATTGGTGAAACAACTCCGCTTTCATCAATTTTAGCAGTTAATTTTTGTGGATCATATTGACTAATTGTTCGAACTGAAGTCTTTAGCCAATTTGATAAACGTCTATTCATTCCTGAAAATCGCTGATCAATCCCAACTTTAAATGTTAGATTATCTGCACCTGATAAATTCAACATATCTAAAGCATGACGTGAAAAATTGTCTGGATCAGGGAGTAAAGTAGGATTTTGAGGTTTAGGTATTTTTGCCTCAATTTCAACTAATGTTGTACCTGTCTGATTTAAACGTCTAAACGTGTCAGCACTAATTAAAGGAGTAAGCTCAACTTTAGTTGCCCACAATGCAGTTAGTGTGTCTGCTAATCTGCTATGATGATTCGCATGGATATTATAATGAATAGCAATTACATTGTATTTTTGGAAAAAAATAAAGCAGTTATGCTCTACTAATCCTTGACCATCTATTAAAGGTAGATCTATCTCAATCCCGCCTAATGAACTAATTTTTGGTAAATCATCATTTCTAAATTTACGCAAAGAACCACAGCAGCCAACCGCCCCTCGAGCAGTTAAATCATAGAATTCTCTTTTATAACCGCCATTGTCATGATGACTAACTATTGTCTCATTCATAATTGCTTGAAAACCCTGTAAAGGCGTTGCAATAGTTTCTGTTGGAGTAATAGTCATCTGAAAAAAATCAACACGAATATTTTTAAATGGCGATCTTGACATTATTAACATCTGATTCTTATAAAATAATGACTTACTATATTGGCATAGCCAGTCCATACGTTGCAATATAAAAGGACATCTAACTAGGTAATGTATTGCAAAACTAATGTTTCGTTAAAGCGCTTAAATTAAAACTAAATAACTTTAAACAATCTGATTTTTAACTAATAAAGAACTCTTGATCTTAATAAAACAGGAAAAACATTTTCAAAAACATTACTAGGGCTAAGCTAGCGCAGTCACCCGCGCGCCTGCGGTTCATCTAAATGGGTCAATATTACTGCAAGCAAGATGGCTATGGGGTAAATCGCAAAAACCTATACAAACTAGGCTTTAGAAAGAAAAATTTTAAAAATCAAATACTGCATTTCACTGCATAAGCACAGCTTAGATGAATTTTATTAGTTTAAGACCATCAAATTAAGCTGATGACCATTCACAGCACAATGAAATGACTTTTTATAGGTTCAGAATTCATTTAGAGGTAATAAAGTAATGTCAAACACTAAACAATTGATTATAAATAAAAAATTAGATTACTTCTAAAGGTAATTTTTTGTAATAACAGAAGTAATATTTTATAAGTTATTGTTTTTATTGATAGTTGTTTTATATTTATATCACTTTTTTATACAGTAATTTATTACTCAAATATTACTTCAAAATTACTTTCAAATGATCATGTATTGTACTGATTTATAAGATGAAATAGATAAATATTACTTTATTACCTCAAAAAATCGCTATCACCATTTTATTTTTTGGTGTTCTCTTTCAGGGTGTTTTGACTAATTTACACTCAAAAACTACGGAAATATGGGAATGAAATGGGAATTTTTAGGCTAAAAACTCAATTTATATACATTTGTACATAAATTTAACTATTTGATATATATTAATTTATTTTTTAAATTTGGTGCGCTCAGCGGGACTCGAACCCACGCCACAGGCTTCGGAGACCTGTACTCTATCCAGTTGAGCTATGAGCGCTTTTAAGTCGCCCATCATAACAAAAAAAATCATAAGGTAAAGCAAAGAATGATTTTCTACTTGACTTACTGTCTATCCTTTAAACAGTTTTATCTATGCAACGAAGAATTCCATTTAGATTACTTGGTTTATCCGACTAGATCGCTCACAATATACCCGTCTATTAATACGTGAGAAATTCATGACTGATGCATTAATGCTGAAAGAGTTATCGAAAACCTATAAAAATGGCTTCCAAGCCTTAAAAGGCATCAATCTGACTGTACCTGAGGGCGAATTTTATGCACTGCTCGGGCCAAATGGTGCTGGAAAGTCGACAACTATTAGCATTATTAGCTCGCTAACCCGTAAAACATCGGGACAAGTCGAAATTTTTGGACATAACCTCGACACTGAAGCCTCAAAAGCCAAACAGTGTTTAGGTGTCGTTCCGCAGGAATTTAACTTTGGTCAGTTTGAGAAAACTTTTGACATTTTAGTCACTCAGGCAGGTTATTACGGTATTCCCAAGAAAATCGCCGAACAACGTGCCGAACATTATTTAGAAAAACTGGGTCTTTGGGAAAAACGAAATTTGCAAGGCCGCATGCTGTCTGGTGGTATGAAACGCCGTTTAATGATTGCACGTGCCATGATGCATGAACCCAAACTCCTGATTTTAGATGAACCAACCGCTGGAGTTGATATCGAACTGCGCCGTTCTATGTGGGAGTTTCTCACTGAAATGAATGAAAAAGGTACATCAATTATTCTGACCACGCATTATTTAGAAGAAGCCGAAATGCTATGTCGCCGCATTGCAATCATCGATCATGGCGTGATTAAAGAAGACACAAGCATGAAAGCGTTCTTGAGCCAGCTCAATGAAGAAACTTTCATTTTTGATTTGGCAGCGCCGATTGAGCCTATCAAGCTGAACTTTATTGGAATTCGTTTTCATTTGGTTGATAGTCTGACCTTAGAAGTCACAATGGATAAATCGCATGCCTTAAATGAAATTTTTCAATTATTTGAAAATTTAGGCATTCAGGTGCGCAGTATGCGCAACAAAGCCAACCGTCTTGAAGAGTTATTTGTCAAAATGGTCGAGAAAAATTTACAGGAGGCATCTGAATGAACTTCACTCAACTGCAAGTTGCCTTATGGACACTGGTTCGCAAAGAAATTCGCCGCTTTATGCGCATTTGGGCACAGACTCTGCTTCCACCTGCCATCACTATGAGTCTGTATTTTGTGATTTTTGGTAATCTGGTCGGGTCACGAATTGGACATATGGGTGGTTTCACCTATATGCAGTTCATTGTCCCAGGTCTGATTATGATGGCAGTGATTACCAACAGTTATGCCAATGTCTGCTCAAGTTTCTTTAGTGCCAAATTCCAAAAAAGTATTGAAGAACTCATCATGAGCCCTGTACCACTTTATTTAGTGCTGTGGGGTTATGTGATTGGTGGCGTATGCCGTGGTGTTTTAGTCGGTTTGATTGTGACCATAGTCAGCCTGTTTTTCACTGACCTACACATTCATAACTTATTTATTACAATTTATACCGTTGTGGTGACCAGCTTGCTATTTTCGATTGCAGGCTTCATTAATGCGATTTACGCCCGTTCATTTGATGATATTTCGATTGTTCCAACCTTTGTACTGACTCCACTGACGTATTTAGGTGGTGTATTCTATGCAATTAGCGCATTAAGCCCATTTTGGCAAACGCTTTCATTAATCAACCCGATTGTCTATATGGTCAATGCTTTCCGTTATGGCATTTTGGGACATAGTGATGTTAATGTCAGTATCTCACTTGCTGCAATCAGCGGGTTCTGCTTGGCTTTTTATGCTATTGCCTACTATTTATTAGCACGCGGTTCAGGAATTCGTGAATGAGTGTAGAAAAATCTTTATTGGGTAAAGACACCAATTACCCGACAACCTATCAACCTGAGATTTTATTTCCAATTTCTCGAAGCCTCTCTCGTGAGAGTTATGCAGATGTTGCAGGAATTCAGCAAGGCTGCGACTGGTGGCATGTGTTTGAACTGTCTTGGCTAAATGCACAAGGAATTCCTCAAGTTGCGATTGGACGGTTACGCCTGCCTGCAACATCGCCGAACCTGATCGAATCAAAATCGCTAAAACTCTACTTTAATAGTTTGAACTTCATGCGTTTTGATTCTACAAAACAGCTGATTGCAACTGTGGAACAGGATTTGTCAAAAGCCGCCGAAGCACCTGTACAATTGACACTGATTGATGCAAATAACCTGGCAGTATCACAACCTGAAGGTCAATGTCTGGATCAGCTTTCACCTCAGCGTTTATCTGAACAGCCTGATGCCAGTTTGTTACAATATGCAGGTTCAGGTCGCATGGTTGAAGAACAATATTATTCCAATTTGTTGCGCAGTAACTGCCCTGTAACAGGTCAACCTGACTGGGGTACGATTTTCATTCGTTATCGTGGTGAAAAAATTTGCCCAGCAAGTTTATTGGCTTATATTATTTCTTATCGCCAACACAACGGTTTTCATGAACAATGTGTCGAGCAAATTTATGCAGATATCTGGAAAACGCTAAAGCCTGGGCAACTTATGGTCTATGCTGCCTATACCCGTCGTGGTGGGCTAGATATCAACCCATGCCGTGTTTCCACTGAAGCATGGTTACCACAAACACCTGTCCGCCTTGCCAGACAATAAACAACCATTTGAATTTTGAGGTGTAACCATGGCTTTTTTTGGTTTTATTCCATCTGAAAGTTTATTGAACAAGATTCAAACCGCTATCGCGCAAAAAAACTCGAAAGAGCCACTGTATCCATTGCGTGATGAAATTGCCTTACAGGTCAATGACGAAATTATTGATGCGATTGTCACAAATCTGATTCACCATTTTCCTGAAACAGATAAACGTGAAACAACTGAAAAACTGGCAGGTTTTGTCAAGTCCAGTGTGCACTTTTTATTGTCTAAGCAATTATTGAGCAAGGCATCAAATGATGTCGTGCGTCAATCTATCGCTTTTTCAGAACAAAGCCTGTTTAAGGATCCACAAAATCAATGGCGTTTAGGTGAAGCACTGGATGATAGTTTAGTGACAACACTGAAACATCAGTTTGCGCAAATTCAGGCAGGTGAAAAAATCAATTTGCATGCTCTGGCAGAAAGCTACAAAATGTTTGCCGAAGCAACCGTACGCCATTATATGCATGACTTTAATCACACCCTTGATTTAGGCATGATTAAACGCAAAGCCTCAGACTTGGGCTGTGCTGCGGTAATTAAAGCTGTACATATTGCGATTGATAAAATTATCCCGCATTTAAACAAGCATGAGCTAAAAGCACTCGCTGAATATCATAATGGCTTATTTTTCCACTGAGCTAAACTTTCAGCTATCGAAAACCTAGCTTAGGCTAGGTTTTTTTATTGCTAAATGTGCAAAGAGATTGCCTAAAAAGTCCAATATGTTAGCATTCGCACTTGCTGCTTATTACTCGTTTTCAATCCATTATGGCACCAAGTCCACAGTACAAATTTTTACGTCAAGCACCCCGTGATGGCTTAAGTACAGCTATGCAGCCTTCACGCTGGCAAAGGCTACATATCGACCCTTGGTTATGCTCATTTCTCATTCTAAATGCTCTGCTTGGACTCACTGTTTTATATAGTGCTTCTGCACAAGATATTGGTATGGTCAGCAAGCAAGCCTTGAGTTTTGGTTTAGGTTTTCTAGTAATGCTCAGCATTGCACAAATTCCACCAAAGGTGTTTCAGTCTTTTTCCCCCTATTTTTACTTATTTGGTGTGCTTTGTCTGGCTGCGGTGAAAGTCGTAGGTGAAGTACGTATGGGTGCGCAGCGCTGGATTAATATTCCTGGCATCGGGAGTGTGCAACCCAGTGAATTCATGAAACTGGGGATGCCAATGATGGCAGCATGGTTTCTGACCCGCCAAGCATTACCTCCTAAGCTGAAAACAGTCATTGTGACCTTAGTATTGATTGTTATTCCTTTTGTGCTGATTGCTGAACAACCTGACTTAGGTACTTCGCTCTTGGTTTTGGGTAGTGGTGTTTTTGTTTTATTTCTCAGTGGCTTATCTTGGAAACTGATTGCTGCTGCATTCGCAGGGGCTGGGATATTTATTCCTGTTGCATGGGAATTTTTATTGCATGACTATCAACGTCAGCGAGTACTGACCCTGCTCAACCCAGAAGCTGATGCGCTCGGCACAGGCTGGAACATTATTCAGTCCAAAACGGCGATTGGTTCTGGTGGTTTTTCTGGTAAAGGTTTCCTGCAAGGCACGCAATCACATTTGCACTTTTTACCTGAAGGTCATACCGACTTTATTATTGCCGCATATTCAGAAGAATTTGGCTTAATTGGCGTAATCATTTTGGTTTTATTGTATTTTGCCATTATCTGCCGCACATTCCAAATTGGTATGCAATGCTTCCACAATTATGGTCGTTTACTTGCAGGTGCTTATGGATTGTCGTTTTTTATATATGTCTTTGTAAATGCAGGCATGGTCAGTGGTATTTTACCTGTAGTGGGCGTGCCTTTACCATTTATGAGTTATGGCGGCACCGCAATTATTACTTTAATGACAGCTTTTGGCATTGTCATGTCGATTCATACTCATCGTTAACTCGGATTCACATTATGTGGCAACAAAAATTACATAAAATTTGTCAGCTTCTTACAATTGTAACTACAGCAGTATTTTCTACTTCATTTTGTCAGGCAAATGATTTTATTAACAATCCAAATTATGAAAACTTCAAACTTAAAACCATGCAGCAATATGGTTTAAGTGCCGAGCAGATAGATCGCGCCATGTTAGGTGCGCAAAATCGCCCGAATATCTTGAAAATCATGGAAAATCCTGGCGAAAGCAAACCGTGGTATGCCTATCGGGAAATGTTCATGACCGAAAGCACTATTCAACGTGGAGTACGCTTTCGTGATCAATATGCAGATGTTCTCAACCGTGCTGAACAACAGTTTGGCGTACCTAAAACCGTTATTTTGGGAATTTTGGGTGTAGAAACAGGTTTTGGCAATAACAAAGGTACGATCATCACACGCGATGCTTTAGCTACCCTTGCTTTTGGTTATCCACGTCGTGCCGATTACTTTGCCAACGAACTAGGTTCCCTGATCGCATGGACATATAAAGAAGGCTATCCTATCACTAGCATTACAGGCTCTTACGCTGGTGCGATTGGCTATCCACAGTTTATGCCAAGTAACATTGGCAAGTATGGCGTAGATTACGATGGTAACGGGCATATTGACCTGCGTAACTCACCTGCCGATGCCATTGGTTCAATCGCGAATTATCTTGCTCAGCAAGGTTGGCAACGTGATCAGCCTATTGGTTTTCAAGCACGCTATACAGGCAGCACACCAGATACAGTGATTGCCAAAGATTTAACTCACCCCACCCCGTACGGTGCGTTAAAACAACAAAATATTGCACCACTCAATCCGCTCATAAAAATCGATGATTTGGATCTCGTTAATGTCATTCAATTGCAAGATTATAATGCTGAAATCTACTACATTACCTATCCAAATTTTCAGGTCATTACCACGTATAACAAAAGCCGAATGTATGCAACGGCGGTATGGCAATTGGGTACAGAAATCATGAATAGATAACAAAAAAATAATGTAAATTAAAATTGTCAAGTGTTTTATTGTTAGAAATGCCTCAAATTTGATTAATTTTAATTAAATGTTACAATTTTGGTTATTTTTTAACCGCATAATGTAGCATTTTCACTGTTTTTGTAATTTTTCGCCACCCAACACTAGACACTCTACTGGTCACATGAATATTATCCCTAGCGTCAAATACAGTTGAACACATCAAGTTTTAGGCAGGTTGTGTTGATTTTCAAGTAATTACTTGAAGATAACGATGCCTTAACTTAAGGAGATAATATTTATGCGCTTTCCAGTGAAATCACTGCTAGCTATTACATTTTGCGTATCGCTGACGCAAACGCATGCTGACATGGTGCAATCATCGTCATTAAACAATGACAATGAGAGCTCTAGCCTTGCAGCTCGCGTAATCAATAAAGATTCTACAAAAGCAATTTATCACTCAAACTTAAATGGTCTTTCAATTACTGAGCGTTCTGGAGATAAAATCCGCCGCCAAACTTTAGCTGCAAAAGTTGAAGTACCAGAAGATGAGCCTTCTGTAATTGATCGTTTAAACAATGTTGCTTCAAATACCGTGCGTAAATTCACCCAAACAGGTATTGCATCTTGGTATGGCCGCCAATTTCATGGTCGTAAAACTGCCAATGGCGATACTTTCGATATGAATGCAATGACTGCTGCTCACCGCAGCCTACCACTCAACTGCTATATCCGAGTAACCAACAAAGATAACGGCCGTAGTGTTGTGGTTAAAGTTAACGATCGTGGTCCATTCCACGGCAACCGAGTTCTTGATTTATCTTATGCTGCCGCAAAACAAATTGGTGTAACTAATTCTGGTACGGCACGAGTGAGCATTGAGCGTGTAGACGGTCCAAATTCTTAAAAAATATCTCCACACTGTTTTTGACATTCCAAAGCCACAATTATGTGGCTTTTTTTATCAGCAAAATCGGGCTATTTTCAGCAATCAGGCTATTTGCGTCCAATCCATCATTTACATATCCATTATTTCGCTCTCCTTTGCGTTTTTTACACCTAAAAACCATTTTCACCTATAACCCTAGCTTAATTTTTAAAATCATCGAAATATGCGATTTTAGGCGCAAATAAATGGCATTGATTTTTTATGCCTTTTAATTGTATTTTTTTGATTGGTTTTTCCATATTTGAATTGCTGAAATTTATACCACTCCATCTAGAAATTATGCCTTAACAGGCATTTTTTATTGTTTTATACAAGCATAAAAAAAGCCCCAAAGGGGCTTTTTTGCAGCGCTAAAATTATTTAGCGGCAGCTTGAGCAGCAGCAACTTCTTCAGCGAAAGAAAGTTCAGCTTTTTTCTCAATACCTTCACCCACTTCAAAGCGAGTAAATTGAGCAATAACAGTACCAGTCGCTTTCAATACTTCAGCAACTTTTTTGTCGTTGTCGATAACGTACATTTGACGCTCAAGTACAACTTCGTTCAAGTATTTTTCAACTGAACCAGTAACCATTTTCTCAACGATGTTCGCTGGTTTACCAGATTCGATTGCTTTTGCTTCAGCGATTTCTTTCTCTTTAGCAACAAGCTCAGCAGGAACAGCTTCAGCAGTTACTGCAACTGGGTTGAACGCAGCAACGTGCATTGCAACACCTTTACCAGTTTCAGCATCACCTGTGTAAGATACAACAACACCGATTTTTAAACCGTGTTTGTAAACTGCAAGGTTTTCACCCTCAACGATTGCAGCACGACGAACTTGAATGTTTTCGCCAATTTTTTGAACAAGCGCAATACGTGCTTCTTCAACAGTTGCACCGTCTTCAAGTTTAAGTTCTGCAATTTTCGCAGCATCAGTTTCGCCAGCAGCAAGAGCAGCAACAGCAACATTTTTAGAGAAGTTTGCAAAGTTTTCGTCTTTAGCAACGAAGTCAGTTTGACAGTTTACTTCTAAAAGAATCGCTTTATTGCCTTCTTGAGCAATTGTGATCGCACCATCAGCTGCAATGTTACCTGCTTTTTTAGCAGCTTTTGCTTGACCTGATTTACGTAGGTTATCAATCGCTAATTCGATATCACCATTCGCTTCAGTCAAAGCTTTTTTACATTCCATCATCGCAAGACCAGTACGGTCACGTAATTCTTTAACCATGCTTGCAGTAATTGCAGTCATGTTAATCTCCTAAATAGGTAGAAAATAATCAATCTTTTTTTTAACAAAAACGGCCCAAAGTGTTCTCTGGACCGTTCTGCTTTCTTGACGCTTAATTTGCCACGATTACATGTCGCAAAAATGACAAGCCTGCGTCAAAACGCATTAAGCCTCTGGAGCTTCTTTAGCAGCTTCTTCAACTTTAGCTTGAGCGTTTGCTTGTGATTGAGCGTACTCTTTACCAGCAATGATCGCATCAGCCATAGAAGCAGCGTAAAGTGTAACCGCACGGATCGCATCGTCATTACCAGGAATAACGTAATCTACGTTGTCTGGGTTAGAGTTTGTATCAACGATACCGATTACAGGAATACCAAGGTTTTTAGCTTCTTTAATCGCGATTGATTCGTGGTCAACGTCAATTACGAATAATGCGTCAGGTAAACCACCCATGTTTTTAACGCCGCCTAAAGCACGTTCAAGTTTTTCCATCTCGCGAGTACGCTCTAAAGCTTCACGTTTAGTAAGCTTCGCAAAAGTACCGTCTTGAGATTGAGTTTGAAGGTCTTTCAAACGGTTAATTGATTGACGAAGAGTTTTCCAGTTCGTCAACATACCACCTAACCAACGGTGATCAACGTACGGCTGACCAGCACGTTGCGCTTGTTCACGGATGATGTTAGATGCAGCACGTTTAGTACCAACGAACAATACTTTGTTCTTTTTGCTAGCAAGATTGTTAACAAAGTTCAAAGCATCATTTAACGCAGGAACTGTATGCTCAAGGTTGATGATGTGAATTTTGTTACGCGCACCAAAGATGTATTGACGCATCTTTGGATTCCAGAAACGAGTTTGGTGACCAAAGTGCGCGCCAGCTTGAAGAAGGTCGCGCATGCTTACGTTGTAATCTGCCATTTTCTTTACCTTAAAGTTTGGGTTAAGCCTCCATATATCCGCATTCTCCACCTCGAAAGGCACCCAGAGAAATGTGTCGATATATGTGCGGATTTTATTGCCCCATCCAACAAAGCCCGTGAAATTTATTCACGAAAAAGCATTTGATAAAATGGGCGGCTATTTATACCATAGTCACACATAAATTTCCAAAAGTTTTTAGAGATCATGAACAGTACTTACGAAGCTCCACGCCGCCTGATTAAAACACCTGATGAAATTGAAAAAATGCGTGTGGCGGGACGACTGGCGGCTGAAGTTTTGGATATGATCAAACCGCATATCCAACCTGGGGTAAGCACTCTAGAATTAGATACGATTTGTCATGATTATATTGTAAATGTTCAAAATGCAATTCCAGCATGTTTAGGATACGGCGCAGCACCTGGTCGCCCTGCTTTTCAACATACAATCTGCACCTCTGTGAATCACGTAGTGTGTCACGGTATTCCATCAGCAGATAAAATTTTGAAGAAAGGCGATATTCTAAATATTGATGTGACTGTCATTAAAGATGGTTATCATGGCGATACCAATATGATGTACATCGTGGGTGGTGAAACATCTATTTTAGCGAACCGTTTATGTCATGTTGCACAAGAAGCAATGTATCGTGGTATTGAAGCAGTAAAACCTGGCACCTATATTGGTGATGTTGGCGCTGTAATTCAAAAATATGTTGAATCTGAGCGTTTTAGTGTTGTACGTGAATATTGTGGACATGGCATTGGTACAGTATTTCATGATGAACCACAAGTATTGCACTACGGTACAAAAAATACAGGCATGCGCTTAGAAGCAGGTATGACATTTACCATTGAACCTATGGTCAATGCAGGTGTTTGGCAAACCAAAACTTTAGGTGACAAGTGGACGGTCGTCACCAAAGATCATAAATTATCTGCTCAATATGAACATACAATTTTGGTCACACCAACAGGTGCAGAAATTTTAACTGCTCGCCCTGAAGAAGATTTATCACGTTTTAACTAAGCATAACTTTAAATGGGTACAAAAGATGTTAATTCTCTTGTGCCCTTTATCTCAATAAACACTCATAATATCAATTTTTATAAAAACAGGAACAAGTTCTCATTTTTAAAACAAATTAATTATTTATTAACAATATTATATTTTAAATTACTTTTTGTTACTTTATTTAAACAAAATAAATGGGATTTAAGAAATATGTCATATAATTCGGTTATCTAAATATGCTTAGAATATTGCAGCCCTAAAATAACCCCTTCACCATGAAACTTTTATTAATACCGCTAATTTCTTTGTACCTATCTGGATGTTTATTTACTAGTTCCAATGAAGTCAAGCGCTCTGAGCTGCTGCTTTCTCATTTTAGTTGTCACAATTATGCAGATAATAGCATGAGCCCAATTAATAGCTTTCATGAGCAAACATTGAACTCAACCAAACAAAAAGCAACCGATTATCTCCAGCATTATAAAAATGGTGACAAACTATTCAATATCCCTTTAGATGACGTCATTAGCCAGCAATACAAATTATATAAAGAAGCATGCCAATCTATCGGTGGAGTTTTATAAAAATAAATAAACTGGACTTCATTCAGTTTTATAAAAACAAGATCGCTTTGATTAACACACTCTTTTCATGTTCTCTTGCAACACAGAGATAAATCAAATGATCTTATGAACAGCGCAATATAAAATCAAAACTCTCAAATCATTTAAACAAAAATAAAAAAAACCCTGCATGAGCAGGGTTTTTTATTTTCAGCGCTTAGTGAGCTGAGAATTGGTTCATTGTGTTCTTAGAGTCATCGCCTGCTTTAAGCGCGTTGTCGCCAGAGAAGATTTCTTTGTGGTCATCACCGATGTCTGAACCAGCCATTGCTTGGTGTTTAACACATGCGATAGTGCCGCGGATTTCTTTACGTTGTACGCCAGCAACATAAGCCAACATACCTTCAGAACCGAAGTAACCTTTAGCAAGCTCATGAGTAGAAAGAGCAGCTGTGTGGTAAGTTGGAAGTGTGATCAAGTGATGGAACACACCTGCTTCACGAGACGCATCAGCTTGGAATGTGCGGATTTTATCATCAGCAGCAGCAGCCAATTCAGTATTGTCATAGTCAGCGCTCATTAATTTAGCACGGTCGTATGCAGATACGTCTTTACCTTCAGCTACGAAACGGTCGTAAGCTTGTTGACGGAAGTTTAAAGTCCAGTTGAACGATGGAGAGTTGTTATAAACAAGTTTCGCATTTGGAACAACTTCTTTAACACGGTTCACCATGTGTGCAATTTCATCTACGTTTGGAGTCGCAGTTTCGATCCAAAGAAGGTCAGCACCGTTTTGCAAGCTAGTAATACAGTCAAGTACTACACGGTCAATTTGAGTGCCTTCACGGAACTGGTACAAACCAGAAGCCAAACGTTTAGGGCGATGTAACTTACCATCACGTTTGATTAGGATTTCGTCATCAGTTGCTTCAGAGATGTCAATTTCTTGAGTGTCTAAGTAAGCGATGTATTGAGAAGCGATGTCGCCTGGCTCTTTAACCACTGGGATTTTTTGAGTCAAGTCAGCGCCTTCAGAGTCAGTACGCGCAACGATAACACCTTCATCAACACCCATTTCTAAGAATGCGTAACGTAAAGCATGGATCTTAGAGATAAAGTCTTCGTGTGGAACAGTAACTTTACCAGCTTGGTGACCACATTGTTTCGCATCAGATACTTGGTTTTCGATTTGAAGTGCACAAGCACCAGCTTCGATCATTTTCTTAGCAAGCAAGTAAGTTGCTTCTTCGTTACCGAAACCAGCGTCGATGTCAGCAATAATTGGCACAACGTGAGTTTGGAAACCGTCGATTTGAGCAGTAATTTCTGCAACTTTAGCAGCATCACCAGCTTCTTTTGCTTTGTTCAAGGCACGGAACAAATCATTCAATTCTTTCGCGTCAGCTTGACGTAAGAAAGTGTAGATCTCTTCGATAAGCGCTGGAACTGAAGTTTTTTCGTGCATAGATTGGTCAGGAAGTGGACCAAACTCTGAGCGAAGTGCCGCAACCATCCAACCAGAAAGGTAGATATAACGTTTGCTAGTTGTACCGAAGTATTTTTTGTTAGCAATCATTTTTTGTTGTGCAATAAAACCATGCCAGCAACCTAATGATTGAGTGTATTTGCTAGAATCGGCATCGTATTCAGCCATATCACGACGCATAATTGCAGCTGTATATTTAGCAATATCTAAACCTGTTTTGAAACGGTTTTGCAGTTGCATACGTGCTGCATCTTCTGGGCTGATATCTGCCCATGTATTACCGAACTTTGCCTTCAATTCACGAATTGCATCAATCGCTGTTTGGTATGTAGTCATGATTGGTTCCTTTTAATTTTAGGATTTTCATAACGCATCATGATCAAATCCCGCTTTACTGGATTGTTTGGTTTTTGATCATTTCCGCCTGATGAACACAGATTAGAACGTAAAAAAAATTAAATCCAATATCCTTGACTAATCCCCACTATTTATTAAAAAAATACATAGATCAAAGTCGTATTATAATCGTAATGATTATTATCAAGCTATTGAAATAAAAAGAGTTTATTTAGACTGCTTTTTATAAAAAATGATGATTTTTTAATCTTTTTAATCATTCGACTAAAGTATGGTGGCTTTGACTAATAGATTCAACCTGTGTTTGAAGGCTTTTTGTTGCTGTTTTTTTCAGTAAAAATTCTTTTTATATGCATGTTATAGGAAGATTAAAAATCAAACGAAACTAAATCCTTTCACAACTATAAAGATTCAGCGTTTTTTTGGATATTTTCACACAAAAGCTTTTGCTTATGGCATAATTTACAACTAATTTCATACGGTTATATTCGGTATTTGTTCTATGAATTTGGAGCGGGTTGACCTTAATCTATTAATCTATCTTGACGTACTTTTACGTGAGAAAAATGTAACTCGTGCTGCTGAGCAACTTGGTGTTACCCAGCCCGCTATGAGTAATATTTTACGCAGATTAAGAACTCTTTTTAATGATCCGTTGCTCATTCGCTCATCTGAAGGTATGACCCCCACAGAGCGCGCTTTGGAGCTACAACCTCGTATTCGAGATGTGCTTTCTGATCTTTCCATGATTTTAGAGCCACGTACCGAATTTCGACCATATACGAGTAATCGTGTCTTTCGTATTATGACGTCTGACTATGCTGAAGCAACTTTAGTACCTCGCCTAGTCAAAGCACTACGTTCTGAAGCACCCAATGTCGTTCTTGATTTCCTGACTCCAAGTGATGTGTCTTACCGTGATATGGAACAAGGCAAGGTCGATCTGGCAATTAATCGCTTCAATGAAATTCCTCAAAGCTTTCATCAGGTCTTGGTTTGGCGCGATAGCTTTTCTTGTCTAGTCAACCCCAAACATCCTAATGCCAACAACCTTAACCTAAAAAACTATCTTGATGCACATCACATCTGGGTTTCCAAGACAGGTATGGGCATTGGTTTTGGTGTCAACCCTGACAAACAGGCAGGTTTAGGCTGGATTGATCAAGCTTTAGAACGTATTGGTCAAAAACGTAAAATTTCCGTCTTTACCCGTCATTATCAAATGCCAGCCTTGCTCGCTAGAAATGTTGATCTGATTGCAACACTACCAAGCCGCATTGCACGCTTACAAGCAAAAAGTCAGGAACTTGTGATTAAAGATCCTCCATTTTATATTCCAGAAATCGAATTAAAAATGGCATGGTGTCCTTTATTGCATCATCACCCTGCTCATCGCTGGTTACGCCAACTGATTCTTTATGTTGCTCGCCAAATGATCGAAGAAGAAAATCGTGAATTCCTGATGAACAATTCACAATTTTCACAGTATTAATCGCTGTTTATCCTCTTATTCAACGATTTATTATGATCAGGTGATATTCCAGTATCACCTCTTCTGTTTTTGTGTTAAAAAATACTTGATAATGAATAATCTATAATGACAGGTGTAATGTGAGTCTGTTTCAGAACATCATCATCATCATCATATTAATTGCTGGTGCAGGTTTCCTTGCTCTAACCGAAATTGCTCTCGCGGCCGCACGCAAAGTTAAACTGAAAATTTTAGCTGAAGCTGGTGATGAACGCGCACAACAAGTTTTGGATTTACAAGAAAATTCCGCTGATTTTTTTGCCGCTTCTCAAATCGGTTTAAATGCTGTTGCAATTTTAGGCGGTATTTTAGGTGAAGGGGCTTTTCGTCCCTATTTACTTAATCTGGTGACCCACTTTTATACGGGGCAATGGGCAGAAACCATTAGTTTTGCCCTATCCTTTACATTAGTAACCTCACTCTTTATTTTATTTGCAGATCTTATGCCAAAACGCTTGGCAATGATTGCACCTGAAAAAATCTCGATTGCTGTCATTAATCCGATTCAGGTGTTCATTAAGGTCTGCAAACCATTGGCATGGGTGATTAATGCAATTGCCAATTTGCTGTTTCGCCTCTTTAAGATCAATACCACACGCGAAGATAACATTACTTTTGATGATATTTCTGCCGTCATGGATGCAGGTGCACAAGCGGGTGTATTGCAAAAACAGGAACATCACTTTATTGAAAATGTTTTTGAACTTGAAGAGCGTAATGTACATTCGAGCATGACAACTCGTGAAAATGTTGTATTCTTTACGTTAAATGAGTCCGAAAATAGTATTCGACAAAAACTGGCAAAATACCCATTTTCCAAGTTTTTAGTCTGTAACGAAACCATCGATCAAGTGATTGGTTATGTTGATGCTAAAGATATTCTGGTTCGAATTCTAAATAATCAATCCATCAACCAGCTCAATGAATCTACCATCCGTACTGTTCCCACCCTCCCAGATTCATTAAGCCTCTCAGAAGTGTTAGACCGTTTTCGTGCCAGCAAAGAGAAATTTGCTGTGGTGATTAACGAATATGCACTTGTGGTCGGGGTCATTACTCTTTCAGACATCATGATTACAGTCATGGGTGACTGGGTAACCACCATTGAGGAAGAGCAGCAAATTATTAAGCGTGATAACAATTCATGGTTGATTGATGGTGGCACTCCGATTGAAGACATGAAACATGCGCTGGGTATCGATGATATGCCTGACGAAGAACATTATGAAACACTTGCAGGTTTTATGATGTATCAACTCCGAAAAATTCCTCGACCTGCTGATAGTGTGGAATTTGGAGGTTATAAGTTTGAAGTTGTCGATGTTGACCACTTCAAGATTGATCAGCTTTTAGTGACTCGAATTATTGAAAAATCCGAATCACTGATTCAATCTGAAGAATCTTAAAAGAAAAACCGCCTCATTGCAGGCGGTTTTTTTCAGGCATGGAGCTCAATTAAAGCATCCAAAACCATCTCATAATGTATCTGAATATCTTCTAGCAAGATTGTGTAAGCATTATCGAACTGTACCATTGGAAAACCTTCTTTCCAGAATGGAAAAATATTGTCCAAATCATGCGTTACAATCGCATCTTCATACACAATACTTTGTGCAATCCAAGACAAAATTTGTGCCGTTTCAGCCCCATCTATCGCTGTATAATCAATATCATGCTGTTTGAATACACGTACGCGATCTTTTTTATAGCGTACTTTTTTCGCCTGTCCTGAATTCAAACCAAATGCCAACATCACTGCTTGTAATAGGTGCTCTTCAAATGCCTGATTTAATTCAAGCAGAGCCTGTTTGTAGCTTTCCTGACGCTGTGTTTTATTGCTACGCTGTAAGACTTGATTGGCTGATTTTGCCAATTCGACCTGTTTCAAGGAGATCAGTTGTTGCTGAAGGCTCATTTTATCTTTCCAAAAAATAAGCTGTAAATTATACGTCGCATCGGGCTGACAAGCATTAGCTATTTTAAAATTCTCGTCCCTTTTCTACTATAAATAAGCACGTACCTGTAAATAACCCATTAACCTTCAATCAAAAAATAATCCGATTTCATCAAGACAACGATAATGAAATTAAATAAAAATTTTACCTTCTAGATAAATAAGCAAAATATTTTTTAAGACCTATTTATTCAAAAAACCTGATGAGCATGAATAAAAAAATCCCCCTGATATGCAGGAGGATTTTTAATTAACTGGTGAATTAGTTGAAATTAAGCATCTTTACGACGCATGTGCGGGAATAACAACACATCACGAATACTTGATGCATTCGCAAATAGCATCACCAAACGGTCAATACCAATCCCTTCACCTGCTGTTGGAGGCAAACCATATTCCAATGCTTCAATAAAGTCCGCATCGTAATGCATTGCTTCATCATCACCTGCATCTTTTTCAGCAACTTGTGCTTGGAAACGCTCAGCTTGATCAAGCGGGTCATTTAACTCACTGAAGCCATTTGCCAACTCACGGCCACCAATAAAGAATTCAAAACGGTCAGTAATATGCGGGTTATGGTCATTACGGCGCGCTAGTGGAGAAGTTTCCGCAGGATATTCAGTAATGAAAGTCGGTTGACGCAATTGAGTTTCAACAGTTTCTTCAAATACGATCGTTTGCAATTTACCCAAACCAAAACCTGGTTTCACCTGTTCTTTCAACTCTTCACGCACAAAGTTTGCCAAGAATTCGCGATCATTGACATTGTCTGGCGTAAATGTTGGATTGTGCTCAAGAATCGCATCAAACATTGAGATTTTCTTGAATGGACCTTTGAAGCTGTAAACTTCATCACCATATGGCACATCAGTTGAACCTAAAATATCAATTGCTAGTTTTTCTAGCATATTTTCAGTCAACTGCATCAAATCTTTATAGTCAGCATAGGCTTGGTAGAATTCAATCATCGTGAATTCTGGGTTATGGCGAGTCGAAACCCCTTCATTACGGAAGTTACGGTTAATCTCAAATACACGCTCAAAACCACCCACAACAAGGCGTTTCAAATACAGTTCAGGCGCAACACGCAAATATAAATCCATGTCTAACGCATTGTGATGTGTCACAAATGGACGCGCTGAAGCGCCACCTGGAATCACATGCATCATTGGTGTTTCAACTTCCATAAAACGCTGAGCTGCCAAGAAATTACGAATACCTGCAACCACTTGCGCGCGGATTTCGAAAGTTTTGCGTGTTTCTTCATTGACGATCAAATCAAGATAACGCTTACGATATTTCGCTTCAGTATCACTTAGACCATGGAATTTGTCTGGAAGCGGACGTAAAGATTTGGTTAATAGTTCAAATCCTTCCAAGTGAACATACAAATCGCCTTTACCTGAACGACCGATGTAACCACTTGCCGCAACAATATCACCCAAATCTAAAGATTTAATGGTGCTTAAGGTATCTGCTGGCAAACCTTTGCGGTCTACATAAAGCTGAATACGACCTGTCATGTCTTGCAATACAATGAACGAGCCACGGTTCAACATCACACGACCTGCAACTTTCACATAAACGTGTTCACCCGCTTCAATCGCAGCTTTATCTAAATCTTTAAACTGCTCTTGCAAGTCACCTGCATAATGCTCACGTTTAAAGGTATTTGGCCAAGGGCTTGTACCCGTCTCTTTGGCACTTTCCTTGATTTGCTTTAACTTGGCATGACGCTGTGCAATTAAATCGTTTTCGGAAATAATGGGTTCAGAAGTCGATTGAGCGTTGTGTTGCGTCATCTCTGCCTCGAAAAAGTAGTTGAAAAAAGAAGTCCCATAGCATAGCAGAATTCACGCTTTTTTCGAAAGAATTCTTAAAAATCGGTTCAAAAAATCAGCCTAGTTATGCAACTTTAGTCTAAAACAAAATCTTTTTAGACCTTTCGCTAGCTCACATAACTCCCCAAGCAACGTAAAATATGGCAGAAACCGCGAACATTTTAAGACCAAATGCATGTTTCTAGCTGACTTTTCTACATTATCCTGTGATGAAACCAACTCGATGAAGATGAATAATGCCAAAATTCTATTCCTGCACGGATTAGATTCATCCAAGGAATCCAATAAATTCCATGCAATTCAAGCAAAACAAAAATTTTGTATAGACGTCGATTATCGTAATTTAAGTTTTCAAACGGTTGAAATGCTCTACCGCAACATTATTGAAAAAATTAAACCTGATTTATTGGTGGGACATGGCGTTGGAGGATATTGGACACTGAGAATGTCTTACCAGTTTCATTTGCCTGCCATTGTAGCAAACCCAAGTCTTGCACCAAATTTTCGCGATGATTACCCTGCACTTGAAGAAAAAGACTTAGATCATGACATTCCACAGTTTGCCTACTTAGAACTGGGTGATGAAATGCTCAACATGTATCAAACACAACAAATTCTGGAACGTTTCATGATTGTACATACCTATACAGGCGGCTATCATCGACTTGAATACCCAGAAAACATTAATTTGCTAGTTCAGCAATTTGAGCAAAATTTTCACCCATCACCAAAATAAAAAATGCCGATCTAAGATCGGCATTTTCTGTCTTGTTTACTTCATTTATGCAACAACTTCTTGCAACTCAGTGTTTTCACTTTCACGTACTACAGACCAAACATCCAAACCAATGTCTTTATGTTCACGGTCTAAGTCTAATAAAATTGTTGCGCCTAAAACGTTTAATTGGCATTTGTTTGCCAACGTTTGAACTGCCTTTAATGTACCGCCTGTTGCCAAAATATCATCTACCAAAATCACATTTTGGTTTGGCTGAACATCAGCTGACATTTCAAGTTTATCTAAACCATATTCTAAGCTGTAGCCTACACCCACAACTGGCGGTGGTAATTTTCCTGCTTTACGCACTAAAATTAAACCTTTATTTAAACGTTGTGCCAAGAAACTTGCCAACACAAACCCACGCGCTTCTACAGCAACAAAGCTGTCTACAGCTTCTATTTTGTCTGCTGGGATACTTGCAACCAAAGCATCAGACAATGCTTCAATTTGATTCACCAACAACGGTGTCAAATCATAAAAACAAATCCCAGTTTTTGGGAAATCTGGAATGGTACGAATATGAGACCAAAAAGTTTGAGCAAAGTTCATGGCAGGAGAATATCAAGCTATCGATTTGAGCTAATTTTAACCATTTAAACTTAAAAAAACTATTATTTTTTATTCAATTAACATTTTTCAGCACATAAACTTATTTAAGTTATTGATTTACAATTAAATTTATTTTAACATCAAGAAAATCCCGATAATATTTTATGCATTTTTATTTTTTTTGCATTACCACCTTAGTCTAAGACATAAAAAATATGAGTTTCACTCTATTGTTACTTCTTTTTAAAAACGTAATCTTCCAAGAATTTCTTTACTTTACAGTACAACAAGGTAAAAATTTTAAGATAAGAACCTGTAAACTATAATGATCAGGCTTCCCCTTATAACAGCACCGCTGACAGGCATTTTTTGGCTACCCATCAGCATTTTGGAGATACTCATGAAAAAATATCAATGCATCGTTTGTGGATGGATTTACGACGAAGCAACAGGCTGGCCAGAAGATGGCATTGCTCCTGGGACAAAATGGGAAGATGTACCCAATGACTGGACCTGTCCAGACTGTGGAGTATCCAAAGCAGATTTTGAAATGATTGAAGTATAAAGCCGCTCAAGACCATGTTTGAACATGGTCTTTTTACTTAATAAAAACATTTTGGAGAATATTATGCAGCCTATTGTGATTGTGGGTTCGGGTATGGCGGGTTATACCCTTGCACGTGAATACCGAAAATTAAACAAAGAACAAGAACTGATCATGATCTGTGCTGATGATGCAGCAAGTTATGCCAAGCCAACATTGTCAAATGCCTTGGCAGGCAATAAACAGCCTGCTCAAATTGCACTTGCAGATGCAACCAAAATGGCTGAGCAACTCAACATGCGCATTGAAACGCATGCTTGGGTCAATCATATTGATGCTGAAAAGCACCAGTTAAGCTATGTGCAAGATCAACAAACTGTTGAACTTAACTACAGTAAACTCATTTTAGCTGTAGGGGCGAATCCAATTCGTTTAGCGATTGCTGGCGATGGTAGTGACGATATTCATGTTGTGAATTCACTCACCGATTACCGCGCATTTCGCGAGCAGCTTGATCAAAAACAAGATAAACGGATTGCCATTTTAGGCGCTGGGTTAATTGGCTGTGAATTTGCCAATGATTTACAGCACACAGGTTATCAAACAACTGTCATTGATTTAGCACCACAACCGCTTGGTCGTTTATTGCCACAATATGTTGCTGAAGAGTTTCAAAAGAAACTGCACGAGAGTGGTATTAAGTTTATTCTTGGCACAACCGTTGAGAAAATCAGTAAAGTTAAAAAACATTACGTCGTGACACTAGAAAATGGTCACAGCCTTGCAGCAGATCTTGTCTTATGTGCGGTGGGCTTACAACCCAATATTGATATTGCCAAGCATGCCAAGATTGAAACCAGTCGCGGAATTCTCACCAATAGTCTAATGGAAACCAATCAGCCCGATATTTATGCTGTCGGTGACTGTGCCGAAGTAAATGGGCTTTTATTGCCATACGTTATGCCAATTATGCAACAAGCACGTGCATTGGCAAAAACTTTGGTAGGTCAGCACACTCATGTTCACTACCCTGCTATGCCAGTTGCGGTTAAAACGCCTGCTGCACCACTCACTGTATTGCCAGTACCACACAATGTAGATGTGAATTGGGAAACTGAACATTTTGAAGATGGCATGTTATCTAAAGCTGTCGATAGTGAAGGAACCATTCGTGGCTTTGTACTGCTTGGTGCAACAGCAGCTAAACAGCGTTTAGCATTGACCAAACTGGTACCGGATTTAATTCCACCACAAGCATAATCACACTTCATGGATGCTCACAATGAATCAGAGTATTGTGTTTAGCCCATCACCATATAGTAAGTATATGCGTGAGGCACAAGTCGATCTCGGCAATGGCATACAATTGCACATTGAAATGGGTGGCAACCCCGAGCATCCATGTATTTTGCTGATTATGGGTTTAGGTGGGCAACTGATTCTTTGGCCAGATTTTTTTTGCAAATCACTGATTGATCAGGGTTTCTGTGTTATTCGTTTTGATAACCGAGATATTGGTTTATCTAGCAAAATCACAACAGAGCCTCAAAACTCTCATCACTTACTCAGCATGATGGCGCGTTTTAGTGTCGGGCTTAAAAATAATGGTGCGCCATATACTTTGGAAGATATGGCCGATGATGTTGGCTTATTGCTTGATAAACTGGAAATTAATCAATGTAACCTGATTGGAGCTTCAATGGGTGGCATGATTGCCCAGATCGTCGCTGCAAAATACCCAGAAAAAATTAGCAAGCTAGGGTTACTGTTCACTAGCAACAATCAACCGCTGCTGCCTGCACCTGGTATCAAGCAACTTAAATTGATGATCAGTAAACGCCCAACACAGGAAGATGAAATCATTCGGCAGAATGTACAGCTTTACAAGATTATTGGGTCACCCAACTATATTAATGTCGAAGAAATCCGACTATTTGCACGTAAAGCTTATTTTCGCAGTTACTACCCAAATGGTGTCTTGCATCAATTACTAGCAATACTATGTACAGGGTCATTACTCAAGTGGGATCAACAAATTCAACAACCTACGTTAGTCATTCATGGCGCAAGCGACCGATTATTGCCACCTAAACATGGTCGGGTTGTTGCAAAAGCAATTAAAGCAGCAAAATTTGAATTAATTGCCGGAATGGGGCATGATATTCCACCACATTTTATCCCTCAATTGAGTGGTTTATTCGCACATCACTTTAAACCTTAAAAGTATCAGGACACTATGGCTGCATTACCCTCTTTAAGACAGCTTTCTTATTTAGTAACACTGTCTGAAACATTGCATTTTACCGAGGCAGCACGTCGCTCTTTTGTAACCCAGTCGACTTTATCTGGCGGCATTATGGAGTTAGAACGTTTACTTGGTGGTGTTTTGGTTGAACGCGATCGCCAAAATGTACGTTTAACACCTTTAGGGGAACAAGTGGTTGCGCGGGCTCGCGTTTTACTTGCAGATGCTCAAGATCTTATGCGGCTCAGTCGGGAAATGAGTGAACCACTCACTGGCGACTTACATTTAGGGATTATTCCGACCATTGCTCCCTTTATTTTGACGCAGTTGCTTGATGAAGTGCATCATTATTTACCTAAAATCCAGTTACATCTGCATGAAGCACAAAGTGAAAAGATTGTTGAAAAACTGGAACATGGTAATCTGGACATGATTGTCTTGGCACTGCCATTTGACACACGTGGACTCAAAGTTGCCGAGATTGCCAAAGAAAATCTGGTCTTGGTACATCATAAAGCAGATCAGCAATGTATCCGCGCGAGTAACCTTGATGATCTTGATCTCTCTCGCTTAATGTTGCTTGAGGAAGGTCATTGCCTACGCGATCATGTCTTGAGTGCCTGCCCAATTGGCGAACGTAAAAATGATCACCGATTAAAAGCCAGCTCTCTTCCAACTTTAGTTGAAATGGTATCGTCGAACTTAGGCTATACCTTATTGCCTGAAATTGCCTTACAACGCCCGATGTTACAATACCATGCGGATTTGCAAGTCAAACATATTGAGGCGGCACCTGTGCGCACTATCGCATTAGTTACACGTAAAAGCACACCATTACACAATGAATTTAATGTTTTGGTTGACGTTTTAAAGAAAATCGTCCTGTCTCAATAATTCATCTTCTCCATTCTAAGGTTACATGACTTTAGAATGGGACTAAAACAGCTCGGATTTGCAATCTATTTAGATCATCTAAGCTGATTAGTTAAATCACGTTTTTACTCTGTAACAACATTTTCCCCAGTTTACACTTAAGTTGTTCTTAAGGGATACTGAGCATATTAGACGCATCTTTTATTTTGTAGATATTTGATATGATTTATAATAATGCAAGCGAGTGTCTAAAATGACACATGTCTGCTACTGCGCCGATGATTTTGCTTTACACCCAAGTATTTCTACGGCAATCATTGAGCTGATTGCACAACAGCGGCTGCACGCGACATCTTGCATGACCCAATCACCTGACTGGTCACAAGCGGCACAGCAATTAAAACCTTATGCTGCTCAGGCGGATTTAGGGTTACACCTCAATTTTACCCATGCTTTTGATGACAAGACTGTCGCTTTTCCTTTAAATACACTTATGGTTAAAGCATGGTTACGATTACTTGACCGTCAACAGATTCGCGATAGTATTGCCGAGCAATGGAACGCTTTTATCGAAGCGTTGGGGCAAGCGCCTGACTTTGTTGATGGACATCAACATGTTCATCAGTTTCCAGTGATTCGTGAAGTACTGATAGAGTTTTTAAAAGAACAGAATTTTAAAGGCTGGGTGAGAAATCTTCGACATACTCTTGTGGTTTCACCCTATCAGTTTAAAACATATATGCTCATGCAATTAGGTTCAGCAACTCTTAATCAATTATGTATGCAAAATAAATTTAAACAGAATCAATTTTTTGCTGGAATTTATGATTTTCAGCAAATTGATTATGCTCATCTGAACCAAAAATGGTTAAGCCAAGCGCAAGACAATCTTTTAATTATGTGTCATCCTGCGCGGGATTTAATAAAAAATACTGATCCAATTACAATAGCGCGGCTACAAGAATATCAGTATTTAGCATCTGAACAATTTGCAATTGACTGTCAGAATTATCAAATTACTCTTTCACGTATCGGAGTAAACGCATGAGAACAAATCCATTTCTATCTTGTGTGATTCCTGCTTATAACGAAGCGGGAAATTTACCCCAATTTATTCCAGCTTTGGCTGCCAAGTTAGACCAGTTAGAGCTTGCTGGTTATGAAATCATTGTGATTGATGATGGTAGTAAAGATAACACCTTAGCTGTTTTATATAGTTTGGTTGAGGATTACCCTCTGCGTGTACTGGAACTCTCTCGTAACTTTGGTAAAGAAGCTGCACTCAGTGCAGGTTTAGATCATGTTACAGGAGATATTGCATTATTGATTGATGCCGATTTTCAGCACCCGATTGATGAAATTCCAACCATGCTCAATTTATGGCGTAATGGCTATGACATGGTCTATGGTATTCGCAGCCGCAATACCGAATCTTGGCTTAAACGCCTTTTCACCCATGCTTATTATAAATTAATGAGTTTTAGTACTTCCGTTGAAATTCCTGAAAATGCAGGAGATTTCCGTCTAATTGATGAAAAAGTAGTCAAAGCCATTCAGAATTTACCTGAAAAAAACCGCTATATGAAAGGCTTGTACGCGTGGGTGGGTTTTAAAAGTATTGGACTACAATTTTCTGAACAAGAACGTCAGCACGGGACATCAAGTTTTAATTTCAAATCATTGTTTAACCTTGCTATTTCTGGATTAACAGGCTTTTCAGATTTACCGCTAAGAGTAAGTACTTATCTGGGAGCATTGCTCGCATTTATGGCGATGGCATATGGTATCTGGATTATTCTTGAAACGCTCATCGAAGGCAGTAGTGTTCCAGGTTGGGCAACGCTTGTTGCTGGCATGACATTGCTTGGTGGAATTCAGTTACTATTTATTGGTATTCTTGGAGAATACATCGGACGTATTTATACTGAAGTCAAAAATCGTCCTAAATATATTGTTGCTGCAGAGCACTCTAAAGCTAAAAATTCATCATCAACATCTGATAATAAGACCCTCTAATGCTTGCCCATGTTCTTACATTTGCTCGCTTTGGGATCATTGGTGTGCTTGCGGCATTGACGCATTACGCTATTGTGATTCTACTGTTTGAGCAAGTGCATATTGCTTTAGCGTATGCCAATCTCATTGCTTTTTGTCTTGCTTTTTGGGTAAGTTACTTTGGGCATCGACATTTTACATTTCAAGCTCAGCAGCTTTCACATCGGCAAACCTTACCTAAATTTTTTATCGTTGCAACTTTAGGTTTTGTGTTCAATGAAAGTTTATTGCTTATTTCACACCACTATTTAAATATTTCACTATCCATTTTGGTCATTATTGCAATTTTTCTCACTGCAATTTTCACCTTTTTATTGAACCAATTTTTTGCATTCCAGCATTGAGGCTATGTTATGCAACCTTTACTTAGATCATCTAAATTATTACTGATTTTGCTACCGATCTGGCTCTTCATTACTTCAGTCATCAGACCAATGTCAGTACCTGATGAAGGACGTTATGGAGATATCAGCCGGGCCATGTTTGAAACTGGCGACTGGCTCACACCACGTATCAATGGTTTTCCATTTATGCATAAACCTCCACTCTTGCACTGGATCAGTTCAGGTTTGATGGAAATTTTTGGTGTGCATTTATGGGTATTACGTCTGGTTCCTGTACTTGCTGGCACTTTGATGTTGGTCAGTCTATTTTTCTTTGTTCGTAAATATATCAATGAGCGTGTTGCTCAGCTCAGTGCACTGATTCTAGCAACCAGTTTACTGTTTTTTGGCAGCAGTCAGTATGTTAACCATGATTTACTGGTTGCAACATGGATGACACTGACCGTTTTCTGTTTTGCAGATTTTACTTTGTCTGGGAAAAAATCGATTTTATTCCTAGGCTATGTTGCCTGTGCTGGTGGCTTTTTGAGTAAAGGGCTGATTGGTGTACTGGTTCCAGGGATGGTGATTTTGCCGTGGGTGATTTATTGTAAAGAATGGAGAAAAATCCCATCTTTACTTAATCCACTGGGTATTTTACTGTTTATTTGTCTAGTAGGTCCATGGCTATATTTCGCTCAACACCACTATGCAAATTTCCTAAATTATTTCTTTATTGACCAGCAGTTTAGCCGCTTTAGTTCATCAGGATTTAATAATAAACGACCTTGGTTTTTTTATTTGCTCATCTTATTGATCAGCTTCTTACCTTGGTTGCTCGTTACGGGATTTAAAGGCGCAAAACAACATATTCGTACAGTCGTTCCATCGCCAATTCTTGCTTTACTGCTCTGGTGGTTCGTTTCTGTCACGATCTTTTTTTCAATTCCGCCATCCAAACTAGCAGGTTATATTTTACCTGTCGTTGCCCCGCTGACGATTCTCATCACAGCATGGGTTCAGCAGACACTTACCTTACCTAAAAATAAATTACAGATTTTAGGTGTTTCAATTTTTGTATCCCTAATGGGACTCACTATATTGCTTGCACCACATGTCATGAAAACTAATCATGATTTTTATTTTCAGCATATTGGTCTTATTTATCTGCTCGGCACAATTTTAACAGCTAGCCCGTGGGTGTTTCTGGCATGTTATAAAGCTGAAAAGATCTCATTTTTACAAGCGACGGTACTTAGTTTATTGGTGCTGTGTTCAAGTGTTCCTTTTGCCGTTCGATTGTTCGATACGAAAACCAATTCTGACCAGTTACAATTTCAGCAATATCTACATGGTAATACGAAGTTAGTGTTCTATCGCTACTATTTTTATGACGTGCCATTTTTACTGGATTGGAAATCACCTATATATTTGGTGAATAACTGGGATGCTGTTGGGGGAGATAATTCAGCTGTAGAAATTAAAGATGGCTTATTATTTGAACCCGAGTTAAAACGCAATTTATGGAACGATGCGACCTTTGAGCAAGCTTTGAAAAACAAACAGCCTTTGATTGTGATTAGTCGTCCAGGTGAATTTAAATCGTCTGATCCTCAGGTCAAAGTATTGCATCAACGTAATTATGACGTATTTATATTTAATCAATGATAAAAAAGAGGACGCCTAGGCTTCCTCTTTTATTTTGATCTGTATGTCTCATTCTGAAATAAGTATCAACCCACTTCAAAATGAGACAGATCTGAATTTATTCTTCTGTATTGTCTACTTCTTCAGTTTCAACAGCTTCATTCACTTCGCTGATGTCGAGTTCAATTTCATCTTCCTCAACGGCATCAATGGCTTCAACACCGACCAGTGTTTCATTTTCACCCAAACGAATCAGACGAACACCTTGTGCATTTCGTCCTGTAGTTGCCACTTCAGAAGCACGGGTACGCACTAAAGTACCACCATCGGAGATCAACATGAGCTCTTTGGTTTCATCAATCGCAACTGCGCCAACCAACTCACCATTACGCTCAGAAGTTTTAATTGCAATAACGCCTTTACCACCACGTTTTTTGGTCGGAAAGTCACCGACTGGAGTACGCTTACCATAACCGTTTGCACTCGCACACAGTACTTCGCCTGTGTCAGGGACAACAACCAGTGATACAATGCGACTGATGACATTCAAATCTGCACTATCTTCAGTATCATCCGTATCATCATTTTCGGTTTCAGTTTCATCCACCTCAAGTGCAGTTGCAGCAAGAGCAACTCGCATACCACGTACACCTTTTGCGGTACGCCCCATTGCCCGCACATCAGTTTCAGCAAAACGAATCGCTTTACCTTCATTTGAGAACAACATGATTTGCTGATTACCATCAGTAATCGCAACGCCAATCAAGGTATCTTCTTCATTAAGCTCAATTGCACGCAAACCATTGGCACGAATGTTTGCAAATTGCGCCAATTCCACACGTTTTACGGTACCCGATGCAGTTGCCATAAACACATAATGGTTTTCTGGGAAGTCGGTTAATGGAAGAATGGCGGTAATGGTTTCATTGGCATCCAGTGGCAACAGGTTAACCATTGGGCGACCTTTTGCACCACGTGAAGCTTGTGGAACTTCAAATACTCTCAGACGATAAACTTTACCAACATTGGTAAAGCACAGCACCGTTGCATGGTTAGACGCGACAATCAGATGTTGAATATAATCATCTTCTTTCATGCTGGTTGCAGACTTACCACGACCACCACGGCGTTGAGCTGCATAGTCAGAGAGTGGCTGCGTTTTTGCATAACCCGTTTTAGAAACGGTGAGTACAACTTGCTCTTCTGGAATAAGATCTTCACGGCAAAAATCAACGCGAGATTCAATAATTTCTGTACGACGAGCATCGCCATATTGTTGCAAAATCAGTGCTAACTCTTCACGAATAACATTCATCAACAAGTTAAAATCATTCAAAATAGCTGTAAATTCAGCAATCTGAGATAAAATCTCACTGTATTCTGCATGAAGTTTATCTTGTTCCAAACCTGTTAAACGGTGTAAGCGTAACTCTAAAATTGCGTTAACTTGAGTCGGTGACAAACGATAACGCTGATCAATCAAACCAAATGGGCGATTTGGATCTTCACCCTCAATTTCATCTGGACGAACTGAAATAGCACCTGCTTTTTCAAGCAAGCCCACGACACCACCCGCAGCCCACTCGCCTGCTTGTAGGCGTTCACGCGCTTCTGCTGGATTGGCTGAAGTTTTAATGGCTTCAATGATGGCATCGATATTCGCCAATGCGACCGTCAAGCCTTCCAAGATGTGTCCACGTTCACGTGCTTTACGCAATTCGAACATGGTACGACGTGTCACGACTTCCTGACGGTGGCGAATAAACGCAGCAATAATATCTTTCAGATTCATTAATTTTGGTTGACCATTGTCAAGGCAAACCATGTTAATGCTGAACGAGTTTTCAAGCTGTGTATTCAAAAACAGATTATTGACCACGACTTCAGCGTTTTCACCACGCTTTAAGTCAATCGCAATACGCATACCGTCTTTGTCAGATTCGTCACGAAGTTCTGAAATTCCTTCGAGTTTCTTTTCTTTAACCAGTTCAGCAATACGCTCAATGACTCTCGCTTTATTGACCTGATACGGAATTTCAGTAAAGACAATCGTGATACGGCTTGTTTTCTCATCTTCTTCAAAATGATACTTACCGCGAATGTGCAAACGGCCTTTACCTGTACGGTAAGCATCGACAATGCCTGATTTACCGTAAATAATGCCGCCTGTTGGGAAATCTGGACCACTGATATGATCCATCAAACCTTCAATAGAGATATTTGGATTATCTGCATAAGCAAGGCAAGCGTGAATCACTTCGGTCATATTATGCGGCGCCATGTTGGTCGCCATACCGACTGCAATACCCGCAGCACCATTGATCAGTAAATTTGGAACACGTGTAGGTAAAACTTGAGGAATACGCTCAGAGCCGTCGTAGTTGTCTTCCCAATCGACCGTGTCTTTTTCAAGATCGGCCAGAAGCTCATGAGCAAGCTTGGTCATACGCACTTCGGTATAACGCATTGCCGCTGCGCTATCGCCATCGATTGAACCAAAGTTACCTTGACCATCGACCAACTGATAACGCAAGCTAAAATCTTGTGCCATACGTACGATGGTTTCATACACCGCAGAGTCACCATGCGGGTGATATTTACCGATCACATCACCAACTACACGGGCAGATTTTTTATAGGCCTTGTTATAATCATTACCCAGCTCATGCATCGCATATAGCACACGACGATGAACAGGTTTGAGACCATCTCTCACATCTGGCAATGCACGAGAGACAATCACACTCATGGCATAATCAAGATACGAGTGCTTGAGTTCATCCTCAATGGCAATCGGTCGGATTTCCGATACGCTCATGCATACTCCTTATTATATTGACCATTTATCATGGATAAACAGCCAAAAAACTTGAAAAAAATTCAGAAAAAATTAGTGAAAAACTTATCACTAAAACTGAAAAACATAACGCAATATTTTAGCATATTTGCCTGTGTTTTGTGGCGCTCGAAGCCCATAGAATCACATTTCTCTTATAAAATTCCTCTGATTTTTGCTGATTTTTTACACATACTTTTGAGTATTTTTTTGATAATGTTTTTTTTATCCAATTCGCCTAATTTGCAAGGATTCTTCTGGCTCAAATTAAGCTTTTTCTCTAAATATATTTGTAAATTTTAACTTTAAAGAAAATTGCTCAAACACAAATTTAAAGCATAAAAAAACTCTGCACGAAGCAGAGTTTTTTTAAAATGACTCAATTAAAGCTTAGATACCAGTTCAGGTACGACTTCATTCAAATCACCCACTAACCAGTAGTCCGCAACTGCATTGATTGGCGCTTCTTCATCCTTGTTGATCGCAACGATCACTTTAGAATCTTTCATACCTGCCAAGTGCTGAATCGCACCTGAAATACCCACAGCAATGTACAGGTCAGGCGCAACAATCTTACCTGTTTGACCCACTTGCATGTCGTTTGGTACAAAGCCCGCATCAACCGCAGCACGAGATGCACCTTGTGCTGCACCCAGTTTGTCTGCCAATGGATCAAGTACTTTGTGGTAGTTTTCACCTGAACCCACACCACGACCACCAGATACAACGATACGTGCACCTGAAAGCTCTGGACGTTCAGTTTTTACGATTTCTTCTGAAACGAATTTCGATACGCCTGCATCTTTAGCTTCGCTTACTGCTTCAACAGCTGCTGCACCACCTTCTGCTGCAACCGCATCAAAAGCAGTAGTACGTACAGTCGCAACAATGATTGCTTCTTCTGATTGTACAGTGGCAATCGCATTGCCTGCATAAATTGGGCGTTTGAAAGTATTGGCTGATTCAACCGCAATTACATCACTCACCATGCTTACATCCAGCAAAGCTGCAACACGTGGCAAAATGTTTTTACCAGTGGTGGTTGCTGCTGCCAAAATGTGGCTATAGCCTTTACCCAAATCAGCAATTAATCCAGCAACGTTTTCTGCTAGTTGGTTGGCATAGACTGCATTGTCAGCAAGTAGAACTTTGCTAACACCTGCAACTTTTGCTGCTGCATCGGCAACAGCTTGTGCACCTGAACCTGCTACAAGAACAGTGATGTCGCCACCAATTTTTTGCGCTGCTGCAACAACGTTTAAGGTTGCGCCATTTAAAGTTTGGTTGTCGTGCTCAGCGATGACTAAAATACTCATGATGTTATCCCTGCCTTTTAGATCACTTTCGCTTCATTTTTAAGTTTATCAACAAGCTCATCTACAGATTTCACTTGTACGCCCGCTTGACGTTCTGCTGGTGCTTCAACTTTTAAAGTTTTCAGTTTGCTACCAGTAGCTACGCCATAGTCCGCAGGAGATTTTGTATCCAACGGTTTTTTACGTGCTTTCATAATGTTCGGCAAAGCCGCATAACGCGGTTCATTCAAACGTAAGTCAGTGGTAATGATTGCAGGTAAGTTCAGTTCAATTGTTTGTAAACCACCGTCAATTTCACGGGTAACTTGAACTTTTTCACCTTCAACTTTCACTTCAGATGCAAATGTAGCCTGACCTGAACCTAAAAGTGCTGCCAACATTTGACCCACTTGGTTAGAGTCATCATCAATGGCTTGTTTACCCAAAAGAATCAATTGTGGTTGTTCTTGCGCCACAACACCTTTCAGGATTTTCGCAACTTCTAAAGCACCTAGCTCATCGGCTGTTTCAACCAAGATGCCACGGTCAGCACCAAGCGCCATAGAAGAACGAATTTGTTCCTGAGCTTCTTTTGCACCCACTGAAACCACTACGATTTCAGAAACAATGCCTTTTTCTTTTAAGCGAACCGCTTCTTCCACTGCGATTTCACAAAATGGGTTAATTGACATTTTTACGTTGGTTAAATCAACACCACTATTGTCCGGCTTAACGCGAACTTTAACGTTGGCATCGACCACACGTTTGACAGCAACAAGAGCCTTCATGTATTCCTCGGCTGTAGTATCCAATGATCTAGAAGAAAAGTGCGATACTTTTCAAAAATTCGTTTCGTTGCCTATCTTGCAATGCGTTTGGCATTTCGGTCAAGTCACAATTTCTCAACAGAGACTGAAATTATGTTAAAAACGTGAATTGGCCAGTTCAAAGAAAAGCTTTACGCGGCATATTCTACCTGAGTTTCTATTAATTTTTAAGATAAAAAACAATGATTTAAAAAATTAAACTCATAGGTCATTTTTATCAAAATCATCAATTTTCTTCATGATACACATCAGAAATACCCACATCTACTGATAAGTGGAACAAAAAATAATCTCTACCATGCTGTCATAAATACAATATTCAAAATATAAAAAAGCCAGCAATATGCTGGCAGAAAAGAGTTTTTAATTTAGTGAGCGATGAGCCATGTAGCAGCTAACATAATCATGCTCGCAGAGGTGGCATCGACCCATTTTTGTTTCTGCTGATCAAAACCTGCTTTCTCTGTCATTTTAACCGCAATAAATGTTAGTACCAAATATACGATAATACATGAACTTATAAAAATTAAAGACAAGAGCAAGCCTTCAACCACAGGGTTGCCTTTGCTATGCATAAATTGCGGCAAGATTGCAAAATAAATCAGCATGACTTTGGGATTTAGCAATGACGTTACAAAGCCTTTGCGAATGGGATTATGGGTCTGTGCAGCCGATAACCGAATACCTTTACTCTGAAATGCTGAACGAAATAACTGAATTGAAAGGTACACCAAGTATGCAACCCCAAAAAATCGAATCGCATTAAATAGCATCGGATAAGACACAATAATGGCGGAAATTCCCAGTGCAACCAGTACCGAATGTACCAGATAGCCAGAACACACGCCAAAAGTTGCCATCATGCCTGACTTAAAATCTTTACCCATCGCTTGTGAAAGTACAAATAACATATCGGGCCCTGGCGTTAATACCAGCGGAATGATGGTGAGTGCAAATAATGTAAAGTCAGACATTGCTTTTGCCTTTAAAACAACAAAATAAAGTCTCTATATTGTCTAAAAAAACCAATCAAATAGGCTTGCAAATATTCTATAATTAAAATTATTTTTCGAATTTAATTCTAATTTATGAAGCAAATAAATAATTCTATATCAATAAAACTCGATCGTATAGACAAAAATATTATTCTTCATTTACAACAGAATGGACGGATTCAAAACAACGATCTTGCCAAGCAAGTGGGACTATCACCCTCCTCTTGTTTACGGCGGGTAAAACTTCTCGAAGAAGCAGGCGTGATTCAAAGTTATACCACTCTAGTTGACCCACAAAAGGTCGGTTTCTCTTTGATTTTGTTTTCTCGGATTTGGCTGATCGGTCAGGATGCGGAAACCATTGACTGCTTTATTGAAGCCATGAAAGAGCTCCCACAAGTCATGGAATGCTACATCATCTTGGGGGAATGTGATGCCATGCTCAAAGTAGTGGTTCCTGATCTGGAAAGTTACCGCAAGTTTCAGTCCAGTCATTTGACCAAAAAAAATGGTATTACCAGCGTGAAAACCGATTTACCCAGCCAGATTATTAAGCAAAGTTATCAGTTACCTTTGGACGAATACTAGGCTTTACTTTTGCGCACGCGGATGTGCCTGATCATAAATTTGCGCTAAACGATCAAAATCAATATGCGTATAGATTTGTGTTGTGTTCAAGTTGCTATGCCCGAGCATTTCCTGAATGCCACGCAAATCACCACTTGCCGAAAGCAAATGACTGGCAAAACAATGCCTGAGCAAATGTGGATGTAAATCAACATTTACCCCTGCTCGTAATGCTTGGGCTTTGACACGATTTTCAATCTGACGTGGTGTTAGACGCGTACCACGCTGAGAAATAAACACTGCGCTGTTTGGTTGCAAGCTCTGCCCCATCCAAATTGCTACCATTTGCAGCCAGCGATGTAAGCTCTGCTTGGCTTTTTGTCCAAAAGGCACAATACGGGTTTTATCGCCTTTACCCGTTACGCGTACCTGCTGTCGTTCAAAATCCAGATCTTGCAGATTTAGGCTTTGTAATTCTGCCAAACGCAGGCCACTGGAGTAAAGTAACTCCAACATAGCTTTATCTCGTAACCAAAGCTGTTGCTCTAAAGGCTTTTCAGGTGCAGGCTGTTCCAGAATTTGTAAAATGGTTTCAATATCCAGCATACCTGGTAGCGCCCGTGGTTGGCGCTTTAAATGGAAATCTTTAGCTGGATTTTGTGCAATTTTTTGTTGCTGCTCAACCCACTGCATAAACTGGCGAATCGCACTTAAAGCACGCTGTAAACTACTGGTTGCCAGTTGTTGCCGTTCTACTTTTTCTGCCAAGTATTCACGCAGATCAGCGGAGGCAATATTATTAAGATCTAATTTCTTGCGTTGGCAAAAATTTAGAAAATCCCGCACATCACGTTCATAAGCTGACAATGTATGCTCGGACTGCTGCTGAATTTTACGAGAATTCAGCCATATATGAAGCAATTCGAACATATCCATGAAATCAGCCTATTTATTAAGAAAAAAATCGGGTTAGCATACCACGGCGTTTTTCAGGTTGTTCACGCTGATAAAAGGGTGTGGTTTCTTCACGCATATAACGACTCAGACCATCATTTTTTTGATCGTCAATAATCGTCAAATCTACAAGACTTGGTTGATCCAGACTTTCAAAGGCAACTTGCCCTATCTGCTGAATCAACTGATCCAGTTGCAATGGTTGCGGCATGTCCAGTTGCAAGCCAATCATTAAAGTCGGTTTAGCATCGCGCTGTGGGTTATGCATCAGTGCCAAATACGCGGCTTGTACCTGCGGCTTGGTTTGCAAGAATTTTTGTAACTGTAACACCATCTTATAAGGATATTCAGTGGGTTGTCCAAGTAAAACCTCGGTGTCTTGCTGGACTTCATAACTTTCGACCTGACCTACATCAATTTGCAAGAGCTGACGAATTTCACCTGGGCTAAATTCTTTGCCATAAGCTGACATCGGGTTCATTACCAGTGTGTCTCCAAGTGTCATTTCAAAAAACTGCTGCGTTGGAAGATATAAATACGAATGCTCTTCTTCAATGGACTGCTGCAAGGTTTCTAGTGACAAGAAAAATGGTAATGCTTCTGTTCCATCCGCTTTTTTCCATTTTTGCAGATGTAGTTCATCACCTTGTTTCATGTGAATTTGCTCGGTTTTCATCGGCTGAGTCGTTCGATCTGTGACACCTAAGCAGTAAATATGCCCTATCAATAATTGTTGTAAGAATTCTGGGCGGTATGCAGGTTCTTTGGCTGCTTTTTCTAATAATTGCTCAAGTTGTTGTTCCTGCATTTGATTTTGCATAATTTTACTCTGGGCAGTATGATTTTTTTAATACTTACAGTATGAAAAACTTCCATTACAGAATCAAGCAGCTTCAAGATCAAAAAATTAACTGGATAACACGAATTATGTTTCAAACACTGAAGCATCAAATGGTTGATGAAAATTGAATACAAAAAAAGAAAATACGAGATCTGTTATGTTTATAAAAATAAGGCAAAACCTTAAATAGCCCCCAACCCAGACCATCATCTGGCTTGGGGGATCACAATTTAGCTTTGGAAATAACGTAAATCAAAACGTCCTTCATAGACGTTGGCTGTTGGGCCAGTCATCCAGACTACATCACCATCACGCCACGCAATATGCAATGAACCACCTGCAAGCTGGATTTCAACTTCACTTGCCAGCAAGCCACGGCGCATAGCGCTGACTGCTGCTGCACACGCCCCTGTACCACAGGCCAATGTTTCACCGACTCCACGCTCAAACACACGTAAACGCGCATGCTTTTCATCTACAATCTGCATAAAACCAGCATTAACACGTTCAGGGAAACGCACATGTGATTCAATTTGCGGTCCCAGGTTTGCAACATCTGCTGTCAAAACATCAGGCACAATGGTCACTGCATGTGGGTTGCCCATATTCACAACATCAATCAACAGGTTCTGACCATTTGCCAGATCAAGACGATAAAGTTCTTCTTGCTCATCGGCAACAAATGGAATTTCCTGCGGTAAGAATTTTGGATAACCCATATTCACCCGCACCCAACCATTTGGCCCCAATTCAGGCTCAACGATACCTGCCTTGGTCTGTACTTTAATTTTAGTTTTATGTGTCAATTGACGTTCGTGTACAAAGCGTGCAAAACAACGCACACCATTACCACATTGCTCAACCTCAGAACCATCAGCATTGAAAATACGGTACTTAAAGTCGACGTTTGGAAAATCAGGTGCCTCAACAATCAAAAGCTGATCAAACCCAATACCAAAATGGCGATGCGCCATACGCTGAATAGTTACGGCATCCAAGTAGGCACGCTGACGAATCAGATCAATCACCACAAAGTCATTGCCCAAACCATGCATTTTGGTAAATTCTAACAACATCAACAATTACTCCTGAGGCAATAAACGCTCTTTTTCCCATAAAGATTCTATGCTTTCACGTTCACGAATAACATATGCCCGATCACCATCAACCATCACTTCAGCAGCACGACCACGACTATTGTAATTCGAGCTCATGACAAAACCATACGCTCCTGCACCCAACACGGCCAAGGTGTCATTTTCCTGTAGAGCCAACTCACGGTCTTTACCTAAAAAGTCACCCGTTTCACAGATTGCACCAACCACATCCCATGCTTTAGCTTCAGTGTCCTGACGTGGTGTTACTGGCTGAATATCCATCCACGCTTCATACAATGACGGACGAATCAGGTCATTCATAGCTGCATCGACAATCGCAAAATTACGGTGATTGGTTGGTTTCAACAAATCAACTTTAGTCAGTAATACACCTGCGTTGGCACTAATGCTTCGGCCTGGTTCCATATAGACTTTTAAGCCCAGTTTTTCTAAAGCAGGACGCAATGCATTAGCATATTCAACAACACTTGGCGGCACTTCATCTTTATAAGTGACCCCTAAACCGCCACCAATATCGACATGCTTTAACTGAATACCCAGCGTTTTAAGCTGTTCGATCATCAGCATCACGCGATCCAGTGCATCGACAAACGGCTGAGTTTCTGTCAACTGTGACCCAATATGACAGTCAATTCCCACAACATCTAAATGTTCAAGACTGTGCGCATATTGATAAGTTTCAAACACGCTATCACTTGGAATACCGAATTTGTTTTCTTTTAAGCCTGTCGAAATATAAGGATGAGTTTTAGCATCAACATCAGGATTTACACGTAAAGAAATCGGCGCTTTTTTACCTAAACGCGCCGCCACTTTTTCAATGCGATCTAACTCAGCATGTGATTCCACATTGAAACATGCAATTCCAACATTCAGGGCTTTTTCAATATCCGCTTCAGATTTACCCAAACCTGAAAACACCACTTTACTTGGATCACCACCTGCTGCCAACACACGAGCCAGTTCGCCACCTGTGACAATATCAAATCCCGCACCCAATTTTGCCAAAACATTTAACACAGCTAAATTTGAGTTTGACTTCACCGCAAAGCAGATTTGATGATCAATAAAGCTAAATGCCTGATCCATATCTAAATAATGCTTTTCAAAGCTGGCTTTTGAATACACATAAAGCGGTGTAGAAAATTGCTGTGCAAGCTGTTCCAAAGAACATTGTTCAGCATGCAAAACCCCTTGAATGCGGGTAAAACTCATGATAAATCCTTAAAATTACTGAACTTTAGAAGATGGTGTAGAAGCTGAGGTATTGACTTCAGATGCAGCATTTGGCTGTTCATGACGATGGTAAAGCAGATACTTTGGACGAGTATCTAAATTTGGATCGTTTGGTAACTGTAAATCTCCAGCCTGCCCACAACCCACCAAGCTTAGACCTGTCGCCAGCAAGCTAATCACAGCAATCATTTGACGCATCATAGACATCACCTGTATGTAAACTGAAAAGCAGTATACCTTGAACCCTGTTCTGACCAAAGTATTTCTAAAATAAAAAACGCCAGTTTTAAACTGGCGTTTTGCTTTAATGTTTACTGATTTTTTTTGGGCTTAAAAAAGAAATACCCGATCAGCAAAATCAAGAACCAGACTGGACTAACCTTTAAAGCTTTTAAAGTATCTGGCTCCAAAGACAAGACATAAATCATACCAATGAAGAAAATAATCACCACCCAACAGGTCACCAAACCACCAGGCAATTTAAACTTGGACTGCTGGTGTAACTCTGGGCGCGTTTTGTAGTAGTTGATATAACTCCAGATGATAATCAACCACACACAAATAAACAGTATCGTTGACAATGTAGTTGCCAAGGTAAAGGCTTCAATCGTATTGGGTACAAAATATTGAAGTGCAGCACCACCAAGTAAACAAAATGCCGAGAAATATAAGGCATTGGCAGGAACTAAACGTGGGCTTAATTTACCAAACAGTTTTGGACCTTGCCCTTCGCGCGACAAACCAAATAGCATACGACTGGTCGAAAACACACCACTATTCATGGAAGACATGACAGAAGACAGCACCACCAAATTCATAATAATAGCTGCCGCCGCAATACCCGCGTGACTAAACAAATTTACGAATGGGCTAACACTTGGATTAATCTTATCCCACGGTGTGACTGACATCACAATCACCAATGCAAAAACATAGAAAATAATAATCCGCACAGGAATAGAATTCACTGCTTTAGGCAAGTTACGTTCTGGATCACGGGTTTCTGCTGCCGTTGTACCAACCAGCTCCACACCAACAAAAGCAAAAATGGCAATCTGAAAGCCTGCTAAAAAGCCTGTCGAACCTGTTGGGAAGAAACCACCATTTGCCCATAAATGAGTAAATGAAGCAACCTCACCTGTAGGCGCAGTAAAACCTGTAAAGATCATCCATAGACCCACAGCGATGAGCACAACAATCGCAATAATCTTGATCAGGGCAAACCAGAATTCCATCTCACCAAACAATTTCACGGTAACCAGATTCAGCCCCATAATAAAAAAAATCGAGGTGGCACAAATCAGGGCACTTTCCCCAGGGCTAAATGGATGCCCACCATTAAAAAACTGCAAATAGTTAATAATCGCAGATAGGTCAGCAATCCCGATCGTGATCCAGCACAACCAGTATGTCCACCCTACAAAATAACCCGCCCAAGGACCAATTAAGTCAGTAGAAAAATCAATAAATGACTTATAGTTTAAATTGGAGAGTAAGAGTTCACCCAAGGCTCGCATAACAAAAAACACCATCAAGCCAATAATCATATAAATAAATATGATGGAAGGCCCCGCCAGACTGATGGTTTTACCTGACCCCATAAATAAACCTGTTCCAATTGCACCGCCAATTGCAATCAACTGTAAATGGCGATTGGACAAGCTTTTACTTAGCTCATTGTGTTCGACTGACTGTTGTTTCATGTCGTATTACCTTTCATTTGTGTTCACTCTCCCTTTGATGCAATACAGTCAAAAAGACAATAGCCTTATAAGACTCTATTGCGGGAATCTGTCATGAGATGATTTTGATTTTTCTAAAATAGAACCAAGTTAGAGCAACTTTATAAATATGTATGTAATAAAGAGACTTACAAATTAAAATCGCACCATATTATAGCAAAGCAAGAACCCATTTTTGATCGTATTGAACCAAAGTAGTGCGAATGAGATTTCTTTTAATTTACATTTCTTATAAAAACTTAAACTCCCCAGATGGAGAGTTTAAGTTCACTTAATGATTGATTATGCTTTCTTTTTCTTAAACATATAACCAATCGCTAAAATCAGTAACCACAATGGGCTAATCAATAGTGACTGGCGAGTATCTGGCTCAAGCACCAAAATACAGATTGTAAAAATAAAGAACGCAATAACAACATACGACATAAACACACCACCAGGCATTTTAAATGTCGATTTTTCATGCAACTCAGGTCGTAATTTACGATAACGGATATAGTTCACCATAATCAGGATCCATACCGATACGAACAAAATTACAGACAAAGTTGTTGCCAGAGTAAACGCAGTAATAGTGTCTGGTACAAAGAACTGAAGGATTGCACCACCCATAATACATGCACAAGAGAACATCAAACCATTTGCAGGAACTGCGCTTTTTGATAATTTGCCTAATTTCTTCGGCGCCTGACCATCTTTTGCCAAACCATATAACATACGGCTGGTTGAGAAGATCCCACTGTTCATCGATGACATAACTGACGACAAGACCACCAAGTTCATAATCACCGCAGCGGTTGGAATTCCTGCCATAAGGAACAATTCAACAAATGGACTCTTGTTTGGAATGACATGATTCCAAGGAATCACAGACATCACCACAGTTAATGACAATACGTAGAACAAGATGACACGTACAGGAATTGCATTAACTGCTTTTGGCAAGTTGATGTGAGGGTCTTTCGCTTCAGCAGCCGAAGTTCCGACAAGCTCTACCCCAATAAATGCAAAAATCGCAATCTGGAAGCCTGCTAAGAAACCCTCAACCCCTTTCGGGAAAATACCACCGTGTGCCCAAATGTTGCTCAAAGATGCCACATCACCGTTTGGTGAGTGATAACCCGTAAACACCATGTACGCACCCGCACAGATCAAAGCAATAATTGCCACGATTTTAACAATTGCGAACCAAAATTCAGTCTCACCAAACAAGCGCACTGTCAATAGGTTCAATAACATTAAGAAAAGCACACAGCCTGCACTAATTAACGCTTGCCCCGCAGGTGTAAACTGCATATCCGGTGGGAGCCAGAAAGTGAGGTAGTTAATTACAGCAGTTAAGTCAGCCATACCCGTAAGTACCCAGCCAACCCAATACGTCCAACCCACATAAAAACCTGCTTTTGGACCAATCAAGTCATAAGACATGTCCACAAAAGATTTATAGTTCAGGTTAGACAGGAGAAGTTCACCTAATGCACGCATTAGGAAAAAAACCATAATTCCAATAATAAAATAAATTAATAAAATAGATGGGCCTGCCAATGAGATGGTTTTACCCGACCCCATAAACAACCCAGTGCCAATGGCACCCCCAATAGCGATCAACTGCAAATGACGATTGTGTAAATTACGTTGTAATTCATGAATCGAATCGTCAGGTGCGTTAATATCATTTAGCTCGTTAAAACTCATTGATAATTATCCATAACAGAGTTGCTGCTAACAAATAGCAATTAGCATTCCAATTTCAGAGTTAGATGCTTAAAAAAAACACATACGGCACAGACGTCCAAAAGACACCGTTATAAAGCATGAGCCATACAAGATCGATTCCATGATCTCTAGTGTTTTTTATCAGATGAACATGCTAATGTTAAGCCCCTTTTTTATTTTTTTTATACAAAAAAGCACTAAATCATGAGTAAAGTTAAAACGGTCTATCGCTGTGAACAATGTGGAGCAGATCATTCTAAATGGGCGGGACAGTGTTCTGAATGTGGTGAATGGAATAGTTTAGTTGAAATCCGTATAGAACCAAGCATTACTCATCGAGCAAAACCAGGATCATTTTCAGGTGGCTATGCGGGACAATCAGCGCAAATCACCACACTCAATCAAATTTCCATTTCACATGAAACACGACTTGTGACAGGTATCGGCGAATTTGACCGCGTTTTAGGCGGCGGTCTGGTCACAGGTTCAGTGGTCTTAATTGGTGGTGACCCGGGCATTGGTAAATCGACCATTTTATTACAGACTGCAACGCACATGGCGAGCCATAAAAATTCGGCGCTGTATGTTACAGGTGAAGAATCGCTTTCTCAGGTCGCTCTACGTGCCCAGCGCCTCGAACTACCGACCGACCAGCTCAAAGTCATGGCAGAAACCTGTGTCGAACGGATTTGTGAAGTGTTGGCTCAACAACGTCCTGCTGTTGCCATCCTAGATTCCATTCAAACCCTCTATACCGAAACCCTGCAATCTGCACCCGGTGGTGTCTCACAAATTCGTGAGTCTGCCGCCTTACTCACCCGTTTTGCCAAAAACAGCGGTACAGCTTTATTTCTTGTCGGACATGTCACTAAAGAAGGTGCTTTGGCAGGTCCTCGTGTTCTTGAACATATGGTTGACTGTGTACTGTATTTTGAAGGTCAATCTGATTCACGTTATCGTATGATTCGTGCCGTCAAAAACCGTTTTGGCGCAGTCAATGAACTGGGCGTTTTTGGCATGACCGATAAGGGCTTACGTGAAGTTGCCAACCCTTCTGCCATCTTTTTAAGTCGTTACGATGAAGCCATTCCAGGCTCGGTGGTCATGATCAGTCGTGAAGGCACGCGTCCTTTACTGGTCGAGGTTCAGGCTTTGGTGGATGATGCACAGGGGCAACCTCGTCGTGTCGCACTCGGTTTGGACCAAAACCGTCTTAACATGCTACTTGCCGTGATGCATCGCCATGGTGGTGTACAAACCACAGGGCAAGATGTTTATGTCAATATTGTCGGTGGTTTAAAAATTACTGAAACAGGCTCAGACCTTGCAGTATTGCTGGCATGTGCCTCTAGTTTACGTGGTAAAGCCTTTCCACAACAACTTGCAGTTTTTGGTGAAGTAGGCTTATCGGGTGAAATTCGCCCTGTTCCTAATGGGCAAGAACGCCTCAAAGAAGCAGTAAAACATGGGTTTAAATATGTGATTTTACCGCGTGGTAATGCACCACAAAAACCAATTGCAGGTGTACAGGTTATTGCTGTTGCGCGCTTGCATGAAGCCCTACATGAAGCCATGCAACTCAGCGAATAATTTACCAAAAGGTAAATTATTAAGAGTTTATAGATATAAATCCAGCAAAATATAGCGACCAAATTACAGTATGGCCTCAACTGCATAAAAGTTACTCGTTTACTATTGAAATTCGGTTCAAATAACCGCATAAATGCAATGGAAAATCTGTATTTATATAGGAACAATCAATGAACACACGCCAACGTGGCCTAGTTGCTAGTATTTTAATGGCAACATTGGTGCTATCACCATTGGCTGAGGCAAAACGCGCAGGCGGTGGTCGTAGCCACGGCATGACACGTTCTGTTACTCCAAGTCAGCCACACCAACAGCCAACTTCTACTTACCAAGCACCACCTGCTCCAGCACCGCAACCACAAAAATCTGGTTCAAATTTGGGTAAAATGGTCGCAGCAGGTGCAGCAGGTGCAGCCGTTGGTGCATTAGCGACCCACGCTTTAGCCAATAATGACCATAATGGCACTGCAACATCAGCACCACAGCAAAATGTTCAAGCTGAAAAGAAATCGGGTATCCCAGGCTGGATCTGGCTGATTTTACTCGGAGGCATTGGCTTCTTTATTTATCGTAAAATGAGCGCCAAAAAATCTGAAGCAGCAAATCCATATGTATCTAATCAAGGTTCTGCTCCATTTACAGCGCAGCCAAGTCCAACAAACGAAAGTACCAATATTTTTGGTCAAAACGTAGGTGGCAACTCAGCGAGCAATAACCAAGGTTTTGGTGGAGCATACACGAACAATGGTAGCCAATTACCCGATGGTACTGAGCCTGCTTCATTTTTACGTATCGCCCGTCAGCGTTTTAACCATATTCAGTCCGTTAACAGTGCGAGTAATGTAGAAGAAATTCGCCGCTACTTAACACCTGAACTGTACAACTCAATGTATCAGGACATTATGGCAAACCGAGATCAGGACGTTGCAGAATTTAGCAATCTCAACGCAATGGTAGCAGGTTCAGCGACTGAAAATGGCCAGTATGTTGTCAGTGTGCGTTTTACAGGAACTGTTTCTGAAGACATGAATAGCTTACCGCAGCCATTCGCTGAAGTTTGGCACTTTGTAAAACCTGTAGGTTCACAGCAAGACTGGCTTGTTGCAGGGATTCAAGTCGAAAACTAATTTTCGCAGTCAAAAAAAAAATCAGTTGCTTGCAACTGATTTTTTTTACATCTAAATTTAGCGTTTTGGTAATGGAATATACTGAGCGGTGGTATTTTTTAACTTACGCTCTCCAACTTTCACAGCCAAATCTAGCGCTGTACCTTTGCGGTCAATTGCCAAATGAATGGTACTGTTCGGTGCCTGTAATGCAACATAATTAATCAAATGTGATGCCGAAGTAATATCATACTGATTTACTTTTAGAATTTTATCTCCAATACGTACACCCGCATCTGCTGCTGGACCACCTGTCAATACACCAGCAACCGTAACACCTACGCTATTGCCAGCAGATGACTGCCATTGAGCATCCTGTTTTGGCGGCATCAAACTAATTCCCAACCAACCACGAATGACTCGACCATCTTTTAAAATTGCATCAAACACTTGCTGGCAAATTCTGGCAGGAATTGCAAAACCAATTCCAAGTGAACCACCTGATTGTGAAAAAATTGCAGTATTGATGCCGACCAAATTTCCTGCAACATCAATTAATGCACCACCTGAATTACCTGGGTTAATCGCAGCATCGGTCTGAATAAAATCTTCATAGGTGTTAATCCCTAAATCTGAGCGTCCTGTTGCCGAGATAATTCCTTGTGTCACGGTTTGTCCCACACCAAATGGATTACCAATCGCTAAAACGACATCCCCCACTTCATTACCACTGAGTTTAAAAGGTACAACAGGCAGATTTTGTAGGTCTATTTTAATCACAGCCAAATCGGTATCTGGGTCTGTACCAATCACTTTAGCTTCTGCACGGCGACCATCTTTCAAACCTACAACAATTTGATCGGCCTGAGCAATGACATGATTATTGGTTAAGATATAGCCATCAGCACGCACAATAACCCCTGAACCTAAACTATTTTCATTTTTGTTGAGTTCTTCAGGTGTGCGATTGCCAAAAAATTCACGGAATACAGGGTCATTGAGTAAGGCATTATCACTACGATTGACTTTTTGTGTGGTAAAAATATTCACAACCGCAGGCGCAGCAACTTTTACAGCATTACGATAAGACTGTACCCCTCCCTCCTGATTATGTTCTACCAATACTTGCTGCTTCTCGATTGGCATAGCAACACCATCCGATGCAACCACTACTTTGGTTTTTTGCATCTTTTGCCATGCAGTAAATCCTAAAATCACAAAAATTAGTAAAATCCATGGCAACCATGTCAAGGTTTTGCGCACGTTATCATCCTCTATCGGGTATCTTCTTCATTAACAAAAAAGTTTTCGGGTCAATATTGTAAAATGAAATATTCATGAAAAGCTAAAAACTTGGCAAGATTTTGTCTAGCTTTAGTTACAATAAGCTTAATCAACTTCACAACAACAGCAGTGATTTTGGAATGATCCAATTGAACTGAATGAGGAATTTTATGGCGCAGTTACAGGATATTTTACAGTGGTGTGATCAAACTTTGCTCAGCTCTGAATTTAAAGACTATGCGCCAAATGGTTTACAAATCGAAGGCAAAGCAGACGTTAAAAAAATTGTTTGTGCAGTAACTGCTTCATTAGATGCTATTGATGCTGCAATTGAGGCACAAGCTGATCTATTACTGGTACATCATGGTTATTTCTGGAAAGGTGAACCTGCACCGATTACAGGCATGCGTGGCGCGCGTATTAAAAAACTGATTCAACATGATATCTCACTTGTCGGTTATCATCTGCCTTTAGATGCGCATCCAAGTTTAGGCAACAATGCCGCCATTGCAGAACTTTTACAGTTTGAAAATATTCAGGCGCTCAATCCTGGTGATCGCCACCCGATTGGCAATATTGGCTATTTAAAACAAGCCGTTTCTGCCTCAGCATTTAAGCAAAAGCTTGCCGAGATTTTTTCTCGCGAGATTATCCATTTGCCATCAGCTACTGAAAAAATTCAGAAAATTGGTTTTTGTACAGGTGCCGCACAAGATTTTATTACTCAAGCAGCAGAACAAGGCTGCGATGCCTATATTTCAGGTGAAGTGAGTGAACGAACGTTTTACGAAGCACGTGAGCTAAACGTACACTACTTTGCTTGCGGGCATCATGCAACTGAGCGTTATGGTATACAACGGCTGGCTCAAGCACTTAGCAAGCAGTTTGATGTAGAAGCAATTTATTATGAACAAGACAATCCCATCTAAATAATATCTAAATCAGATTGAAAGAATTGTCATTGTACAAAACAGCACGTATATTGTATTTCATTGTTTATCAAACACGTTTTTTGTTGAAAAATACATTAAACTATTCACCACAAAATTTTCAAACCCAGCTTACGCAAGGAAAGAAAGATGACAACGATTACCCTACCCGCTCTTCCATATGGTTATGATGCACTTGAACCACACATCTCGAAAGAGACTTTAGAATTCCATCACGACAAGCATCACCAAACTTATGTAACCAACTTGAATAACCTGATTAAAGGTACTGACCTTGAAGGTAAATCTTTAGAAGAAATCATCACTGCAAGTGCTGGCGATGCTTCTAAAGCTGGTATTTTCAATAATGCTGCTCAAGTTTGGAACCACACATTCTACTGGAATTCTATTGCACCAAACGGTGGCGGCAAACCTACTGGCGCAATTGCTGCAAAAATTGATGAAGCTTTTGGTTCTTACGAAAAATTTGCTGAACAATTTGCCACTGCTGCTACAACTCAATTTGGTTCAGGTTGGGCTTGGTTGGTTGCAGACAAAGTAAACGGTAACTTGTCTATCGTGAAAACTTCAAATGCTGACACTCCACTTGCACACGGTCAAGTTGCAGTGTTAACCATTGACGTTTGGGAACACGCTTACTACATCGACTACCGCAATGCACGTCCTAAATACATCTCTACTTTCTTAGAAAGCCTAGTGAACTGGGACTATGCAAATGCAAAACTTGCTGGTCAAGCTGCTGGTGTAGAAAAATAAGTTTTCTTTGAAAACTTTAAAAAAGGCGTCATTTGACGTCTTTTTTTATAACCAAAATGTCCTAAATTTAAAGTTACTCCAGACAAGTGATTATAAATCCAACAAATAAATTTATTTTTGATTTTTAACTTGACCTAACTGCCAGTAATCCATAGAATGCGCTTCAGATTCTCCAATAGCTCAGTCGGTAGAGCGACGGACTGTTAATCCGCAGGTCCCTGGTTCGAGCCCAGGTTGGAGAGCCACTATTCTTCCATAGCTCAGTCGGTAGAGCGACGGACTGTTAATCCGCAGGTCCCTGGTTCGAGCCCAGGTGGAAGAGCCAAGATTCGAAAAAGCCCAGCATCATAAATGCTGGGCTTTTTCTTTATATAAAAATAGCCAATCATGAATGACCACTTGTTGTGATACATGAACGAACCTTATTTTGTTTCACACCACTCTATAATGGTTTTGAGCAGAATAAAAATTAAATAATCCGCTCTGCCCTAAAACGAGCCTACAAATCAGGCACAACAAAAATGCACAGACAAGCTGTGCATTTTTTTTCAACAACTAAGCCTATGATTAAACTTGTTTCATAAACTCATTTTATTTGTCTTGCTCTTCAAAAGCCTAATGAATATTCAAAGCATCTCGCATAATAAAAAACAAATCCGTCTGATCAATTAAACCAGAAACATTCGCTGCACGTGGACCATAAGCCGCAATACGCACTTGCGCACCTGTATGCTCCTGACTATTCCCCGTTGAAGTGGCATAGTTGACAGCCATTGGTGACTGGTCTTTGGTCAGCAAGTTTGCAGTTTTCCCTGGGCTATCGGCATCCACAGGAATGATCTGACTGGTATGTGCATGATCACCTGTAACAATAATTAAAGTGTCAGGATGTGTTTTGGCAAATGCCAGTGCTTCTTGAACTGCTTCATCTAAAGCCACAGTTTCACCAATTTGCCCGCATGGATCAGCAGCATGGTTTTGCTTATCAATCGAACCACTTTCCACCTGCAAGAAGAAACCCTTTGGGTTTTTATCTAGGAGTTGAATCGCTTTTGCAGTCATCATCCTCAAACTTGGCACCTCTGCCCCACGTGCAGGGTTGATTTGGCAACGCTGTGCAGCTTGCTTATTACCATTCAACACAGCTTTAGGGCCAATCCAGCTTACAGGTAAATTACCTTGCGCAAATAAGCCCAAAACAGGTTGCTGTTGATTGGCTGTGCTGAGTTGACTTAACTGATCAGCATTGGAAACTACTTTATAACCGCGCGCCTGAGCCTGTGCCAATAAAGTCTGACCTTTATATTGTCCTGCAGTTGCCATTTCATTAAATGAAGTTGCACCACCACCCAAAGTTACATCGGCACGTGCATCGAGCAGTTGTTCACTAATCGAACCCAAGCCACCATTTTCCAAAGTATTCGTTGGGCAGAGTTTTGCTGTTGAAGATGGCGAATAGCATTTACGATGGGTGACATGCGCAATCAGTGCTGCAGGTGTCGCATCTTGCAACTCTGTTGTGGTGACATTACCCGTTGCATAACCTGCACGTTTTGCAAATCCTAAAATTGATTCATGCGCTTTTGCCTGCACATCAACCCCAATTGCACCATTATAGGTTTTTATCCCCATTGCCCATGCAGAAGCTGATGCTGCCGAATCTGTTACATAATCAATGGTTTTATCTTTATTAACCGAATAGGTGGTATAGCTGCCTGTAAATGGCAAGACATCAATCCCTTTAAAATAACCTCCTGCCCCCTCAACGTAATTACGGGCGATGGTAATTTCCGAGTCACTGGTACCATCCCCAATAAATAAAATCACATGCTTGACATGACGAGGACTAATCGAAGCCTTAAGTGCTTCACTACGCTCTGCAGTTAAGCGGGTTGCACCTGAAAACTGATCTAGCTGCCCCTTGGCATGTGGGGCAATTAAGCTACTTTGTGATGTTATGGTCTGTGGCAGGCTATTGCACGCACTGACTGCGATTGCCACGCAACTGCTGAGTAAAAGTGGTTTTAAATTCACAAAGAGGCTCCTGTTATCTGTATTGTTTTGCCGCTTGCTTTAAATTAGTGGATTTATATTGCAATTTGATTTAATTCCTAAGCGATATTACAAGCATAACTGATTATTTTTAAAACAATTAAGCTCAAAAAATCAAAAAATCGCATATAGAGGCTTGACCTCCACTCAAGTAATCCATAAAATCCTTACCCAGATTCTCCAATAGCTCAGTCGGTAGAGCGACGGACTGTTAATCCGCAGGTCCCTGGTTCGAGCCCAGGTTGGAGAGCCAGATTCTAAAGCCCATAAGTCTACTTATGGGCTTTTTTAATGCAGTTACCAATTCCTAGCAGAATTTGTTTTGACTCAGTGAAGTGATCCTCTAAACTAGCGACCTAAGCACTGTGTCAGTCAGTTTCTTTTCGCCCCATTTAGGATATTTCCCATGTTAACACCACAAGAAATCCGAGCTCGCGATCGTAAGCGCTGGACAATTTTTGCTATCGCACTCCTTATTCCTATTGCCTTAGTATTTTTACTATTTATTGCAGCCTCTCAAGATGTCAAGACCAAAGCCCGATATGATCAAGAACGTGCTGAATACGCTGAAAAATATCAACAAGATAGCAATGCATCTGCAGCAATGAGTTCTCAACAACAATTTGATAAGCTCAAACAAGATCCTGAAGCAAAAACTGCTGATCAACGCTAATCAAAAAAGGCTTATCAAAAGATAAGCCTTTTTCACATCAAATTAGATTTTATTCAACGATCTTTAAATTCACATCAATATTGCCACGGGTTGCATTTGAATACGGGCAAACGATATGCGCCGCATCGACCAATTTCTGTGCTTCATTATGTGGCATTCCAGGCAAGTGAATATTTAGTGTCACTTCAATACTAAAGCCTGTTGGAATTGGGCCAATACCCACTTCCCCTTCAATAAATGCATCTTTAGGCATATCAAATTTGTCACGTGCTGCCACAAACTTTAATGCACCAAGGAAACATGCCGAATAACCTGCAGCAAACAACTGTTCAGGATTGGTAAATGCACCACCTGCACCACCCATTTCTTTAGGCACACCCAGTTGTATGTCCAAAACACCATCACTTGAAACGGCACGACCATCGCGCCCACCTGTTGCTTTGGCTTTTGCGGTATATACGACTTTTTCTAATGACATGATTTCTTCCTTTAAATTAATTATCACACAAATATATCGTACACGATATAAATATTCAGTCAATAACTCACAACCACTAAACTGTAAATTATTTGATCAATTTAGCACGCAATTGTTCAAGCTGATGTTTCAGCTCGATTAAAGTTTGTAAATCACACTGACTGGTTTGCTGAATCAGTTCAGGAATGGTCTGTGCTTGTTGTTTTAATGCCGCACCTTGCTCAGTTAAGCCAATTAACACTTGTCTTTCATCCTGTTCAGAGCGTTGGCGAGTAATCAAGCCTGAATTTTCTAATTTTTTTAACATTGGAGTCAGCGTTGAAGATTCCAAATAAAGGCGCTTACCGATTTCAGAAACAGTCAACTGATCACGCTCCCAAAGCACCAACATCACCAAATACTGAGGATAGGTAATCCCTAGAGGTGCAAGTAACTGGCGATATTTTTGATTAAATGCCAAGTTGGCAGAATACACTGCAAAACAAAGCTGGTTATCTAGTTTTAATAATCGCTCGTCACTCAAAAGTTTATCCTCACACAACAGTTATCTTTTCTTATTATAGCCAAGATCAGCAATAAAAAAGCCCGCACAAGGCGAGCTTTTTTCAGTATGAATACAGTTGTAAAATTACAAGCTGTAGTACATATCAAATTCAACTGGGTGAGTTGTTGTGTTAAGACGACGTACATCTGCCATTTTAAGGTCGATATAAGCTTCCAACATTTCTTTAGTGAACACGCCACCTTTCAACAAGAACTCGTGATCCGCTTGAAGTGCTTCCAACGCCATTTCTAGGCTGTGAGCAACTGTAGGGATTTTTGCTTCTTCTTCAGGAGGAAGGTCATACAAGTTTTTGTCAGCAGCTTCGCCTGGGTGGATCTTGTTTTGGATACCATCAATACCAGCCATCAACAATGCTGCAAAACCTAAGTACGGGTTCATCATTGGGTCAGGGAAACGTGCTTCGATACGTTTGCCTTTAGGGCTAGAAACGTATGGAATACGGATAGAAGCAGAACGGTTACGCGCTGAGTAAGCAAGCATAATTGGTGCTTCAAAGTGTGGAACTAAACGCTTGTACGAGTTAGTAGAAGGGTTAGTAATTGCGTTCAATGCACGAGCGTGCTTGATCACACCACCGATGAAGTAAAGTGCCATTTCTGACAAACCTGCATATTCATCACCAGCAAACAAGTTCTTGCCATCTTTAGAGATAGACATGTGAACGTGCATACCAGAACCATTATCACCTACCATTGGTTTAGGCATAAAGGTTGCAGTTTTTGCATATTGGTGTGCAACGTTGTGAACAACATATTTGAATTGTTGTACTTCGTCAGCTTTAAGAACCATAGTGTTGAAACTTACACCAATTTCTAACTGGCAAGATGCAACTTCGTGGTGGTGAACTTCTACACGACCAGCGCCCATGATGTCTTCAATTTTGTTACACATCTCAGCACGCATGTCGTGGTGAGAGTCTACAGGTGGAACTGGGAAGTAACCGCCTTTAACACGTGGACGGTGACCTGAGTTACCAGACTCGTAATCTTTACCAGTTGACCAAGCAGCTTCTTCAGCGATCAATGTATGACGAGCGCCAGACATGTCGATGTCCCATTTCACTTCGTCAAATACAAAGAATTCTGGTTCTGGACCAAAGAATGCAGTATCACCGATACCTGTAGATTTTAAGTATTCTTCCGCACGACGAGCGATTGAACGTGGGTCACGCTCATAACCTTGACCAGTAGATGGCTCGATAACGTCACAAGTCACTACAACAGTTGGTTCAGCGAAGAACGGATCGATAAAACATGTTTCTGCGTCTGGGCGCAAGATCATGTCAGATGCTTCAATACCCTTCCAACCTGCAATTGAAGAACCATCGAACATTTTACCATCTTCAAATGTATCTTCATCAATTGAATCAGCAGGGTAAGTTACGTGTTGCTCTTTACCAATCGTATCTGTAAAGCGAAAATCGACCCATTTAGCGCCACTTTCTTTGATGAGTTCAAGGACCTTGTTCGCCATGCTCTATGCTCCAATCAAGTATTTTTATTGCACGTATGAGGTGCATGTTAGAAGTTGGACGTAATAAAGCAACTCCCGTGCCAACTTTTCGAATATTAGCTAAATTATTGATAAATATATATTCTAAATAAATATTAGCCAATTATTTCATCATTATTATACTGTGTGTAAAACGAAATGCACCATATTCAAACATTTTCTTATGCTTTACCAAAAAAACCACACAAAACGAACCAAAAAAGTGCAATTATTCTTTTTTGATGTAATGCAGTGCATTTATAAGCTGGTTATGGTGATTTGATTGCTATTTTTTTATACAGTCACGCTTTTTTTGAACATTTAATGTCAATTACAAACATAGTTATCTCTACGTTTAGCAAATTAATCTGCGATTTGGGTTTAAAAACATCAAATTCATAGGCAAAACCCATAACTTAAATCTTAACGACACAACCACCGCCCCATATATTGTGCAGGTTTAGTGCGTTGTAAATTTCACTAGAATATTCATCCCGATCCTCATCTTATTTAAGTCAGGCATAAAAACTCTAGCCGACTTTGAGTAAATTCACAGATGACACTTGGTTGAGAATGCAACAATTCAGCATGAAATAGTTCAGCAAAAAATGGTTATTTTTTGCTATGATGATTTTCGCTATAGAAATTACCTTTATTTTTTCTCTTACAATAAAGGTCTTTTATGTTCTATATCAGTAATTTTGGACTAAGCACATTTAGCGTGCATGCACTTCAATAGGTTAAATATCATGCTTCTAATGATAGACAATTACGACTCCTTTACTTACAACATCGTCCAGTACTTTGGCGAATTAAATCAGGAAGTAAAAGTAGTTCGCAATGATCAAGTCTCATTAGAGGATATTGAACGATGGCAACCAAAGTATCTGGTGATTGGTCCTGGCCCTTGCTCGCCAACTGAAGCAGGTATTTCAATTCCTGCCATTCAGCATTTTGCAGGTAAAATTCCTTTGCTCGGCGTGTGTTTGGGGCATCAAAGTATTGGGCAGGCTTTTGGCGGTAAAATTGTACGTGCCAAACATGTCATGCATGGTCGTTTATCTGACATGTACCACAGTAATACTGGGATTTTTAGCGACCTACCATCACCATTTACTGCAACGCGTTATCACTCTTTGGTGATTGACCAAGCAACATTGCCTGAGTGTCTGGAAGTCACCTGCTGGACGAAAGAAGCAGATGGTTCAATTGAAGAAATTATGGGTGTGAAACACAAGACATTGCCTGTTGAAGGTGTGCAGTTCCACCCAGAATCGATTCTGAGCCAGCACGGACACAAAATTTTCCAAAACTTTCTTGATATTTACAAATAGCGGTTGCCATGAACATTCAACAAGCTTTAAACCATATTACAAAAAACATTCACCTGACCCAAAGCCAGATGCAAGATGTCATGCGTAGCATCATGCAAGGCGAAGCCACAGATGCACAAATTGGTGCTTTATTGATGGGACTTCGCCTCAAAGGTGAAAGTATTGATGAAATTACGGCTGCCGCGCAAGTCATGCGCGAACTGGCCATTAAAATTGATGTCAGTGATGTTCCGCATTTGGTCGATATTGTCGGCACAGGCGGCGATGGGCAGAACTTATTTAATGTCTCTACAGCATCCAGTTTTGTAATTGCTGCCGCAGGCGCGAGTATTGCCAAACATGGTAACCGTGGTGTATCAAGCAAATCAGGTTCATCAGATCTTCTTGAACAAGCAGGCATTCAGCTCAATCTCAACATTGCTCAAACCGAGCGCTGTATTCGTGAAATGGGCATTGGTTTCCTGTTTGCACCCAATCATCATACCGCCATGAAGCATGCAATTGGTCCACGTAAAGAACTGGGTATTCGCACTATTTTTAATTTGCTTGGCCCACTCACCAACCCTGCTGCGGTAAAACGCCTCGTGATTGGGGTGTTTTCTGACGAGTTATGCTACCCAATGGCAGAAGTCATGAAGCAACTTGGCGCTGAACATGTCATGGTCGTGCATTCCAAAGATGGTCTGGATGAAATCAGCCTTGCAGCAACCACCACCATTGCCGAACTCAAAAATGGTGAAATTCAGTCATGGATGATTACCCCAGAAGATGTTGGAATTGAATCACAAAGTTTACATGGCTTAATCATTGACAGTCCTGAAGCCAGCTTAAAACTGATTAAAGATGCGCTTGGACGCAACAAATCAGAAATTGGGCGAAAAGCTGCCGATATGATTGCACTCAATGCGGGTGCAGGTATTTATGTCGCAGGTTTGGCAAAAGACTATAAACAAGGCGTTGCTTTTGCTCAAGATATTATTGATGGTGGTCAGGCGCTAGAAAAAATGAGCGTTTTTGCCGAATTTACAAAAACTCTAAAACAGATTGAAAGCGCATAAGGAACGGTGATGGTAGATATTGCAAACACAATTTTAGGTAAAATTGTTGATCGTAAAGTTGAGGAACTCGCCGCGCGCCGTCAAAAATATAGCCTGCAAGACCTTGAACAACTGGCTGCCCAAGCAACACCTGTACGTGGCTTTGCCCAAGCACTACGTTCTAAACGCCCAGGCGTGATTGCCGAAATTAAAAAAGCATCGCCATCCAAAGGTGTGATTCGTGCCAACTTCAACCCTGCTGAAATCGCCCAGCAATATGAGCGCGCAGGCGCAGCTTGTCTATCGGTACTCACCGATGTCGACTTTTTCCAGGGTGCAGATGAAAATATTCAGATTGCCCGTATCCACTGTGCTTTGCCTGCCCTACGTAAAGATTTCTTGATCGACCCTTACAATGTGGTTGAAGCACGCGCTTTGCACGCTGACTGTATTTTGCTGATTGTGGCGTGCTTGTCCGATCAACAATTACAGGAAATGTCACAGACTGCATTTGAGCACAACCTTGATGTATTGGTTGAAGTGCATGATGAAGCTGAACTTGAGCGCGCCCTGCAACTGAATGAACGCTGTCTTCTTGGTGTAAATAACCGCAACTTAAAAACTTTTGAAGTCGATTTAAATACTTCATTACGTTTGAAAAAATTGCTTGATCCACAGCGTTTACTGGTCACGGAAAGCGGCATTGCAACAACTGAAGATGTCAAAATCATGCAAGAACATGATATTCACAGCTTCTTGGTAGGCGAAAGCTTTATGAAACAACCTGATCCTGCACAGGCATTCCAAGCGCTATTTGGAACACCCGAACAACTATAAAAGCATCTTGATATGAGCCGAATTTAGATGAGTCTAGATTCGGCTTTTTATATTTGTCATTCGTCACAAGCATTTAAAATATTTCAAAACACACTTTCCCCTACTTGAGAGCGATTTAAATTTAAAAATATGTCTGTGGCTTTTGATTTCTCACCCCATGTCATTTCGTACTATACTTAGCAAAATTTCACTTTTTTATGTTTTATTATCATGAGTAATAAAGATTCTGCGCTGTCAAAAGAGCAACAGTCCCTGCTCAAGCAGTTTAAAAAACAAATCACTCATCCACATACAACTCAACTGGCGCAACAACAAACTGCTGCCCAAACCAAAGTTGAAGAACCTGAGGATGACTGGGATTTATTTAAAAAAGCCACACAAGGTGTGCAAAAGTTAGACAATACTAATATTGCTAACTTAAATCGTAGCAAGCAAAAAAAACTTGATGCACAAACACTGGCAAAACGTGTTGCAGCAGAAGGTACGACCGAAAGTGAAAATGCAGAACTGTCAGATACTCAGGCTGCATTAAACCCAGTAGGCAGCCAGCAAACCCTAAACTATCGGGTTGCGACATTACAGCACCGTGTGTTTGAAGATTTAAAAATAGGTAAACTGCGCTGGTTTGAAGCCGTTGACCTGCATGGGTGTACCGTTGAACAAGCACGCGCTGCGATTTTGCAACTGATTCAAATGGCAAAAGATGAAAACCAGAATGTCATTAAAATCGTACACGGTAAAGGTCCAGAGGCGATTTTAAAAACTTATGTAAATGGTTGGCTACGTCAGCATCGTGATGTATTGGCTTTTGTGAGCACTCCTGAAAATCAGGGTGGAACAGGTGCAGTTTTGGTTTTACTCAAACGCGCTGAAAAAAATCCAAAGTATAAACAGTAAGCTGTTTTAATAATTAGTATCGGTCTTTCGCAAGTTTTCTGTTAAAATGCCGAGCTTGCTCAACCAGTGTAAGTGAACACCTGTTATGTCTATGCAGCAATCCTACGAAAAAATTCTCACCGCAGTTGGTGAAGATCTTCAACGTCCAGGCCTTAAAGATACGCCTGTTCGTGCGGCGCGCGCTTTTTCGTATTTGACTTCAGGTTATAATCAAACGCTTGAAGAAGTTACAAACAATGCTGTTTTCCCATCAGAAAACCGCGAAATGGTACTGGTGAAAAATATCGAATTTTATTCGCTCTGTGAACACCACCTTTTACCATTCTATGGTCGTGTGCATATTGCCTATTTGCCTGAAGGACAAGTGTTGGGTCTTTCTAAATTTGCTCGGATTACTGAAATGTTTGCACGTCGTTTGCAAATTCAGGAAAACTTGACGCAGCAAATCGCTGAAGCAGTCGCAAGCGTGACTCATGCACGCGGTGTTGCCGTTGTGATTGATTCCGCACATATGTGTATGATGATGCGTGGTGTTGGTAAACAAAGCTCAACCACACGTACAGTTTCTTTTGTTGGTCAATTTAAAACTGACGAAGAAGTCCGCCGCGAATTTTTACGCGTTGTTCCTGAAAGCTATTAAGCTGGATGGCCAAAGGCAAGTATTTACTTGCCTTTTTTATCTAAGAGATGAACATCATCAATCTGCCAATTGCCTTGGGCATCACGTTTACCCAAGATCTTCATGACCAGCACCAAGCTCAACAATAACAATAAATACCACGAACCAATTTTGCCCCACCAAACAATATGCCAACCATCAATCTGGCTTGGATAAACCCAAATATCATAAAAAGTACTGATATTTTCCGCAATCCAGATCAAAAATGCCAAAAACAGCAGCACAGGGAGCATCGGCAAATGCCATGTTCTTTTTAACACTTGGAAATTGACTTTGGTTTTCCAAAAAATCAGCACACTCCAGACAAATAAAATACTGCGAATATCCTGAATAAAAAACTTACTGATAAAGTTAATATAGGCACACAATGCCAATGCCAGCATGTTGAGCAAGCTTGGTAACTTTTCAAATGAAATATAAAACAGTCGAATCGAGCGAGCAAAAAAACTGCCAATTGCCGAATACATAAAGCCAGCAAACAGCGGTACAGTTAAAATTTTCAGGATGGCAGGTTCAGGATATTGCCATGAACCAATTTTAGGCGCGGTTAGAACCAGTTCCATGATCATTGCCATAACATGAAACAAAGCGATCACTTTGGCTTCTTGCCATGATTCCATCCGAAGATACAGCATCAATCCCTGAATCAAGACTGCACAGAAAAATAAATAATCGTAACGGTAAAAACCCAAATACGAGTGATGCCCCATTTTAAAACTCAAGGCAAAAATGATGAGTAATAAAATACCAAAAAGTGCAGCGGACATTGCACGCTGCACTACAGTATAAATAAAACGAACGGTGAGGTTCACGCAAATTTAGCCTAGATACTTGGCACTATATTCATGAACTGTATCCACAAACACTTTGGCATGATCTGGGTTAACCCACTGGGTAATTCCATGTCCAAGATTAGCAATATAGCCTGTTTTTTCACCATGTGCATAAGCATCATCCAACATGGCATGCACGGCTCTTTCTATCGATTTTGGTGAGCCATATAAAATCGCAGGATCTAAATTCCCTTGTAGAGCCACCTGCCCATGTACCAGTTCACGAGCCGTTTTCAGTGACGTTGTCCAGTCTAGCCCCAAAGCATCAGCGCCCGTTGCCAGCATTGGAATCAGCCATTGCCCACCACCTTTGGTAAAGAGAATCACAGGAATGCGCTGCCCATCTTTTTCGCGTTGCAAACCTGCAATAATTTTCTGCATATATTGCAAGGAAAATTCTTGGTACTCGCGATGTGCCAGTGAGCCGCCCCAACTGTCAAAAATCTGAATCGCTTGAGCACCTGCATCAATTTGTACGTTTAAATAATCAATCACCGATTCTGCCAGATGATCAAGTAAAGCATGCAACAGCTCAGGTTGGGCATACATCATCTGTTTGGTAAAACGGAATTCCTTACTCGATCCACCCTCAACCATATACGTTGCAAGTGTCCACGGACTCCCCGAAAAACCAATCAATGGCACTTGCCCTGCCAATGCCGAACGAATGGTCGAAACCGCGTCCATGACATAACCCAAATCTGTTTTAGCATTGAGTTTAGGAAGCTGTGCAATATCTTGTTCAGTTCTGACTGTTTTATGAAATTTTGGCCCTTCCCCAGCTTCAAAATACAAACCTAAACCCAAAGCATCAGGTACAGTTAAAATATCAGAAAATAAAATGGCAGCGTCCAACGCATAACGACGCAAAGGTTGCAATGTCACTTCACATGCAAAATCGGTATTTTTACATAAAGAAAGGAAATCGCCTGCCTGAGCACGTGTCGCGCGATACTCTGGTAAATACCGCCCAGCCTGACGCATCATCCAGACAGGTGTGGTATCAACAGGTTCACGTAACAAAGCACGTAGGAAACGATCATTTTTTAAAGTCGTCATATCCTTTCCATGAATCATCAAAAATTCACCTATCATAACAAAAAGCCCGTATTTTGAATAATCAACCCGCTTGTTATTTTTATAGACGCAATACGGATACGAAATAATTAATGCATCGGTTTATAATTTCTGTAATACTGACCGCGTTTTTTCATCATACATACATAATTCTTAAGGTTGAATTAGATGTTCGTTCGCTCATTACTCGCTATGAGTCTAAGCTACCTCATGCTAAATACTGCTTTTGCAGCTCCTAATGCAGAGCAACCATTAAATCCCAAAAAAGTAGCCTCAACGACTACTATTCAAGACCCAATCAATCCTCTTGCGCTTGATACCAAAGCAGCGTCTGAAGTGATGGAAGGCCGTAGTCCTACAGCCTCTGAGGTTGCATCGGTGACGGCGGCATCTGAAGTACAAATCACTCAACAGGAACAGAACAATCTTAACCAAGTCACCAAAACGGTTAAAACGATTGATCAAAGTTCAGATAAAACCACAGCGGCATCAACAAAAAATAACGCTGCAAAACATGCATGGACACTTGACAATTTAAATAATATTCAATGGTATCCAAACATTGGTAAAGGGCAATTCCCTGTCTATGCACGCGCACAAGTCATGTTGAACAATAACCATGCTTCGCCTGGTGCAATTGATGGTAGCAGTGGCAAAAATACGCTCAAAGCCCTAGCTTCTTTCCAGCAAATGCAAGGTCTACCAACTACAGGCGAGCTTGATCAAGCGACCTGGAATGCCTTAATTGCAACCCAAAACAAACCTGCTTTTATTGAATACACAATTACTGAAGCGGATCTGAAAGGTCCATATGCGAAAAGCATTCCTTCAGACTACGCATTACAAGCGAAAATGCCGGGCTTGTATTACACTCGCGTCACCGAAATGCTAGGTGAAAAGTTCCATATGGATGAAGCGTTTTTAAAACAGCTCAATCCAAAAGCAACTTTCAATAAAGTCGGTGAAAAAATTATTGTGACCAACATCCGCAATAATTTACCTGAAAATATTCATTTGATTGTGGCGCATAAAGGTGCAAAACAATTGTATTTGTTCAATGACCGCAACCAAATGATCGGTTCATTTCCTGCGACCATTGGTAGTAGCGATACTCCATCTCCAACAGGAACATACAAAGTTGTTGGTGCCACCAAAAACCCATACTACAGTTACTCTCCAAGTAACTTTGTACAAGGCAAAAACTTAAAACCTTTGACTCTGCCACCTGGCCCAAATGCTCCTGTGGGTAATGTCTGGATTGGTTTGAGTAAGCGTTCATTTGGTATTCATGGTACACCAAACCCATCTGCAATTTCTAAAACAGCATCACATGGTTGTATTCGTTTAACCAACTGGGATGCCAATGATTTAGCAAGTAAAGTAAAAGCTGGCGTAACTGTAAAATTTATTGAATAATTTTTATAGCTATCCTTAAATAAGCTCAGAATTTCTGGGCTTATTTTTTATCAGAAACAATCAACAAGAAAAATTTTATGGACACGAAAATTCTTTTTCTGCCTGGTGCATCTGGAAGTACTCAGTTCTGGCAGCCTGTACAAAAAGATCTTGCCAAAGATTATCAAACCACCATTATTGGCTATCCTGGGTTTGGTCAAACTCCAGCCAATCCAGATATTTATAATTTCCAACAACTCACAGAGTATGTACTCGATCAGATTCAACAGCCGTGCTATTTGGTTGCTCAGTCTATGGGCGGCATATTTGCAATAGCCGCAGCCCTACGTAAACCTGAATTAATTCGTGGTCTGGTTCTTCTTGCAACGTCTGGCGGGATTGATCTTACTGCTTTTAAGGTGGCTGACTGGCGAGAAACCTACCGTCAGGAATATTTAAACCTGCCTGACTGGTTTATTACGGCACAAAGCAACCATCAAGATCAATTACACCAGATTCACTGCCCAACTCTTTTACTTTGGGGAGAATCTGATCCCATCAGCCCGATTGCTATAGGACAATATTTACAACAACAACTTAAACAATCTGATTTAAACATCATTGCCCACGGGCAGCATGATTTTGGCAAAACACATGCTCCAGAAGTCACTCAACTGATTCGAAACTTTTTAACACGACATAAAAAAGCCAGCATATAGCTGGCTAATGAGTATTCAAAATTAAAGTTTTGGATCTCGTAACTGTACCTGTGACTGGTTTGCTTTAGTCAACACATCGGTCAGTTTATTCATCATTGCAGGTATAAGCTGGTCTGCAATTTGCGCTGCCTGCAAACCTAACTTTTCACCTAAAGTTGGTTTACGACGCGTACTAATCAGATACACATCATACTGCGGCAAAAGCTTCAAGATGACTTCATCTGAAGTTTGTAATTCATCAATCAGATTCAACTCTAGCGCATCCTGACCATACCAGTGTTCACCTGTTGCCACTTTTTCCACATTCAGTTTTGGACGATATTTTTCGACAAAGTGCTTAAACAGTGTATGAGTCTGTTGGAGTTCCTGCTCAAACTTGTCTTTTCCTTCTTGGGTATTTTCACCAAACATCGTCACGGTACGTTTATATTGTCCAGCAGTATACAGTTCAAAATCAACGTGATGTTCACGCAGCAAACGGTTAAAGTTTGGAACCTGAGCCACCACACCAATAGATCCCACAATCGCAAATGGTGCTGCAATAATTTCATTAGCGATACATGCCATCATATAACCGCCGCTAGCCGCGACCTTATCGACAACAATCGTGACATGAAAACCTGCTTCGCGTAAACGCACCAGTTGAGCCGCAGCCAGACCATAACCATGTACCATACCACCTGGGCTCTCAAGGCGAATCACGACCCGATCTTGCCCTGCTTTTGCAGTTGACAAAATCAGAGTAATTTCTTCACGTAAAGCTGAAACAGCAGATGCCTGTACATCACCATTAAAGTCAACGATATAAACTTTCTGATTATTCTTTTTACGCTGCTTTGCTTCTTTGGCTAACTGTTTGTTAAATTGTAATAATTCAAATTTTGATACTGTACTTTGAATAATTTTCTTTCTTTGTTCATTAACACGTGCATTGAGGTGAGTCACGTGAATTTCAGCAGGAATTTTGGGCACTTGAAATAGCATATCTTAGCCTAATACATAAAGTCATGAGTTGAAGATGAGGGTTTCAGTAGTAAAAATCAATAGCCAAACATGAATCACTACAATTCAATAAAAATCCCCATATAAACATGAGGATATAATTGAAAATCTTAAATTTAAATCAAAAATCAACCAAAGCGGCCTGTAATATAAGCTTCTGTTAATTGGTGGTCTGGCTGGGTAAAGACTTTCTCTGTTGAATTAACTTCAATCAAGTCGCCCAAGTGAAAATATGCTGTACGATCAGACACGCGTGCTGCTTGCTGCATTGAATGCGTCACAATCGCAATCGTGTATTGCGTTGACAAGTCAGAAATCAATTCCTCAATTTTTGCAGTTGCAATGGGATCGAGTGCTGAACAAGGTTCATCCATCAAAATTACTTCTGGGCTGACTGCAATAGTACGCGCGATACATAAACGCTGTTGCTGACCACCTGACAAGCTTGTTCCTGGATGGTTTAAACGGTCTTTAACTTCTTCCCACAAACCCGCTTTACGCAAGCTGTTCTCTACAATTTCCTCCATATCATATTTGTCACGTGCCAAACCATGAAGCTTAGGGCCATAAGACACATTATCAAAAATGGACTTGGGAAACGGATTTGGTTTTTGAAATACCATTCCGACCTGCGCACGTAACAATACAACATCTAGGCTCGGGTCATAAATATCCTGTTGATCCAGTGTCACCTTCCCTGTAACACGGCAAGTGTCAATCGTGTCATTCATACGATTTAAAGTACGTAAAAATGTTGATTTACCACAACCCGATGGCCCAATAAAAGCAATCACTTCATTTTGGTAAATGTTTAAATCAATACCTTTAATGGCTTCGGTTTCACCATAGTAAACATGTACATTTTCAGTGGTGATTTTCACCTCTTGTACTGCTTTTTTCTTGTGGCTTTCATATTGGTCAAAGTGACCAATATGAACATTCACTGGACGATGATGTTCAGTACCTTCGTATGACGTATGAGATTCTGGCATCACCTGTATATCCTGTGTTTGTAATGAAGTTTTCTTTGCTGTATTCACGTTATTTTGCCCCGATTACCAACGAACTTCAAATTTCTTGCGTAACCATATGGCCAAACCGTTTAACCCAATCATCATGACTAACAACACAATAATCGCAGCTTCGGTACGGCCTTCAAAGAAGTTACGAAGTTCGTTGCCTTGCCACAGAAAAATCTGTACAGGTAATGCAGTCGATTGATCCAATGGCGTAGCTGGGACACTCGCGACGAAAGCACTCATACCAATTAAGAGTAATGGTGCAGTTTCACCCAAAGCCTGAGCCACGCCAATAATCGCACCCGTTAAAATACCAGGCAGTGCGAGTGGCAGAACATGATGCAAAACAGTTTGTATGTTGGATGCCCCCAAGCCTTGCGCCGCTTGGCGAATCGAAGGAGGTACCGCTTTTAGTGATGCACGTGTGGTAATAATAACTGTTGGCAAGGTCATTAAACTCAGAACCAGACCACCGACCATAGGTGCTGATAATGGCAAATGCATCCAGCCCACAAAAATTGCAGCTCCCAGCAAACCAAATACAATTGAAGGAACTGCTGCCAAATTATTGATATTCACTTCAATAATATCGGTCAGGATATTTTTCTTGGCAAACTCTTCCAGATAAATTGCACTCGCTACACCAATTGGAATCGCGACAAAGATCACGATCAACATCATGAACAATGACCCCATAAAAGCACCTGCCAAACCACTCGATGCAGGTGAACTACGTGAGTCACTATTGGTAAAGATATTGAAGTTAAAAGTACGCTCAAGCATATTTTTCTTTGCTAAGTGATCGATCAGTTTACGTACATCAGGACTCAATTGTTGTTGGTCATCAGGTAAACTATGATCAATCTTGCCAGCCAGCCACACATCCACATTCGCTTCAGCAAGGAACTTTAATTCCTCTTTTTTACCAATCAGGCTGGTATCTTTAAAGACCATATCACGGATACGAAAGGCTTCAGAGCTGGCATAAATACTACGTAAATTATCTTCTTGCCCAGCAAGACTCGGATCTTTTGCAATCATACCCTTAACAATCATGCCATCCCAGTCAACCATCCCCATTTTAGTTTGCCAGTCGATATAACGCTCTTGATATCTGGCTGGAGATTCACCTGCTCGCTGGACAGGTTTAGCCCCCACATCAATCATCTTTGGATCAAAATACACAGGAACAGTCATACTGGCTTGCCAGAATGAAGGTAAACCTTTATACAAAATACTCCCGAACAATACCGCCACAAAGAATAAACCGATCACGACCGCTGACAATCCCAAAGATCGAAAGATTTTTTCTTTACGGTGGCGCTTTGCTAAAGACTGGGTAATCATTCTTTTACGTTTTTCACGCAACTCCGCAGCAATATTCGGATCAACCGCAGGTTGCCGCATTGAGGTCATATTCATTCGTATTGCTCACGATATTTACGCACAATGTACAGTGCAACAATATTAAGACAAAGGGTAATGATGAACAGCGTTAGACCTAATGCAAAGGCAACCAGTGCCTGAGGACTCGCAAAGTCTGTATCACCTGTTAACTGATTTACAATGGTCACGGTCACTGTAGAAACAGCTTCTAGTGGATTGGCCTGCAACAATGGGCTGTTGCCTGCTGCAAGTACGACAATCATGGTTTCACCAATTGCCCGTGATGTCGCCAGCAAAAATGCCCCCACGATCCCTGGCAACGCGGCAGGTAAAACCACCTGACGAATCGTTTCAGACTGTGTTGCACCCAGACCTAAAGAACCATCACGCAAAGTACGTGGCACCTGAGTAATAATGTCGTCAGACAAAGATGAAACAAATGGAATGATCATGATACCCATGACAAAACCAGCGGTTAAGGCACTTGTTGCATTAATATCTACACCAATACTGGCACCGACATACTTAAAGAATGGCCCAACCACCATTAAAGCAAAAACCCCATACACAATGGTTGGAATGCCTGCCAAAATTTCAATGCTTGGTTTTGCCCATGCACGCAGCCGTGGAGAGGCATATTCAGCAAGGTAAATTGCAATCATTAATCCAACAGGAATGGATACCAGTAAGGCGATTGCACTCACCATGAGCGTTCCCCATAACAAGGGCAATAAACCATAACTGCCTTCTGCACTACCTGTTGTGCTAAAGCCAGGATTCCATTCAGTGCCGAAGAAAAAGGTACTTGGGCTAACAAAATGAAAAAAATGCAATGCTTCACTCAGCATTGACATGACAATACCAATCGTCGTCAGAATCGCAACACCTGAACATAACGCTAAACTAATACGAATGACTTTTTCTACATGGTTACGGGCACGATATTTTTGACTAATACGTTTTTGAGCAAAAATAAGGCCGACCATTGCGACACAGATCACGACCGCAAACTTGGCATATTCACCAATTTTCACAAACTGTGCATATTGTTGTGCGGCTTTTAGCTCATATGGCATGACCTGATCGGTAACACCAAATCCTGTAGCAATCGCTTGAACACGATCGAGTAAAACTGTTTTACTCGCATCATCTAAATTTAGAAGCACCGATGCAGGCACCTGATTAAATACCGCCTGATGCAATAAAGTGGGTTGCAACAGATTCCAAATTGCCAAAATAAGGAACGCAGGCAAACCACACCACATTGCAACAAGTGCACCGTAATATCCTGGACGGGAGTGCAAACTAACGGAGCTATTGCCTTTCCCTGCCAACTGACGGCTCTTTTTTAAGCCTAACTGGTATGCAACGGCAATCAATGCCAGCAGTACACCCAAAAGAAGCAGATTCATCTTATCTCCGCTCGTTTTATCTTGATACAAAGCCCAATGGATCAACCTAAAACCCTAGATTAACCCGATTTTGAGCAAATCCAATTAGTTAACAGTTTTACCTGCTTGAAAATCTGCCAAATTTTTTGCACGCTCTGCATCAGACATTGCAATCAACCCAGCACGTTCAAGTTTTGAACCTTTACCAGAAACGTGCTTATTTAAAAAATATTCAACGTACTGTGGTAAACCTTTCACAAGTTTCACATGTTCTCCTTTTACATAGAAGAATAATGGACGAGATACAGGATATTTACCATTTAAGATCGTTTTTTCACTTGGAACAACATTATTGACTGTCGCAACGCGCAAACGGTCACGGTTTTGATTATAAAAACCAAGACCAAATACCCCCACCGCGCTTGGAGAAGTTTTTAAACGTGCCAATGTTTCCGTGTAATCCCCAGAAATTTCTATCACGCGACCATCTTTACGAAAGCTAGAACATGCATTTTTTTGTGCTTCTTTATCTAACTTCTTAAAGTAAGCATATGCTTCACAGCCAGCATCTACCATTTTTTCTTGAAACACTTCACGTGTACCATGGTTAGATGCGGGGATCACCAACGTAATAGGTTCATTGGGTAAGCTTGGATCAATCTGATTCCAGCGCGTATATGGGTTTGGAACTAACTTGCCTTTTGATGGAAGCTTCTCGGCCAGTGCTGCAAATACATGATAAGGCTTTAATTTATAGGTTGGTTTTGCGCTGTTTGATGCAAATGCAATACCATCATAACCGATTTTTATTTCTTGGATTTTATTCACACCTGCTTTTTTACAGGCCGCAATTTCAGTGTCTTTAATTTTACGTGATGCATTGGCAATATCGATGGTGTTATCACCTACACCCTGACAAAATTGCTTTAAACCAGCAGATGAACCACCAGAACCAACTACTGGCACTTTAAACTGTGGGAAAGTATGTCCGAAGTCTTCTGCAACAATACTTGCGTAAGGCAATACAGTAGAAGAACCTGAGATTTGAATAGTTTCGCGCGCTGCATGCGCGCCTGTTGCGAATATTGTTACTGAACAAGCAAATGCTAAGGCAAAATATTTTTTGCTAAAATTCATTCCCATCTCTCAATTTAATTTATACCAATAAAACTGCTGCCTTTATTGGTAAATTTATGCTGAATCGCTTGCATTTTGAGTTTTTTATATGACATTTATGTTACAAATTAAAGACTATTTTGTAATAATCCAGATTAGGGCAATTTTTATAATTTTCATTAAAAATCAATAATAAATACAACTTAGATTAACGTGGCCATCCTACTTGCGATCATCTAAAGATTTGGTTCAGCCACATCCAGCTAGTTTAAATAGGATTAATTCCATAGAAAAAGGTCACCTCAGTGACCTTTTTCTACAGCTTGATAGCAATCTATATTATTTAGTCAATCGCTGGAACATAAGTTCCTGCTGCAATTGCATCTTTAATACGATCAGCTTCAGCTAGAACCAATCCAAGTAAGTTTTGTACATTCTCAAGCGTTACTACTGGGCTTAAAGTAGTCATTTTCAATGATTGAACATGACCTACTTTTGTTACGCCAATATTCGCCTCGCCACGTGCAAACAGTTCATCTGCAACGTTTTGGTTTAGACTATCCAAAAATTCAGCAGGATAGCCTTCAGGCACAACTCGGAACAAAACTGACGCAAATTGTGGTTCAACCAACAATTCGAGACCAGCAGTCGCTTTAATATAATCAGCAACTTCGCGAGTCAACTTCACACCGTGATCAATCATTGAACCATAAAGTTCTTCACCCAATGCTTCAACAGTCATCCACAATTTCAATGCATCAAAACGACGAGTCGTTTGTAATGATTTAGATACAAGGTTTGGTACACCATGTTCTTCATCATAAGCAGAGTTTAGATATTCTGCTTCATAATGCATAAAGCGATAGTTGGCTTCGTCTTTCAACAAGAAAGCACCACAGCTAATGGTTTGGAAATAGTGTTTATGGAAGTCTAGCGTCACTGAATCAGACAATTCAATACCATCAAGCATTGAACGGAATTCATTCGATAAAATCAGCGCGCCACCCCAAGCTGCATCGACATGCATCCACGCACCATACTGGTTGGTGATGTCACGAATTTTCTTGAGTGGATCAATTGCACCAGCATCGGTTGTACCTGCTGTTGCAACAACACAGGCTACGATTTTACCTTCAGCTTTCAAATGCGCCATGGTTTTTTCGAGCGCATCGACATCCATCTGAGCATTTTCATTCACAGGAACAGTCACAACTGACTGAAAGCCCATGCCCATCATTGCCATGTTCTTTTGCACAGAGAAGTGTGCATTTTCAGAACAAATGACTTTGACATTTTTCAATGCATCAGCAGGTAAGCCATCACGCTGTACTGACCATTCCTGACCGTTTTCGCCTTTCCAGTTTTTCGCAATACACCAGTCACGCGCAAGCAATACACCCATAAGGTTAGATTGCGTACCACCAGAGGTAAATACCCCTGCCTGACCTGTGCCATAGCCCACTTTTTGACGTAACCAGTCAATCAATTGAACTTCCATCAACGAACCTGCAGGGCTTTGATCCCATGAATCCATTGATTGGTTGGTCGCATTGATTAACACTTCCGCAATCTGGCTCATCACCATCGTCGGGCAGTGTAAATGTGCCAATGAATGAGGATGATGTACTTTTAAGCTTTTATTGAGAAAAAGCTCAACCATACGTTGTAAAGACTGCTGTACACCTAAACCATCTTTAGATGGTTTAAAAGAAATCGCAGCACGCAAATCTTTGATGCTACCGCCTGTGTACATTTTATCATTTTGTAACCATGCAGAAACGGCTTTCACCGCTTCACCCATTGCTGACTGATAGTCAGCAATGGATTGTGCATCATTACAAAGTAAAGCTTTGCGATGTTGTGCAAAATCAACCATTAAGCACCTCGAACGGCAACAAGCGCCTCAGCAATTGCTTTCTTGAAGCGTGCAATAACTTCTACACACTCATCTTGAGTAATGATCAACGGGCAAAGTAAACGAATCACTGTACCGTTACGACCACCTTTTTCTAACAACAATTTGTTGTTAAAGCATGCTGTTTGAATCGCAGCAGCCAATTGAGCATCTGCAGGTAATGAACCCATGTGATCAGCAGCTTTACGCTCATCAACAATTTCAATACCTAACATTAAGCCACGACCACGTACGTTCCCGATACATGGGAATTCTTGTGCCAATTTTTTCATTTCAGCTTGTAAGAAATCGCCACGTTCTTGCGCATTTTGAGCCAAGTTCTGTGCTTTAATAACTTGTAAAGAAGCTAAACCTGTACCCATTGCCAATTGGTTACCACGGAAAGTACCCGTGTGACCTGCTGGTTGCCAAGCATCAAATTTACGTTTAATGCCCAATACTGCAAGTGGCAAGCTGCCACCGACTGCTTTTGACATAACAACAACATCTGGCTCAATACCCGCATGTTCAAATGCAAACATTTTGCCTGAACGTGCAAAGCCCGCTTGTACTTCATCAAGAATCAACACAATGTTGTGTTTTTCAGTTACTTCACGGATTTTACGAAGCCATTTTGTAGGTGCAATTACGACACCGCCTTCACCTTGAATCGCTTCAAGAATGACAGCAGCAGGTTTAGTCACACCACTTTCAACATCTTCAATGAACTGTTCAAAATAGTAAGTTAATGCATCAACACCCGCTTCACCGCCAAGACCCAATGGGCAACGGTATTCGTGTGGATATGGCATAAACTGAACACCAGGCATAAGGTTATTGACTGCATTTTTTGCACTCAAGTTACCTGTCATTGCCAATGAACCATGAGTCATACCATGATAGCCACCAGAGAAGCTAATCACTGAACTACGACCAGTATAAGTTTTTGCAAGTTTAATCGCTGCTTCTGTTGCATCTGCACCAGATGGACCACAGAACTGTAAGCAATATTCTTCTTTACCACCAGGCAAATAAGCCAATAAAGCTTCAGTAAAAGCATCTTTTAAAGGTGTCGTTAAATCTAAAGTATGTAAAGGCAGACCACTTGCAAGTGTGTCTTGGATACTTTGAATAACCGCAGGGTGGTTATGACCTAATGCCAATGTCCCTGCACCAGCTAAACAATCAAGGTACTCAGTACCTTCAACATCAGTAACCCAACAACCTTGTGCTTTCGCTATCGCTAACGGTAATTTACGTGGATAACTACGAACATTCGATTCCATCTGACTTTGGCGAGTCAAGTAATATTCGTTGGTGGAATTGGTGGCAGGATTTACAGAAGTAACGCTCATATCGAATTACCATCTCTGATATGGGTTGAAAGAAATAAGTCTGGTGACTTGTGGTCCTTTGACTCGGTGCTTGTAGAATTCTAGTTAGACAAAATTTATAACTTATAACTAGGAGGGCGATAATACCCTTTTTTCTATAAAAATAAAGACCTTTTAGCTCTTTATTTGACCTAATTCATTGAAAAAAACATTTATCTAATGAATTAGCTTCATTATTATGATACTCCATGACAAAAATAAGAAAATCCATCTCATCAGAAATATTTTTTTATCTTTAGATCAACAAAAAAAACCATTCAATATTCAATAATTAATCTACTGAATTTAAAAGATTTTATCTCTTAAACCAAGATACAAAAACTTAAAAAGTATTACAAAGAAGCGACAATTTAACTTTATATAATCCGTTTTCTCCAATTAACATGAGCCTGATAACAAACACTCCAAATTCAAGGAAAATTTATGAGAAATTTGCTCGTATCTAGCCTACTTATTGCTAGCATCAGTCACCCAGTTTTTGCAGCCACTACCGAAGCATTAAACTACAATGTCATCAACATTCAGGCAGATGCTTCGCGCGAAGTTTCAAATGACCAGATTCAAGCTGTTCTTTATATTGAAAAGAACAATAAACAACCTGCTGAACTGGCAAATCAAATCAATACACTGATGAATCAGGCTTTGGCAACTGCCAAAAAATATCAGCAGGTAAAAGTCAAAACTGGGGCTCAAAGTACCTACCCTGTTTACGACACTGACAACAAAAAACTCAAAGAATGGCGCGGGCGTGCTGAACTACAAATCGAAAGCCGTGATTTCAAAGCAGCAAGCCAACTGATTAGTGAATTACAGCAAAACTTCCAGACCGACTCGATTGGTTTTAGTATTTCTGATGAACAGCGTAGCAAAGTTGAAAACGAGCTAATGCTTGAAGCTTCCAAAAACTTCCAGCAACGCGCCCAGTTACTCACTCAGTCTTGGCACAAAACCAGCTACAATCTGGTCAACCTCAATGTCAATACCAACAGTAGCTATCGCCCGATTATGATGAGTGCAAGAACTGCCAAGTTTGCTGAAGTTGCGGCTGCACCTATGGCACAGGACATGAATGCAGGAGAATCTAAAATTAGTGTCAGCGCAAATGGAACAATTCAACTAAAATAAGATTTTGAATTAGTCTGAGTGAAACAACCCGATGAAATCTTTCTATGCCAACCACATTTCCTGTAGCCAAGATGATGATGTTTTCACGATTGGTTTGGCAGATGATGAACTTGACCCGATTGATTTCGTCATTTTAAGCCGTTTTGATGAGCCTGATATGGCAGTAAATCAACACATTGGTCTTCTGGTGAATGAAACTGAATTTGAATTTCACAATGCGATTGAATCTATCCGTTTTTTTGATACGCAAATGGTGATCCAGCTCAGAGCAAGCATTGTTGCAGACGAATTAGAATACACTTCGATTCATATTGAACTGGCAGATCAAGGCGATGATTTACCGCGTGCCATCAAGCACATGTTTACAGGTTCAAGCGTACAACTAAAATTTAACTAATAAAAAAGCGCAGTTTAGACTGCGCTTTTTTATGACTTGATTCTTACTTTTTAAATGGTAGCGAGTATTTCAAAATACGTCCCAAAACCTGACCATATTGTTTAAACAGGCTGGCATTGTTGTAGTTTAAACCGTATTTTTTACATACAGCTTCTACTTTTGGTCCCATCTTACGGTAACGGCGTGCAGGGATTTCTGGGTACAGATGATGCTCAATTTGATGACTCAAGTGCCCAGTCAAAATATGAAAGGCTTCAGAACCTGTTAAGTTAGATGAACCACGAATTTGGCGCATATACCAGTGTCCGCGACTTTCATTTTCTAAAACACTTTTTGGAAAAACTTCAACATCTTTGGTGAAGTGACCACAGAAAATGATACTGAATGTCCAAACATTACGGATACCATTTGCTGCCATGTTTCCAAGTAATACAGGTACTGCACTTGGTCCCGCCACAAGTGGGAAAAAGACATAATCTTTGAACAATTGTTTCGCGACTTTACGTTGTACTGGACGCATTTCTTGTATAAATTTGGCTTTGGTCTTACGCCCCATCATCAGTTTGCCGACTTCCAAGTTTTGGATCGCGACCCCCCACTGGAACAGCAAACAAAATGGAATACTATACAAAGGTTGCAATAAATAGCTTTTTTTCCAGCGTTGTTCTGGAAATAAACGAACTAGACCATAACCAATGTCATCATCCATACCTTTGATATTGGTATAGGTATGATGTTTATAGTTATGGGTTTGACGCCAATTGTCACTTGTACCGACATTGTCCCATTCATAGGTTTGCCCCATAAATTTCGGGTCATTCATCCAGTCATATTGACCGTGCATGACATTGTGTCCGACTTCCATGTTTTCCAGAATTTTAGACAAGCCTAACAAGCCTGTACCGAATACCCACGCTGGCGGAAACCAACCTGCGAACAATAAAGTACGACCTGCTAGGCTACTATAACGTACAACGGAGTAAACACGGCGAATGTACTGGGCATCTTTCTCGCCCAAGTCATCCACAACTTCTTGTTTGATGGCATCTAGCTCTTGAGCAAGTGCCTCTAAATCGGCTTCAGTGAGTTCGCGGTTTTTTGGATTTTTAAAATATTGTGTTTTTACTTGCATATTCATAGCAGATGCCTCTCTTAAAGATCTAACACAAGGTCAGTTTGAGCGGAGTTGACACATAAGCGTAGTAAGCTATTTGGTTCAGTATTTTCCGACTGATTATTTAAGTTTTTGGTTGCACCCGATACTTTATTACATGCACATTTATTGCAAATACCCATACGGCAACCGTGGGTTGGTTTGAGCTGAGCCTGTTCCAGACCAATCAGAATTGGCTGACCTTTGGCAACAGCAATGGTTTTATTGGATTTGCTTAAAGTAATATTTACAAAGCCAATATCATTGGTTTCTATATGTGTCAGGCTAAACGCTTCACCTTTGAAAAGTTTTGCGCCAGCAAACACACTTTCTGCGGCATTGACAAATCCTGATGGACCGCAAGCAAAGACCGTACGTTCAGCAAAATCTGCAACCAATTCAGCATGTTTCTGGTTAATACGTTCAGCAGCAGGTTCATCACGCGTACATAGCGCGGTAAACTTAAAGTTTGGATAGATTTGTTGCCATGTTTCAAATTCTGATTTGAAAGCCAGACCTGTGGCATGTTGTGCCCAGTACATCAAATGAATGTCATAGTCTTTCAGCTGACCAGACTGATGCAGTCCTGCCAACATACTATACATTGGGGTAATGCCACTGCCCGCAGCCAGCAACAGTATTTGTTTTTGTGGCTGTGTACCAATGAGCATATCGCCATAAGGCTGACCAAATTCAAGGATGTCGCCCACTTGAGCTTGTTCACAAAGCCAAGTACTCACCACACCGCCTTCAATTTTCTTCAAGGTCAGTTTGACATGATGGGCATCCAGCTGAGTCAAACTATAGGTACGTTCATAGCGACAACCATGAATTTCGACATGTACGGGATGATGTTGCCCTGCAACGCCATATTGCATGCGTTGGTTACACTGAATGGTTAAACTCACGACATCATTGGCAATGATTTGTTTTTTGACAATTCGCCCAAGTGTTTCATGAGTTGACCACAATGGATTGACTTTTTGAAGCCAAAAATTCACTGCGTTACTGTCATAGACACTACCAGACAGAAAATCTAAAAGCTGTTTTTTACGTTGAATGACATGCATTGTGGTCATCTCTATTATCACTTTCTAATTATTATACACATGTATATATATATGTATAGTATTTATGCAATCAAGAAACAATTCTTTGCACTATTTCTTATCGTTCAGTTCTAAGGCTATAATCTTCAAATAAATCCGAGCTTGCCACATGAGTTTACATGCCCCCTTTATCGATAACTGCTATGCCAACTGATCACTCATTGCTTGACACTTCACCTGTTCAAGTCAAAACACCTGCGCGTAGTGCTGGTCGTAAAGCCACGATTACCAAAGAAGAATTATTTCAGGCGACCTTAAATTTAATCGGCCCAGAAAAAAGTATTTCATCTTTGAGTTTACGCGAAGTCGCCCGTGAAGCAGGCATTGCACCCAACAGTTTTTATCGGCATTTTAAAGACATAGATGAGCTTGCGATTGAACTGATTAATCGTGCTGGGGTGGTGCTACGTAAGATTATTCGTGAAGCACGCCTTAAAGCCTCTAAGCAAGAAAGCATTATTCGCACTTCAGTTGAAGTCTTTTTACAGCAACTCGACACCGATGACGGGAACCTGAGTTTACTGTTACGCGAGGGCTATACAGGTTCAATTTCCTATAAGCGTGCGGTGGAGCAACAACTCAGCTTTTTCCAGCAAGAATTACAAGAAGACCTCATCCGTTTAGAGCGTTTGAACCAGAACCGACTGTTTCACCCAGATTTGGCAGCAAAAGCTATTACCCAGTTAGTATTTAATATGGGTGCAAAAGTCATCGATTTACCAGTCAATGAACGTAATGTCGTAGCACAGCAGACCATGATCATGATTCGGATGATTCTTGAAGGTGCACGTCGCTTAAATGAATCGAAAATTGGCTAAACATTTTTGATTCAGATAAAGCGTATTTTTTTATTTCTAAGTATTTCCGAAGCAGTTAGAATGACCTTTGTCTAGGATTAATACAATTCTGTGCAGCTTCATTGCATTTCCTATGGCACTTCTTTTGCTAAATATCGGGTCAAACCAGCATGAATATCTTGAGCGACAGACAAAGCATTCTGGCAAGCTATATTCTTATTATATTATCTCTTGTGGCGATTATTCCTTTACATCTCCTGCCAAGTTTTTTTGCCGGCTTCCTGATCTATGAAATTATTCATAGTTTAAGCAAGGTGATTGATCGTTATATTGATAGTCATCGCGCAAAATTAATTATCAGCATTGTACTGAGTATTGTAATTGTTTCCTTAATTAGCTTCCTCATTACCAGTCTGGTCAGTTTCGTGATTTATGATTTACAAGGACCTGGACTGACTGCGTTTAGTGAAAAAATTGACCAAACCTTGATTTTATTACAACAGGAAGTCTCAAAATATATCTCCATTTATATTCCAAACAGCGTAACCGATTTAAAAAATCATATTTTTATTTTGCTTAAAGATAATGTTTCTGTTTTAAGGCATACAGGTTCGGATATTTTGCATAATTTTGCCACTATGGTGATTGGCTTAATTATTGGGATCTTAGTTTCTATTCATTCTTTTAGCTATAAAGAAGCCCAGCCTATATTTAAAACAGCGCTGATGCTACGTATTGAAAAACTAGGATTGTCATTTAGAAATGTCGTTTTTGCCCAAATTCAGATCTCTCTAATTAACACTGCCCTGTTTATTGTTTTTGTATTTATTGCATTGCCATTATGTGGTGTGCATCTTCCTTTTGCTAAGACCTTAACTATTTTGACCTTTATTTTTGGGTTGATTCCGATTGCAGGCAACTTAATTTCAAATAGTCTTATTATTATTTCAGGTTTAACCATTTCATTACCGGTTGCTGCTGCGGCTTTAATGTATTTAATCCTGATTCATAAGCTTGAATATTTTATTAATGCCAAAATTGTAGGAAGCAAAATTAATGCGCATGCTTGGGAAGTACTGCTTGCCATGCTGATTTTTGAAGCTATTTTTGGTTTTGGTGGACTGATTGCAGCGCCAATTTTCTATGCCTATATCAAGCTTGAAATGAACGATGCCAAATTAATCTAATCACATCACAATAAAAACTCCTGATGAACTGCCCTTAAAAAGTTGGGCAGCCAGTCACATATCAAGCCCGCTTCTTAATGGACTCAAGCCTAATATATTGATGTTAATTTTCGGTGTAAGGTGAGATTTTACTCACCTTACAGGTCAAATAACATGGCACAGCAAGATTATGAAAATGGCTTAAAAGTTCGTACTGAAGTGATGGGCGAAGCATTTGTCAAACGCGCTCAAGACAATACTGTTGCATTTACCCAACCTTTACAGGACTGGATTAATGAACACGCTTGGGGTTCAACATGGCAACGTGAAGGAGTTTTGCCGCGCAAATACCGCTCTTTGATTACCATCGCCATGTTGGTTGCACAAAAATCTCCAACCGAACTGAAAGGTCATGTGCGTGGCGCGTTGAATAATGGCTGTAGTGTTGAAGAAATTCAGGAAACCTTATTACACAGCTTGCCATACTGCGGTGCACCCGCTGCTCAAGAAGCTTTTCGTGCTGCGCTAGAAGTTATTCAAGAATATCAGGCAACTCAACCATAAATTTCTTGATGATTGATCATCTTGTTTGATGTCTCCTACCTTATAAGGAAAGGCAAAATTGATTGATGAACAAAATCGAATCTCTTCACTTGCACATAAATAACAGGTCACTATGCTACTGAAGAACAAAGTGTTGTTCAGTAGCTTTTAACGGCGTTGGGTTGATCTTTTTCAATTGCATTTCATCGTATATTTTGCAGTACAGGTTTCAGAAACTTGATTTTATGGGTTCTGAGCAAGTTTTGCTTGCTGTGTTATATCCTGCGATACGTGTATTTTCAAAATTTAAACATCCTAATAAACGAATTACGATTTTGAAGTGTTTTTAAAGCCAAGAGAAAAGTAGATATTTAAAAGGTCTGCTTTTTATAAAGTTTTTATAAAAACATCGTCTTATGCTTAAGCTTCTTATTGCATATAGAATCTTGATATATTTAAAGCCTCTTATCTTAGAACATTATAAAAATGGCATATCAAGCAACAATTTTAAACATCATGATTGCTTCACCAAGTGATGTAGCAGAAGAAAGACAACTGGTTCGTGATGCAATCTATGAATGGAATGCCATTCATTCAAAGCAATTTGGCATTATGCTTAACCCTGTAGGTTGGGAAACACATGTTGCCCCTGAAATGGGAGATAGACCACAAGAAATTATTAATAAAAGAATTTTAGAAAATTCGGATATTTTAATTGGAATATTTGGGACACGTTTAGGAACACCTACAGGTGAATATGTTAGCGGCACTGTTGAAGAAATTTCAAAACATATCGGCTCTGAAAAACTAACGTGTCTTTATATCTGTGATCGACCAATTTCACCAAGCCAAATTACGGATCAATACTCTAAATTACAAACTCAAATTAATGAATGGAAACCCAGCGGAGTTTTGAACTTCTATAGAGAATTGACAGGTTTTAAAGAAAATATTAAAAACCATCTCACCCTTCACCTACAAAATAATGAATATATCCAAGAAATTATCAAAGGCTTTAAATCCTCTAATTCAATACCATCTAGCCAAACCATACAACCCAGTGAAGAAATGATTCAGATTCTTCTAAATGCAGGGAAGAGCAATTCTGATGTGCAATTTCTTAGACACCTGAGTGGTGTATCCTTTCATGTTGGTGAGTTAGGTATGAACTTAAGAGATGGACGTGAATTAACTAAATGGCAAGATGCTATTGAAAGTTTAACTCAATATGGACTCTTAAAAGACAGAGGCTATAAAGGGGAACTCTTTCATCTCACCAATGAGGGATGGAAAGCTTTTGATCAATTAAAAGTCCAACCCAAGGAAAACAAATAATATTGCATCTTTCAACTTGGAACACTTTTAGAATCCAAGTACAATACTTCGCTAGTCGAGGGATGCTGCGACGTTTTACAGGCACAAAATGTAAAATCGCCAGGCTCGACGATCGGTTAAATATTCAATTTAGCCAACAACGGCATCCGCGAACTGAATGATCAACAATTGTTTTATTAAAAAGGAGATCGTGATGAACGCGGTTAATGCTTCATTTACTGATTATAAAGTTGCCGATATCAATCTTGCTGACTACGGTCGTAAAGAAATCAAACTTGCTGAAGCTGAAATGCCAGCCTTGATCGGCTTGCGTAAACGCTATGCTGCTGCAAAACCACTTGCAGGTGCCAAAATTCTTGGCTGTATCCACATGACTATTCAAACTGCAGTTTTGATTGAAACTCTGGTTGAATTGGGTGCAGAAGTTCGTTGGACTTCATGTAACATTTTCTCAACTCAAGACCATGCTGCTGCTGCAATCGCTGCCCGCGGTATTCCTGTTTTTGCTTGGAAAGGCGAAACTGAAGAAGAATACAACTGGTGCTTAGAGCAACAAATCAATGTCAATGGCACACCTTGGGATGCCAACATGATCTTGGACGATGGCGGTGACTTGACTTCACTTGTTCATGACAAATACCCAGAGCTTCTTGAACGTATCCACGGGATCACTGAAGAAACTACAACAGGTGTACAACGTCTTCACGAAATGTTCCGTGACGGTACTTTGAAAGTTCCTGCAATCAACGTCAATGACTCTGTTACCAAGTCTAAAAACGACAACAAATACGGTTGCCGCCACTCGTTAAATGACGCGATCAAACGTGGTACAGACATGTTACTTTCTGGTCGCCGTGCATTGGTGATTGGTTATGGTGACGTGGGTAAAGGTTCAGCTCAATCTTTACGTCAAGAAGGCATGATCGTTCGCGTGACTGAAGTTGACCCAATTTGTGCAATGCAAGCCTGCATGGACGGCTACGAAGTCGTTTCTCCATACAAAAATGGCGTACAAACAGGTAAAAAAGAAGACATCAACCTTGATTTGCTTGAAAACACTGACTTGATCGTAACAACGACTGGTAACTACCACGTTTGTGATTCAGCAATGTTGGATACCTTAAAAGCGGGTGCTGTAGTCTGTAACATCGGTCACTTTGATACTGAAATCGACACCAACTACTTACGCGGTTACAAGTGGGTTGAAGTAAAACCTCAAGTGCACCAAGTATATCGTTCAGAAAATGAAAATGATTACCTCATCTTGTTATCTGAAGGTCGTCTAGTCAACCTTGGTAATGCAACAGGTCACCCATCACGTGTAATGGATGGTTCTTTTGCCAATCAGGTTTTGGCTCAAATGCATTTATTTGCTGAAAAATTTGCTGATCTTCCTGCAGCAGAAAAACAAGCGCACATCCGTGTTGAACTTCTTCCGAAAAAACTGGATGAAGAAGTTGCCGCAGCGATGGTTGCAGGTTTTGGTGGCGTATTGACTCAATTGACTCAAGTACAGGCAGATTACCTCGGTGTACCTGTTGAAGGTCCATTCAAATCTGACACTTACAAATACTAAGTTTTAGGCCTCTCCTAACCTCTCCGTTTAGGAGAGACACTTCCTTGATTGAGGTAGGTCTTCTCCTGCACAAACAATAAAAGCCACGCTTCATTGTTTGTACAGGGAGATGGTTAGGATGAGGATCAATATTCAAGAACAGTATTGATAAAAAGGATTTGAAATGACTAAACGCGTACCGATCTCCTTTGAATTTTTCCCACCAAAAACTGATGCTGGTGCCGAAAAACTTCGTGCTGTACATCAAGACTTACAGCAACTGAATCCAGAATTTTTCTCTATCACTTATGGTGCAGGTGGTTCGACTCGCGAACGCACTCTTGCTGCCATCAGTGACTTTAACGGTAAAGGCACACCTGTTGCACCGCACTTGTCATGTATTGGTGATGACAAAGCCCGTATTGCTGAACTTTTAGATTTATATAAATCTCAAGGTATTGACCGTATTGTGGCATTGCGTGGTGACTTACCATCAGGTCAGGTGGGTTTAGGCGAACTGCCTTATGCACAAGACTTGGTTCGCTTTATTCGTGAACATTCTGGCGATCACTTTAAAATTGAAGTGGCAGCATATCCTGAAATGCATCCGCAAGCTGAAAGTTTTGACCAAGACATTCAACGCTTTGCAGAAAAAGTGCATGCGGGTGCCAATGCAGCGATTACCCAGTTTTTCTTTAATCCAGATGCGTACTTCTATTTTATCGAACGTATTGCCAAACTGGGTGTGCATATTCCAGTTGCACCAGGCATCATGCCAATTACCAATGCCAGCAACCTGATTCGCTTTGCTGATGGAACAGGCGCAGAAATTCCACGCTGGATTCGCAAGCAGCTTCAAGCTTATGGTGATGACAGCAAGAGTATTCAGGCATTTGGTCACGAGGTTGTCGTCAAGCTTTGTGAACGTCTGATTGCTGGTGGTGCACCAAGTCTGCATTTTTATACCATGAACCATATCCAGCCAAATCGTCAGCTTGTGACGGATCTTGGACTCGCTTAATTTGTAACAGGTCACGAGCCCTATGAGTAATCGTTTTTTTATTGAAGCATCATTAACAGTGGGTCAGTCTATTGAATTGACTGAAGTGGTGTTTCATCATTGGGTTCGCGTTCTGCGTGCAAAATTAAACGATCAAGCCATCTTGTTTAACGGGCAAGGTGGCGAGTATTTGGTTGAACTCACTGAAATTAATAAAAAGAATGCCCTTATTCAGGTTGTTTCTTTTGAACCAGCCAACCGCACACCTAACTTTCAGGTGGTTCTCGGACAAGTGATGAGCAAAGGTGATCGCATGGATTATGCGATTCAAAAAGCCACTGAGCTCGGCGTACACAAAATTCAACTTTTGACCAGTGAACGCTGTGAAATGCGCCTGAAATATGACCGTGATCAGAAAAAAATTGATCACTGGCAAGCCATTGCAATTGCAGCATGCGAACAGTGTGGTTTAAATATTGTACCTGAAGTGCTTGCACCCATTTCATTACAAGAATGGTTTAGTCATTCCCTGCCTGCCACCAAGCTGGTACTTGCACCCGATACCGATGCTTTTGATATCGCTAAAGAGGCTACACCTGACCTTGCGCTATTGATTGGCCCTGAAGGTGGTCTCAGTCAGGATGAAATTGCCCAAGCCAATGTTGCAGGTTTTAAAAACTGGTGTATTGGCGAGCGTGTATTGCGCACCGAAACCGCACCTGTTGTTGCTTTAGCCATATTGAATTATATTTTATAGCACATAAAAAAATCACATTTCTATCGTATTCAGTCATATACATTTGTCTTAAACAATACTATGTTAATACGATTACTTGCTATTTCGTTGATGAAAACGGACTTCGAATGCCATTTATGCAAAACGATGATTTTTCTAAAGAAATCGTATCGAGTCAGATTAAAAAATCAGCACACTATCTACGTTATTTGCTGGTAAGTACTTTTATTGTCTGTAATTTTATTTTTTTAAATTTTTATTTGAGATACCCAGATGAAGCTTTTTACATCAGCATCTGGGCGCTGTGTAGTAGTCTATTTTTTATTCCTTGCTTTGTGTTCTTACACAAGTTTGTGAGAAAAAAAAATCTTCGCATCAGCACCATAGATTTAAGCAATAAATTCATTAGTATAGGGATAGGTTGTTCCATTGGAGTCGGGGTCTATTTACTGCACATTTACTTACCCAGTAACTATGACTCAATTCTATTTTATGACACATTATATTTATCTTTAAGCTTGATCCTGAATTGCTTAATTTTCAGCCTGATCTATCTAACACAACGTTTATCTTATTTTTTCTTGGTGTCCATCCCTGCAATTGCGCCAATTTTGCTCCTGCAACCGATCAACCAGCACATTTTTAACCAGTTATTTTATTTTGCTTTTGATTTTATTTTAGTGGTCATTTGTATTAGTGCTTTCGCTCTCAATCGCATGCATCGGAAACTGGCAAAACTATTTATACGTAATGAGCAATTGATTCGCAATGCCGAGCAGCAAGTGCAATATTCACAACGCGTTTGCAATGAATTACAACAGGAAATGCAACACTCAAAAAATATTGAAAACCAACTCCAAGAATATTCCCAAAGCCTTGAGCAAACCATTCATGAGCGTACACACACTTTAGAAAAACAAAAACAAACGATTGAAATGGCCAATTCGATTGCTTCAGTGCATACATGGGAATGGAACCTGATTAAGGGTACATTTGAAATCAATAATACCCATGTTAAAAAACTAGAATTCCGTTCACTCGAAAAAGACCTCACCCAAGCCTTACACCCTGAAGATATTCCCTTATGCATCGAGAAACTACATCAGCACTTTAATCATGAAACTGAAATTTTTGAGTGTGAATATCGTGTTAAAGATGAAAATGATAAATGGGTGTGGGTGATCAACCGAGGTAAAATCATTCAATACAACCCAGCAACCTCAAAACCTATGGTCATGATCGGGATTTTCCAAAATATTGATCGCCAAAAACAAGACCATGATCGAATTCAGCAAGCGGCTAATATTATGACGCATGTGGAAACAGGAATTGTGATGCTGGATGAACAATTACGCTATGTAGAAGCCAATCCTTATTTCTTTACCCTGTCCAATTTAACGATAGAACAAGTCCTTGGTAAGCAACTGTTTGAAATTACTGATAACTATCGCCCACGACAACGTAGTTTTCATTATTCAATTACGGAGCAACTGCTTAAAAATGCTGAATTTGATGGCGAATTTGAAGAAAAATTTATTTCAGGAAAAGAGTTAAGTCTACGTTTACGCCTAAATGCGATTCGAGATAATAAACAGCGAATTGTCAACTATGTCGGTATTTTTTCAGATCTGACCAAGATCAAACAACAAGAGCGACGCGTTTCCTATCTGGAAAATTACGACATTGTCACCAATCTACCTAACCGCTTTTATTACAACTATAAGATCTATCAATTTTTAATTACCAATAGCGACAGCATTCATCAGCTTGCCATTATTCGTCTGTCTATTGATCGTTTTACCGCACTTTATGAATTTCTAGGCAACCAAAATACATCTGAATTGCTCAAACTCGTGGCCCAGCGCCTACGCCTATCTAATCCAAATGCGTTAATGGTTGCCTATTTGAACCGTGATGATTTTGTCATCGTATATGAGCTCAATCATGTTCAACCAAGTATCCAAACCATCTGTGAGCAGATTCGTCAGTATTTTAATCAGGCAGTTAAAATTGCAGAACAAGAACTGATTATTACGTTATCGATTGGCGTGGCGATTTATCCCGAACATGCCAGTCAGTTTGAGCAGCTGAATAACTGTGCACAACAAGCACTGAATCATGCGCGCCGCTTAGGTGGCAATACAATTCAGTATTACACCAAGTCACATGACAGCCTATATGAAAAAGATGTGAATCTGGAAAATGAATTACGCCAAGCACTACGAAATCAAGAACTCGAAGTTTATTTTCAACCTAAGATCTATATTCACAACGATCAAATCGTAGGCTTTGAAACATTGATTCGTTGGAATCACCCAGAAAAAGGCTTACTGCATCCAACCCAATTTTTACCTGCAGCACAGCAAACCAGTCTGATTTCTGATATTGGCGAATATGTTTTATTTACTGCGGTTGCTCAACTGCGTGAATGGCAAGATCAAGGATTACCTGAGGTTTTTCTCTCGATCAATATTGATGCTCAACAGTTGTATCGCGGACAGCTCGTAGAACATCTTGATACGGCACTGAACCGTTATCAGGTAGCAGGTAAATATGTTGAGTTTGAAATTACTGAAGCTTCATTGATTGAAAATAGTGAATATATTCACAACCTTTTACATCAACTTAAGCAGCGTCATATTCAACTGTCTTTAGACGATTTTGGGACTGGCTATTCATCAATGGCTTACTTAACCGAGTTTCCATTTGATGTTCTAAAGATTGATAAAAGCTTTGTGCAAAATATGCATATGAAACGTCACAATGCGATTATCAATGCGATTATTGCAATGGGTAAAGCCATGGATCTAAAAATTGTGGCTGAGGGAATTGAAACTCAAGAACAACTTGATTTCTTACGTGAAAAACAATGTGACATTGCGCAAGGCTTTTATTATGCCAAACCGCTCAATAAAGCTGATGCCAGCCAGTATTTACAGACTTTTCACAGCAAATTCACACCATCATAACTAAAATTTATAGCGAACATCATTAACATAGGAATTTTTCGCTGGTTGTAACTGTGCGAAAACAAAAACAAATGATATAGTCAATTAGATTTTTTTTTGTGCCAGGACCGTTAAGTTACTGGATTAACTGTTGTAAATGAGATGCAAATGGACGACCAAACACTAAAACAGCAAGCTTTAAATTATCATGAATTTCCACGCCCAGGTAAAATCAGTGTTACGCCAAGCAAACAACTGGTTAACCAACGCGACTTAGCCCTTGCTTACTCACCTGGCGTTGCGGCGCCATGTTTAGAAATCGCGCGTGACCCTTCAACAGCAGCTAAATATACAGCACGTGGTAACCTCGTTGCCGTGGTCAGTAACGGTACCGCCGTTCTTGGTCTAGGTAATATTGGCCCACTCGCTTCAAAACCTGTGATGGAAGGTAAAGGTGTCCTGTTTAAGAAATTTGCTGGTGTAGATGTTTTTGACATCGAAATTGCTGAAAACGATCCAGACAAAATTGTCGATATCGTAGCAGCACTTGAACCGACATTCGGCGGTATTAACCTCGAAGACATCAAGGCACCAGAATGTTTCTACATTGAGAAAAAATTGCGTGAACGCATGAACATTCCAGTGTTCCATGACGATCAGCACGGTACCAGTATTATTGTTGGTTCAGCATTACTCAATGCATTGAAATTAACAGGCAAGAAAATTGAAGACATCAAAATTATTGCTTCAGGTGCAGGTGCAGCCGCACTTTCTTGTTTAAATTTACTTTGTGCATTAGGCGCACGTAAAGAAAACATTACTGTTGCCGACTCTCGTGGTCTATTAACTACGTCGCGTGAAGGTCTAGACGACTCTAAAAAACATTATGTACAAGATATTCCACAGACTCAGTTACATGAAGTCATGGAAGGTGCAGACATGTTCCTTGGCCTTTCTGCAGCAGGTATTCTCACCAAAGATATGGTGAAGAAGATGGCTCCAAACCCGATTATTTTTGCTTTGGCAAACCCAGATCCAGAAATCTTACCTGAACATGCTCATGAGGTGCGTTCAGATGTCATTATGGCAACAGGCCGTTCTGACTATCCAAACCAAGTCAATAATGCACTTTGTTTCCCATATATCTTCCGTGGTGCGCTTGACGTTGGTGCAACCACTATTAATGAAGAAATGAAAATTGCCTGTGTACATGCGATTGCCCGTATGGCACACGTTGAAGCCGATGCCTCAACTTATGGTGAAAAATCAGCAGCTTTTGGTCGTGACTATCTAATTCCTCGTCCACTCGATCAACGCCTGATTTTAGAAATTGCTCCTGCGGTTGCGCAAGCAGCAATGGACTCTGGTGTTGCCACTCGTCCAATCGAAAACTTCGCAACTTACCGTCAACAGTTGTCTGAGTTTGTTTATAACTCGGCATTTGTGATGAAACCAATTTTTGCACAAGCGAAAAGCGCACCAAAACGTATTGCTTATGCTGAAGGTGAAGATCTTCGCGTATTGCGTGCAGTACAAGTGGTCGTGGATGAAGGTTTGGCATTCCCAATTTTGGTTGGTCGAACCAAAGTTATTGAAGCGAACATTCAACAGTTGGGCTTGCGTCTAGAAAACGGTGAAAACATTGAAATCGTTGATCAAGAGCAAAACCCATTATACGAAGAGTTCTGGAAAGACTATTACAATAGCATGCAACGTAAAGGCGTAACGATTGAGTATGCTCAACGTGAAGCACGTCGTCGCTCAACACTGATCGCAGCAATGCTGGTGAAATTTGGTCAAGCAGACGGTATGCTTTGTGGTACGTATAGTAGCTATGACATTCACTTGGACTTCGTGCGCAATGTGATTGGTTTAAAAGAAGGTATGAACAACTTCTTTACGCTAAATGCCCTAATGCTCGAAGATCGCAACCTGTTTATTGCTGATACCTATGTCAATACCAATCCAACAGCTGAACAGTTGGCTGACATGACAATTTTGGCTGCTGCTGAAGTTCGTCGTTTCGGTATTGAACCACGTATTGCGTTACTTTCACACTCAAGTTTTGGTAGCAACCAAGATGATCCAAGCGCGCAGAAAATGCGTGAAGTGTATCGCCTACTTGCTGAACAAGCACCAGACCTTGCAGTTGAAGGTGAAATGCATGGTGATGCGGCACTTGATGAAAACATTCGTCATTTTGCATTCCCGAACTCACGCTTCAAGGGTTCTGCAAACTTGTTAATTATGCCAAACCTGGATGCAGCCAATATTTCATTTAACCTGTTGAAATCTACTTCAGGTAATAATGTAACGATTGGTCCAATCTTGCTTGGCGCTGCAAAACCAGTTCACATTTTAACACCAACAACAACGACTCGTCGTTTGGTAAACATGACTGCGTTAACAGTCGCTGAAATTCAGCAAGATCAACAAGCTTAAACACATTTTTAAGCCCAAAGCTTAGACTTGTACAAACCTCTATTCTGTTGCATGATTGCTTTAAGAATAGAGGTTTTTTCATGCAAATTTATTTAGTAGGTGGTGCTGTCCGAGATCAGTTACTTGGGCACCCCTATCACGAGAAAGATTATGTAGTGGTGGGTGCGACACCCGAACAACTCATCGCACAAGGCTTCCAACCTGTTGGGAAGGACTTCCCTGTTTTCTTGCATCCTGACACCAAAGATGAATATGCACTGGCTCGTACTGAGCGTAAGCAAGGACATGGTTATCATGGATTTGAATTTTTCACTTCACCAGAGATTAACCTCGAAGATGATTTAATTCGACGTGACTTGACCATCAATGCCATTGCACAAGATATTCAAGGCAACATCTATGACCCATATGGTGGCCAGCAAGATCTTGAAAATAAAGTACTACGTCATGTTTCTGATGCTTTTAGCGAAGACCCGCTGCGTGTGCTTCGCGTAGCACGTTTTGCTGCACGCTATACCGAATATGGTTTTAAAATTGCCGATGAAACTTTGGCACTGATGACGCATTTAGCCAAATCTGGCGAGTTGAGCTGCTTGACTGAAGAACGAGTCTGGAAAGAAACATCGCGTGCTTTAATGGAAAAACATGCAGATGTATATTTTCAGGTATTGCGGGATTGTGGTGCATTAAAAATCCTGTTCCCTGAAATTGATGCATTGTTTGGCATTCCACAACGTGCTGAATACCATCCAGAAATTGACTGTGGTATTCATACACTAATGTCTTTGCAACAAGCCTGCCAAGCCAACTATAGCCTAGATGTCCGTTTTGCCGTACTGGTACATGATTTGGGTAAAGCATTAACACCAGAAGATGTTTTACCGCGGCATATCTTGCATGAACAGCGCGGAGTTGAGCCTGTCACCGAACTGTGTGACCGACTCAAAGTTCCAGCCAGTACCAAGCAGTTGGCAATTGTAGTTTGCAAAGAACATTTAAAATGCCATCAGGCCTTTACCTTAAAACCAGGAACACTATGGCGTTTACTACAACGGCTTGATGTTTTACGTCGCCCTGAGCGCGTTGAGGCATTTATACAAGCATGTGAATGTGATGCACGTGGACGTTTAGGCTTAGAACTGCGTCCTTACCCGCAAGCAGACTATTTACATGCAGCAATTGAATGCGTGCGAAATATTAAAGCACAAGACTTGCCTGCTCACATTACAGGTGCTGATATTGGTGAAATGCTGATTCAACGTCGTATAGATGCATTGGCACAGTTAAAACATGAACATATGAAACAACAACAGCCATCTTTTTGATGGCTGTTGTTCTGATACTTAAGCAATCTCAGCAGGAAATGTAATCACCTGCTCAAGCTTCAATTTATTTTGAGCAATCATCAATAAACGGTCGATTCCCAACGCAATGCCTGAACATTCTGGCATGTGCGGTAAAGCAGCTAATAAATGTTCATCTATTGGCATGACCGTTAACCCCTGCGCTGCACGTTCGGCATTATCTGCCACGAAACGCTGACGCAACACCTCGGCATCAACCAGTTCATCATAAGCATTTGCCAGTTCCAAACCTTCGATATACACCTCAAAACGCGCTGCAACCTGTTCACCATCGTCATCGGTTTTAACTTTCGCCAGTGATGCCATTTCAGGTGGAAAATCGGTTAAAAATACAGGTGTATCGAAACCTAAACTTGGCTCGACCATATGGGAAAACAGTAAGTCCATATAGGCAAGTCGATCATCGCCTAAATCCAGATTTAGTCCGACACGACGTGCTGTGTCTTTAAGCTGCTGTAATGTAGCTTGTAACGGATTGATATCTAGACGATCCTGAAAAGCATGTTTGTAGCTCAGCACCATCGGACGTAATTCAGAAAAACGCTCTGCCAGACACACATTTAACAATGTAGAAGTTTCATGCATTAAATCAGTCAGGCTAAATGCAGGGCGATACCATTCCAGCATGGTAAATTCACTGTTGTGCTTGCGCCCATGTTCATCATCACGAAACACCTTACAGATCTGGAAAATCGCACCGCTACCGCTTGCTAGCAACCGCTTCATAGCAAATTCAGGTGAAGTCTGTAAATAGTGGGTTTGCTGCTGGCCGTTGACATGACGTAGTGCAGGCACTGAAGCCAAATGCACATCGGTCACACCTGCCTGCGACAATATAGGCGTTTCAACTTCCAATACATCCCGCTCAGCAAAAAACTGACGGATGCGTTGATACATTTTGGCGCGGGCTTTTAGGGCTTGAACATCACATGTCGGTTGGAAGGTCTGAGTCATGCCTGTGGCCCTCCATGCGCAGCCCATTCACGGCGCAATGGATAATTTTTACGTAAAGCATCAAACGCAGGTTGATGTACCCAGCCATCGACCACGCAGGCACGCAAGTTGGCATCATCCTGTTGAATATCATAAATTTCTGACAGGTGCTTTACTAAAGCCTGTTTTAAATCTTGCCCTTGGAAAAATGGCTCGCAAGCAGGCAACTGACTACGAAAATCTTTATTGATCACAAGTTGATATTTTTTACAAAATGCCTCGTAAATCATTTGTGTGCCACGTGCCTTACCTTCAAGGCTATACCCTGCGATATGCGGCGTAACCAAAGTCACTAAATCCAGCAATTCCTTCGAAATCATCGGTTCATGCTCAAACACATCTAGCACCACTTTACGCTGTGTTTGGCGAATGTCAGTCATGAGATCTCGTTCGGCAATTACTGCGCCGCGAGAACTGTTGATTAAAATCGTCTCAGGTGACAATTGCGCCAAACGTTCTGCATTGATGAGGTGATAAGTTGCATGTTGCCCTGTTTTGACCATCGGCACATGCAAAGAAACCGCATTGGCATGTTGCAGTAATGTACTTAAATCAGCCTGTTCAATCTGCTCACGCTGTACCAATGGATCGCAGCCCAAGACTTTCCAGCCCAGCAATTTTGCCATGGCTGCCAGACGTGTGCCGACATTGCCCAATCCAACAATTCCTAAACAAAAACTGTCTGCGGCATCAATCAGTTCAGGTTTGAGTTTTAACAGTGCCGTAATCACGTATTCAGCAACTGCTTGCGCATTACAGCCTGCAGCATTTGCCCAGGTAATACCTTGTTGTTCTAAATAAGAAATATCGAGATGGTCTGTACCAATCGTAGCACTCGCTACAAATTCGACAGGCGTACCATGAAGTAATGCTGCATTGACTTGAGTCACAGAACGTACAAGCAGTGCTTGAGTTTTTATAAGATCTTGCTGTGTCAGGGTTCGCCCTGCATGATGCTGAATATCTGCCAGATCGGCAAAGAAATAGTCTGTAAATGCCAGATTTTCATCTGCAACAATGTTCATGCATGATCACCACAATTTAAGATAGCTTCATGATAGCGTTCCTGTGGACGTTAGGCTATGTTCATCCATGATAATTTAGTTTGCTAACATGATTGCCTTTTCATTTCTATTTTTATAGCAGCAAAATAACCAGCACATGGCAAGACATTCAGTTAGCATATCCTTAAAATTTCGAAATTTATTTATGTATGTCCTGTAAAACTTGGACAAAGGATTAGTTATGTTGATTAACGCTGATTTCTCTCAATCAGTCATGATGACACCTGAACAATATGAATGGATTCCTTCGCCATAAAAAGGTGTTGACCGAGTCATGCTTGATCGAATTGGCGCAGAAAAAGCAAGAGCAACAAGTATTGTTCGTTATGCACCATCTTCTATTTTTCCACCTCATAACCACCCAAATGGCGAAGAAATCCTTGTGCTTGGTGGCACTTTTTCCGAGCAAGGTCATGACTACCCCGCGGGATGGTATTTACGTAATCCCGATGGAACATCTCACCAGCCCTTTAGTCATGATGGTGCTGTAATTTTCGTCAAATTACGCCAAATGAGCAGCGTTGATGATCAAACTATTCGTGTCAATACAAATCTGATTAAAGCTTGGCATACTGAAAATGGTCAAAGAATTTGCTCCCTTTTTCAAAATGAAAATGAAAAAGTAGAATTGCGCCAAATTCCTATGAACGACCTTTTACACATTGAATCAGATCAACTTACTGAAATCTTAATTCTAGATGGCACACTGAATATCAATCATCAGGCATTACCAACGGGTAGCTGGATTCGATTGGCTAAAAATTCAAATGATTGGCAAATAACAGCAAAAACTCAAGTGAAGCTTTACCTCAAAACCATGAAAAATATAACTAATATTGACTAAATCTGCATAGTCTCAGAATTTTATATATTGGTAAGTTTTAAATCACCTACTCACATTATTTCACCTTATTCACAACGGGTTATTAATTCCCCTTAATATCAACAATATACCAACTTCTATTATATTTATTATTCGAGAATATATTGAAATAAAAAAAGCCCCTGCATCTCTGCAAGGGCTTTTCGAATTTGGCGGAAGCGGTGAGATTCGAACTCACGGAGGACTCACACCCTCGTCGGTTTTCAAGACCGGTGCATTAAACCGCTCTGCCACGCTTCCATGTGCGTAAGAATACAAAGACTCATCTTTGATTTCAAGAAAAATTTTAATCCAGTCCAATCAAACGCATATTATTTCATCAAAAACATTCTTATTTAGGCTATCTCTTTTATTTTAAAAGTAATTTGTATAAATTATCAGCAGAATTTCCCCTATTTTGAGATAAAAAAACCACATCATCATGATATAGGTTAAACGCATCAGCAGACTATTTTACGCAGTGGCATGACTTAAATAGCGTCAAAATCTACCTGTTGCATGTTTTTCATGAGTTGCTGCATAAATAGTTACATGTACCCTTTACTGCCACCTTGACCATTCATTTTCACAATGGCGGAAAAATGGTGATTATGAATGCAGCCCGCCCCGTTTCGTCGCGAAAAACTCGCCTGTTTACACCTTTAGTCAAAAATTTTGACCTTGCGGATGATAAACAGGCCATCATTGACTACAACCTGAAAATCTTTGAAGAAGGCCGCTTGATGGTCGAAAATCAAAAACCTGAACGTTTACCGCTAGATTTGAGTCTAGAAGCGCATATTCCCGCAGATCGCAGTTCAGTGATGTTTCGGCGCTGTTTAAAAAAAGTCGGTTTTGGCGAGTTCTTTTTGGTTTAAATCTTGCTAGCTTCTAGGTAGGTACAATAAAAAGGACAAGCCCATGGACAAATTAAAAGTCGTCGTCGACAGTATTTCTCGTCAAGGGGAAGGCAATCTGGCAATCACATTGATGCCTGTTCAGCCTTTAAACTTACCTGAATGGCAAGCAGGTGCGCATATTAATATCTATTTACCCAATCATCTGACTCGGCAATATTCTCTGACTGGTAGTCCCACCCAGCGAGAACACTATGTGATTTGTGTAAAAAAAGAACAGCTTTCTCGCGGGGGCTCACAATATATTCATGAAAATTTACGCGTTGGGCAATATATTGAAATTTCGCCGCCTTGTAATCAGTTTTCTCTGAAAGCCGCGGAACAATATTTGCTGATCGCAGCAGGGATTGGCATTACCCCGATTTTAGCCATGGCAGAACAACTTGAAGCTCAAGGTAAATTTTTTGAACTGTATTATTGTGTAAAAACACCACTACACCTCGCATTTATTCACCGTTGGCGACAAGGTTTTAAGTTTGGCAAGATTCACGTGTTATACAGTTCACTCGGTGAAAGCCTACGCGAGCAACATCCCCCAAGCTTGCAACAACCCCAACCCAATACACGCTTATATTTTTGTGGTCCACACAGTTTTATGCAGGACTATCAGCACTATGCCTTAGAGTTGGGGTGGCAAGCTGAACAGATTCACTTAGAGGCTTTTCACCCAATACAAGTGCCAACATCACCATTCGATACAGTCACAAATACAGGCTTCCAAATCAAACTACAACGTTCAGGACAAATTTTTCATGTGCCTGAGCACCAAAGTATCGCTCATGTTTTGCTTAAAAATCGGATCAATATTCCTTTATCGTGCGAAATGGGCATATGTGGTGCTTGCCTGACCCGCGTAGTGGCGGGCGAAGTCGATCACCGAGATAACGTACAAAGCGACAGTGAAAAAAATTCTAGCGAACAATACATTGCCTTGTGTTGTTCACGAGCCAAAAGCCCAGTGCTTGAGCTGGATCTATAAATAATGATTGAAAAATTAGGGGGCTCTATGAATGCCATTCCAGTCACGCAACTGCTCGACAAACCCTGCTACAGCCAATTTGACAGCAATGATTGGGATATTTTGGCACAGCACTGGTATCCAGTGGCCCGCATTGAAGATGTCAGCACTTCCCCACAGCAAGTCACGCTACTTGATGTCAAATTGGCCTTGTATAAAACCGAAACTGGGCCGATCCGTTTGGTTCGCGACATTTGCCCGCACCGTGGTGTCCCACTCACCAAAGGCTGGGTGGAAGGTGAAGAAATTATTTGCCCATATCATGGCTTACGCTACAACAGTGAAGGAAAATGCACCCTGATTCCTGCACAGCCCGATCTAACCAAAATTTCAGATCGCTTTTCACTGACCAGTTTTCCAGTGCTCGAAAAATATGGGCTGATTTGGACGAGTCTGCTCAGTCGAGACGAAAGCAAAGCTAATTTTCCTGTGCTCGACACGTGGGATCAACCTGAACATCAGGCGATTTTGCCACCATTTGTCGATATTGCAGGTTCCAGTGGTCGGCAACTAGAAGGTTTTATTGACGTGGCACATTTTGCTTGGGTACACCACAACGCCTTTGCCAGTCGTGACAATCCTATTGTGCCCAAATATTCAACAGTAAAAACGGATTACGGTCTACACACCGAGTACATCAGCAATGTCAGCAACTATCCACATGGTTTGCAACACCTCGCGCCTGATGATTTTTTATGGAAACGCACCTTTGACGTCTATCCGCCATTTTCAGCGATCTTAACCATTGATTTTCCGAACGAAGGCGTATTAAAAATCTTAAATGCCTGCTGTCCTGTATCACACAATAAAACCCGTTTGTTTGTACCATTGACCCGCAACTTTGACACCACAGGCGACTTGCAAGCAGTCTATGACTTTAATGCGCAGATTTTTACCGAAGATCAGGACATGATCGAATCGCAAAAACCTGAAGAATTACCGCTTGATTTGAGCATGGAAGCCCACTTTGAAGCTGATCGCTCATCGGCCACTTATCGGCGTATTTTGGCAGACTGGGGATTAAGCAAACACTATACCGTCTAATTCGGTCTGCACTGTTTTGCCGCAAGATCCGTGTCCTGTCACGGATTTTTACTTTTCAAGTTCGCAATTTTTCGGCAAACTTTATTTGAGCTGTTCTTTAACCCTATTTTTAGTCAAAACTGCTGCATGAAATCTGCTTTCATCGGTATTTTTAGCAAAAACATCTGTGGTGAAAAGTGCTACAATAAAATGTTTACAAATTTTCAGGGTAGCCCAATTCGCGGCACCTATTCATAAGTTAGGACTAGCAATGACTGATAATGCAACGATCTTGCAGCATGTACCAGTAGGCAAAAAAGTTGGTATTGCCTTTTCTGGTGGTTTAGACACTTCAGCAGCTTTATTGTGGATGAAACAAAAAGGCGCTGAACCTTATGCTTATACTGCAAACTTGGGTCAGCCTGATGAAGATGACTACGATGCCATTCCGAAAAAAGCAGAACAATACGGCGCTGTAAAAGCACGCTTGATTGATTGCCGTATGCAACTTGCGCTTGAGGGTATCGCGGCAATTCAATGTGGCGCGTTCCATATCAGCACTGGTGGTATTCCTTACTTCAACACCACACCACTCGGTCGTGCAGTAACAGGTACCATGCTTGTCACTGCCATGAAAGAAGATGATGTGAACATCTGGGGTGACGGCTCAACTTATAAAGGTAACGACATTGAACGTTTCTACCGTTATGGTTTGTTGACTAACCCAAACCTTAAAATCTATAAACCTTGGTTAGACCAACAGTTTATCGATGAGTTGGGTGGTCGTGCAGAAATGTCACAGTTCCTGATCGACAACGGCTTTGACTACAAAATGTCAAAAGAAAAAGCTTACTCGACTGACTCAAACATGTTGGGTGCAACTCACGAGGCCAAAGATCTTGAATACCTCAATGCAGGCATCAAAATCGTAGACCCGATTATGGGCGTTGCGTTCTGGAAAGAAGAAGTTCAAATCAAACCTGAAGAAGTTTCTGTAACTTTTGAAGAAGGTATGCCTGTTGCACTTAACGGTCAGCGCTTTGAAAACCCGGTTGAATTGATTCTTGAAGCCAACCGTATCGGTGGTCGTCATGGTCTAGGCATGTCGGATCAAATCGAAAACCGTATCATTGAAGCAAAATCTCGCGGTATCTATGAAGCTCCGGGGATGGCACTTCTTCACACCGCTTACGAGCGTTTAGTCACTGGTATTCACAACGAAGATACTATCGAACAATACCGCATTAACGGTTTACGTTTGGGTCGTTTGTTGTACCAAGGTCGCTGGTTCGATTCACAAGCGCTTATGCTTCGTGAAACTGCACAGCGTTGGGTCGCAAAAGCGATTACAGGTACTGTAACCATCGAACTGCGTCGTGGTAATGACTACACCATCATGAATACCGAATCTCCAAACCTCACTTATGAAGCTGAGCGTTTAACTATGGAGAAAGGTAACTCAATGTTCACGCCAATGGATCGTATCGGTCAGTTGACTATGCGTAACCTCGACATTACTGATACGCGTGCCAAATTAGGTTTGTATACTGAAACTGGCTTGTTGTCTCTTGGACAAGGTTCTGCAGTTCCTCAACTTGAAAATAAAAGCAAATAATTGATTTTATTTTCAGTCAAAAAAGCCACCTATATTTAGGTGGCTTTTTGTTTTGGCTCAATATTATGATCTTCATCTGAAATTACATGCCGACAAATTTGGTGACGACCACAAGCCTTCGCCCGATACAATGCCTGATCAGCAAAAGAAAGTAATTGATTTGCAGAAACAGGATATTCAACTGTATAGACTGCAAGCCCTACACTAATGGTGATGTACTGGTTAATCTCTGATTTTTCATGATGAATGGATAATTCATCGACTGCTCTGGAAATTCTGGATGCCACAAGATACGCCTGATCTACATCGGAGTTTGGTAGCAGCACGACAAATTCTTCTCCCCCGTAACGCGCGACAAAATCTTGATGCCGAATCGTACGCTGAATCACCTGTGCAATGCATTTTAAAACCTGATCACCTTGCAAATGCCCGTAATGATCATTATATGCCTTAAAATAATCGATATCGATAAACAGTACCGCCAACGGGCAATGTTCAGCCTGTGCCAATGCATAATAGCGCTCTAGCGCATCATCGAGACTTCTACGATTTGCAATGCTAGTCAAGCCATCATACTGACTCAACTTTAACAACTGGTTATTATAATTTTTTAAAATTTCCTGATCGACTTCAATTAATTTGGTCTTTAAAAAACTACCGCGCTCTTGGTGATTGATCACCTTGGTAATTGCAAAACCAATCAGATTACTACCAAAAAATACCCGTAATGAAACTACAGAATCAAATGAAATATGCAAATAAAAAAACATCGCAAAAATAGCAGCACTGGCAAGCAGCCCTACAACAAACATATGCAGAGGCTTGACCCCTGTCATGATGTAACCAAAAATAAAAATAAAAATAATAAAAACAAATTGCTGTCTAAGTGATGATGTATATTGAGATAAAGTTAAAACAGCCGTCAGAAAAATTGCCCAACCCACAACCAGCAATGCAAAATAACGAAAATACGTGTGTGCTTTTGGGTGACGGGCAGCCGACACCAAAACCAGCAAACAGATTCCGCCATTCAGAACACTCACTACACTACGCCAAAAATCATGTTGTAGGTAAATCAATGGGATAATGAAATAATTACGAAAGATAATAAATATGCTAAAAAATAAATAGATTATGCCGCCAAGTTTGTAAAAATTTAGAAACCCGTTCGCAGCTTTTTTTTGATGATACGCCCAAAACTCGGTTTCATATGGTTCAGGTAGACAAGCACCTGCCCGCTGTTCATGCATGGCTAAAACAGTTTCAATACATTGCTTTTGTAATTTTAATGTCACTATGTTTTGATTATTGAGCATAATGAAATGAAAACCAGCTTAGGTTAGCTTTAAAGTTAGCATACTTTTTAGCAAGATAATGCTTTTCTTCATAGATTTCTCTGTCTTGAAAATTACCATTCTGCAGTAAATTGCATTATCATTTGTTTTATTTTTAGCTTGAATATCTCTTGAAAACGATAACCCTTGTCCAGCCAGATGATTGGCACGCCCATCTGCGTGATGGCTTAGCCCTAAAACGCACTGTTCCTGACTTAGCCAAGCAATTTGCCCGCGCGATTTGTATGCCAAACCTTGTTCCACCTGTAAAGACCGTGGAAGAAGCCGAAGCCTACCGTGAACGTATTTTGCAACATGTACCAGAAGGCATTCACTTCGACCCGCGTATGGTGTTGTATTTTACGGATCATACGCCACCGAGCGAAGTGCTTAAAATTAAGCAGTCAGCACATGTCAATGCCATCAAGCTATATCCTGCGGGTGCAACCACCAACTCTGACAATGGTGTAAGCGATATTCGTAAAGTCTATGCCGTACTTGAGCAACTTGAAAAACATCAGGTTCCCCTGCTACTGCATGGTGAAGTGACTCATTCTCATGTCGATATTTTTGATCGTGAAAAACGCTTTTTAGATGAAGTTCTTTCGCCAATCTTAAAGCAGTTCCCTGAACTTAAAGTCGTACTTGAACATATTACTACCAGTGATGCTGCTCAGTTTGTGCTTGAACAAGACCGCAATATTGCGGCAACGATTACGCCACAGCATTTATTGTTTAACCGTAATGACATGCTGGTTGGTGGTATCAAACCACATTTCTACTGTTTACCAATTTTAAAACGCCAAAGCCACCAAAAAACTTTGCTTGAAGTGGCAACCAGCGGTAATCCAAAATTCTTCTTGGGTACAGACAGCGCACCACATGCCCAAAATGCCAAAGAAAATGCCTGTGGCTGTGCAGGATGCTACAGTGCACCAACAGCAATTGAGTTATATGCTCAAGCATTTGACCAAGTTGGCAAAATTGAGCGTCTTGAAGGCTTTGCCAGCTTCTTTGGTGCAGATTTTTATGGGTTGCCACGTAACACCAGTACCATTACCCTTGTTAAAGAAGATCAAGTGATTCCTGAAAGTTTCGACTATCTAGAAAATCAAAAAATTATTCCGCTTCACGCTGGAAAAACCATTCATTGGAGAAAAGTGTGACCGACTCTACTGCACCCTTAATGGGTCAGCGCTTTCGTGGTTTTTTACCTGTAGTCGTTGATGTTGAGACTGCAGGCTTTAATGCCAAAACCGATGCTTTACTCGAAATTGCCTGTATTCCGATTGTTTACAATGAACAAGGTGAGTTTGTACCAGGTACAGCATTGCACGCACATATTAATCCGTTTGAAGGTGCACATCTGGACCGTCGCTCGCTGGACTTTATTGGCATTGATCCATTTAGTCCACTCCGTGTGGCAATGGCAGAAGATGAAAAGTCAGCACTCAAGCGGATTTTTAAGGCATTAACTGAAGTACGTCGTGCTCAGCACTGCACCCATGCTGTATTAGTCGGTCACAATGCACATTTTGACTTGGGTTTTTTACAAGCAGCAGTTGCCCGTACAGGGACTAAAAACCAAAATCCGTTCCATAGTTTTTCCGTGTTCGACACCGTAACACTGAGTGCTCTGATGTTCGGGCAAACGGTATTGGCAAAGTCGTGTATTCAGGCAGGCATTGAGTTCGATGGTAAAGAAGCACACTCTGCTTTATACGATACGCAGAAAACTGCCGAACTGTTTTGCTATATTTTAAACAAACTGTCACCGCACCTGCTTGACAGTTTCCTGGCGGATCAATAAGATACCGCCATCCTCAAAACGTCCCTATCGTCTAGAGGCCTAGGACATCGCCCTTTCACGGCGGTAACCGGGGTTCGAATCCCCGTAGGGACGCCATCTATTCAATGATTCCATCATTACAATGACGCAAACAGCACAATTAAAAATGGTGCAAGCAGCGTTAAAATAAAACCACTAAAAATTGCCATCTGTACATCACTGCTACGACAGTTCTGTTTAATAAATGGCAAGGTTGAATCCATTGCGGTTGCACCACAAACACCAATAACGCTTCTAGGCAAGCTGCGCCCACATAAAAATAACAACACAATGCCGTAAAATTCACGTATCAAATCAGTCAATAAAGCAAAACTCCCCATTTCCTTACCCAATAAGTTTGTCACCAATGAACCCGACAAGCTAAACCAGCCAAAACCACTGGCAACTGTCAGCAGAGTTGTAAATGAATGTGGCAACAACCATTGAGCAATATAAGCAGCCATAAAAATTGCCAATAGCATGGCACAAGGTACCCAAATCTGCTGTTTGGTTAAACGGGCTAAACGTACTGTAGATAGGTCAATTCCAATCAATACAATTAAAATCAGCAGCAAAGCATGTGAAAATTGTGCCGCGCGCAAATCATGTGGCAAGACCAAATAACTCAGCATTCCGAGCCCCACCATTAGCATAGCAATACAGCATTCCTGCAAAGGTTTGAGTAAACCACGAAAATTACGTTTTGGGTTTATATTGTCCTGTTGTTCAACTGGTCGGGCAAGTAATAATAAAAAGCTGCTGGCTGATAAAATACTGGCGTAAATAAAGCTTTCACGTAACACTTTCCATCCTATATCAGGCTGAAACAGCACATCTGCAAATTGATAGCCAATCACCATCAACAAGCCCCAGACCAGATAACCAATACTTGCAACTGCCAATGTTTTGATCGGGGCAATCATAACCTTTCCAGCTACACTCCCCAATAGCAGCGCCATAACAATAGGCAAAACAGAGCTGAATAAAATGGCGAACATATAAAATAATATGAATAAAAATCTTTATTATATCATGTTGATTTTTGATCCATTCGTTCAAATAACTAGGGTTTTTATGTTGATAAATCGCTTGAGATATTATGCATTTCACAAAAAATAGACGGCTATTGCACATTTAATGGTTTTCTCTACAATAACCCGCTTCATTTTTTGTATTTCTCATTTCCCATGCAGTCATCTCACTCTCCGAATGATGCGTCGCATCAGGGCAATTCTGCGCCACTCAAACGCGCTATGAGTACTCGACACCTTGTTATGCTGTCATTAGGCGGTGCCATTGGCACAGGCCTATTTTTAGGGTCGGGTGAAGTCATTGCACAAACGGGGCCTGTAGGTGCCATTATTTCTTATTTTCTTGGCGGCATAATCGCCTATATGGTGATGCTGTGCTTAGGCGAACTGGCTGTACATATGCCTGTTTCAGGTTCTTTTGGTGAATACGCCAACAAATATATTGGACCTGCAACAGGCTATATGATTACGTGGCTGTACTGGCTCACTTGGACGGCCACCCTCGGTACAGAATTTACCGCCGCAGCACTGCTCATGCAGGAATGGTTTCCACATGTTTCCATGTGGATCTGGACTGCGATTTTTGCAGCACTGATCTTTATTTTAAATATTAGCTCTACCCGCATGTTCGCTGAATCTGAATTCTGGCTGGCTTTGGTGAAAGTCGTGACCGTGGTTAGCTTTATTTTACTGGGTTTGTTGGCAATTTTTGGGATCGTTTCCTATCATGGTGAGCCACAAGCGCCGCTGTTTAGCAATTTGCTGGCACAAGGCTGGTTTCCAAAAGGTTTAATGCCAATTTTTGCCACCATGCTGATTGTCAACTTTGCCTTCTCAGGAACAGAACTGATTGGGGTTGCCGCGGGTGAAACGGCAGACCCTGCACATAATGTTCCCAAAGCGATTAATGCTGCAATCTGGCGTTTGCTGATTTTCTTTGTCGGAACGATTGTAGTGATCTGTGCATTACTACCGTATCAACAAGCAGGTTTAAACGCAGCTCATGTGAGTAATAGTCCATTTGTGACTGTATTTAGTTATATGGGTATTCCATATGCTGAAGATATTATTCGCTTTGTGATTATTACCGCGTTGTTGTCTGCTGCAAACTCGGGTTTATATGCGGCATCGCGTATGATGTGGGCGTTATCGATCAAACGCCAACTACCTGCGATGTTCTCGAAACTCACCAAGCACGGCACACCCATTACCGCGATTATTGTCACCATGTTTGGCGCTATTCCCGGGTTATTGTCAGAACAGTTTGCACCAGAAACCATCTTTAAAAACTTGCTCGGTGTTGCTGCATTTACTATGGTGATTGTCTGGACAGCGATCTGTGTCTGCCAGTTCAACTTCCGCCGTCAATGGTACAAGACTGGACACACTATTGCCGATTTGCGTTTTGCCGCACCATGGTTTCCACTGACTCCTATTTTAGGTTTTGTGTTTTGTGTGATTACCTGTATCAGTATGACGCAAGACAGTTCCATGCTGCCTGGTTTCTATAGTTGCCTGATTTTTATTGCTTTGTGTTATGTAAGTTACTACTTCTTATACCGAGACAAAGACTAATTAACAGGCTAACAGGACAACTGTGTTTTATTGTAAAAGTGTAGCTCTGCTACACTTTTTTTATATTGTTTTTATAATCAAATACAACAGTTTATTAAAACAATACGATTAATTTAATGAAAATAATTTTTATTCATGGCATTAAACAGCAAAATTTTGACGCATGCTCATTTCAGGAGTACTGGCTCAACGTGTTCAATACAGGCATGAATAAAATTGAACCTAGCATCAATGTCGATCAGCTTGATCTCGCTTTCCCCTTTTATGGCGATATTTTAGATGTGTTTAATCATCGCAAAGCTATCAATATGGAAACCCTACACCCAAACTGGTCTTTCTTTGCCAGACTACCGCGTATTCGCCAACAACGCAGCGATGCACTTAAACAGGCTCTCGAAGAGATTCCTCTTTTACCGCACGATGACATCCCCTACTCACTCAAAAACCGTTTTTTTATGCTGTCGCAACTTGCCAAAGACCACATGCTTAAAGAAATGGTGATGTTACTCAATCATTTTCCAGACCTGCATGAATCGTTAATTCAGCGTTTTTTATGCGAGGTCTATTTATATTGGTATAACCCAGAATTCAAGCAACAGGTACATGAACGCATTTTGACCTGTTTTGAACCTAACCAGCGGCATATTGTGATTGCCCATTCACTGGGGACGGTGATTGCTTACAATTTATTGCATGAACTGTCTGTTCACTATGAGATCAAGCGTTTTATTACCTTGGCATCACCTTTACCATTCAACGTGATTCAAAAACATTTATCTCATCCTGTACAACGACCAAAAGTACTCAGTGGGGACTGGCACAATTTTTATTCTCAAGATGACTACTTGACCACGTTTCCAATGCTCCCTCCGATGTTTGACCTTAACCCACAAATCGACAATAAGCTGATTACAACATTTGTGGATAAACCTCATGAAATTACAGGTTATTTGCAGCACCCTCTAGTACTTCGGCGTATTTTAGAATTGCTATATGACATGCCACAATTTCAGGCACATGCTGCTCCCTAATATGTAGCTATTTCACCTGTTCCAGACTAAAAAATGCTCTAAAATCATAAAAATAGCATTTAGAGATGATTTATTATTCACTCATAACTATTTTTCATATTTTTTCAGAAAAAAGGTTTGACATACTTTTAAATCCCCCCTATTATACGCGCACCTTCTGATGTGTCCCTATCGTCTAGAGGCCTAGGACATCGCCCTTTCACGGCGGTAACCGGGGTTCGAATCCCCGTAGGGACGCCACTTAATATCAGAATACTCTAGAAGTCCCTATCGTCTAGAGGCCTAGGACATCGCCCTTTCACGGCGGTAACCGGGGTTCGAATCCCCGTAGGGACGCCAAATTCGAAAAAGCCCAGTATTCATTTACTGGGCTTTTTCTTTTATAGGACATGTGTATTTTCCATATAAGAAATTCTTTATAAATTATTGATTTGCAAGTCTTGAGAAGTCTGCTTTAATTTGTTGAATATCAGGCGTACGCTTATATCGAATGACTTCATAGCCAGCTTCTGCAATAAGTGCATCTCGATTCTCGTCTTTGGCTTCATTACCTTGATGACTTGAGTCATCCAGTTCAACAATCGCAACAATGTTAAAATGTTGATCTAAAACTACAAAATCAGCAATTTTTCGATTAAACAAGTTGCGCGTTGCATATCCTTTTGCAGTCATAAATGCACTGAATGCAACTTGTGCCAAAACAATGTTTTCAGGCAATGCTTCTTTTAACCTTAAAAATGTAGGCTGCTCATTCATCGTTAAAATGCGTTTACCTTTAATCGGATTGCGCTCTCGCTGATTATTTTGCTTTTTTAATGCGCCTAAAGCCAACCAAAGCAAGACCATTACAATAATTATTCCAAAAATCATCATCATCTTATTTTTCCTTTATTTTCTATGATTTTAAATTCAGTGTAGAACCTCAGTCTTATACATGTACACCTGACATCAAGCTAAAATTATAATGAGATATCAAAAACAGCATTGAACCTCTCAAGCCAACACTTGCCCTCTATCAATATTCGAGATATTTATTCAGTCTACACTTATCTTATAAAGCATTTTCAATACTGACTCGCCTGAATCAATTGCCGAGTATATTCGGTCTGCGGTTGTAAAAATAATTGCTCCGTTGCCTGCCGCTCCACCACTTTGGCATGATGCAAGACCATAACTTGCTGACACAGTGCCCGAACAATCTGTAAATCATGGCTAATAAACAGGTAACTTAATTCAAGCTGTTGCTGTAATTGGCGCAGCAAATGCACAATAGCTTTTTGCGTGGTTCGATCCAGTGCCGAAGTTGGTTCATCCAGAATAATCAGTTTCGGCTGCAAAATCAGAGCACGTGCCAATGCCACGCGCTGGCGCTGCCCACCCGATAGCTGATGTGGATAACGCGACTTAAATGCTATTGGCAGCTCAACCTGCTCCAATGTCTGTTCTATACGTTGCTGGATTTGATCCTGAGATAAATTCAGCAAACTTACACCTTCTGCAATCAGTTGTTCGACTGTCATACGCGGATTTAAACTGCTGTACGGGTCTTGAAACACCATTTGAAAATTGCGACGTAAAGGTCGCAACTGCTTTTCATTACAATGATTCAGGTCTTGCCCCAACAACACAATTTGCCCATCGCTCTCAACCAAACGTGCAATTGCAAGTGCCAGCGAGGTTTTGCCTGAACCACTTTCTCCAACAATGCCAATCGATTCACCTTCAGCCAAATATAAATCCAGTGGTTCAACTGCGACTACATAATCTTTCACCCGATTCAGCAAGCCCTGTTTTATTGGGAAACGGACACCAAGCTGTTTTAACTCAAGTAATGGCCGATTCGATTGCACGACTAAAGCCTGACCAAAGTCATGATCAAGCAATTGCTGGGTATAGGCTGTTTTAGGTGATTCAAAAATTTGCTGTACTGAACCTGCTTCTTCAATCTTGCCACGATTCAGCACCACAATATCGTCTGCGTAACGTCTCACCAAAGCCAGATCATGACTAATTAGAATCATGGCCATATGGCGCTGTTGCTGAAGCTGTTTCAGCAATTGCAACACCTGTGCCTGCAACATGACATCAAGTGCTGTTGTTGGTTCATCAGCAATCAAAATTTCAGGCTCTAAAGCCAGTGCCATCGCAATCATGACCCGTTGCCGCTGACCACCCGAAAGTTCATGTGGATAGCGTTTGAGCTTCTTTTCAGGTTCGGGCATGCCGACATCTTCAAGCAACTGAATCACGCGCTGCTGGACTTGTTGCTTACTCAAGCCCTGCAACAGCAAACTTTCCCCAATCAGCTTTTCCACCCGATGCAACGGGTTGAGTGCAGTCATCGGCTCTTGAAAAATCATGGCAACCTTATGCCCACGCAATCCCTGCAACTGAGCTTGGGACATATTCAGCACATCATGCCCATGCAACCGAATCGATCCTGTGACCTGTAAATGGTGAGGCAACAAACCTAGAATTGCCAAGCTACTAATGGACTTGCCTGAGCCACTTTCTCCTACCAATGCCACTGTTTGCCCTGCATGTAAAGTCAAATGGAAATCTTGCAAAAGCGGCTGTTGTTGAGCATTACAAATTGATAACTGCTCAATGGTCAGAATCGGAGATTTAGTTGCGTCTTGGGTCAAATGCATCACGCGCTGCCTCCCCGATATAAATCAGTAACGATAAGACCAATGCTAAACTAAAAAAGCCCGACAAAGCCAGCCACGGCGCATTCAGATTATTTTTACCTTGCAACAATAACTCTCCGAGCGAGGCTGCATCGGGAGGCAAGCCATAGCCTAAAAAGTCCAGTGCTGTCAGGGCTGTAATATTGGCTGTCAGCATAAACGGTAACTGTGACAAACTTGAACTGAGCGCATTGGGTAAAATATGCCGTAAAATAATCCGACCATCCCGTACGCCCAGTGACCGTGCTGCCCGCACATAGTCCAGATGCCGAGCGCGTAAAAATTCAGCACGAACCAAACCGACCAGCGTTGTCCAGCCAAAAATTAACATGATCAAAAATAACCAGTACACATTTGGGGTAAACATACTGACCAGAATCATGACCATAAACAGCATTGGCAAACCACCCCAGACTTCAAGGATGCGTTGCCCTAGCAGGTCAACCCAGCCACCATAGTAGCCCTGAATCGCCCCCACCAAAATACCCACTATTGCCGAAAATAAGGTCAGTGCAAAACCAAACAGCAAAGACACGCGCAACCCATAGAGCAGTCGGGCAAATACATCCCGTCCCTGATCATCCGTACCCAGCCAGTTTTCCAAGGTGGGTGGTGAAGGTACAGGCACAGCCAGTTCCAGATTAGGCGTTTGATAGGAATAATGCACAACTGGCCAGATTTGCCAGCCATGAGTATTAATCATCTGCTGTACTGCTGGATCACGATAATCAGCTTCAGTTCCAAATACACCGCCAAAGGTCGTTTCGGGATAACTTTTTAGGACAGGAAAGTAAAAATGTTGCTGGTAACGCACCAATAGAGGCTTGTCGTTGGCAATCAGCTCAGCCATGCTCGACAGCACAAAAACAATTAAAAAAATGATCAGGCAAAAAAAGCCAAGCCGATTTTGCCGAAAGCGTTGAAGACCCTGCTGCAACATTGGTGACATGCTTACATCCCCCGTGCATCAAAGTTAATCCGAGGGTCAATCACCTGATACAGCACATCACTGACCAAACGCAGTACCAACCCCAGCAAGGTAAATAAAAATAGTGTACCAAAGATCACAGGATAATCCCGCTGACTAATTGCCTCGAACCCCAGTAATCCAATCCCATCGAGGTTAAAAATAATTTCGATAAAGAAGTTACCAACAAAAAACATGCCCACCAGAGCTTCAGGCAAACTCGCAATCACAATCAGCATGGCATTACGAAAAATATGTCCGTACAACACCCGATTTTCACTCAAGCCTTTGGCTTGTGCCGCCAAAACATATTGCTTGCCCATTTCTTCCATAAACGAATATTTGGTTAAATAGGTCAGACTGGCAAAGCCACCCAGCACCATCGTCAGTAGCGGCAGTGCCATATGCCAAAAATAATCCTGAATTTTGTCCATCAGGCTCAGCTGAGCAAAATTATCTGACACCAGCCCTTGTAGCGGAAACCATTGCCAATAACTGCCACCAGCAAAAAATACAATCAGCAGAATTGCAAAAACAAAGGTCGGCACAGCATAACCAACAGCCAGCAACAATGATGTAGTTTTATCAAACAGCATGCCATGACGTTTGGCTTTTTGAATACCCAAGGGAATCGAAATCAGATAAATCAGCAAGGTGCTCCATAGCCCCAGCGAAACAGTGACTGGCATGCGTTCCCACAACAACTGTGTGACAGGCTTGTCTTTAAAGAAACTGGTACCGAAGTCAAAGCGTAGATACCCCTTCAGCATTTTCAGAAAACGCACATACGCGGGTTGATCAAAACCGTATTGTGCCTTGATTTGCTCCACCATTTCAGGGCTTAAACCGCGCGCCCCCTGATAGTGTGTATCGGCACTGGCAAGGGTTTCTGTACCCGCGACAGTTTTATTCACTCCCTGAAAACTTTCAGCTTGCTGAATTGCCTGCTCCACAGGCCCACCAGGGGCAATCTGGATCACCACAAAATTAATCAGCAAAATACACAACAGCGTAGGAATAATCAGTAATAGCCGTTTCAGAATATACGTGCCCATCCGATCTCCTTATTCTTAATGCTGACGTAGATAAGCTGTGACTTTTTGTGCCTGTTTGGCATCCGTCCACCAGTAATCAATTCCCGATGAGAGTTTTGGTTTCACTGCGGGTTGACGATACATATTCCAGTAGGCATACCAGTTTTCACCTTTGCCATAAGTCAGAATCTGATAATAACCTGCACGCAACAACCGATCGAGCACATGTGTATACAGCACCAGTTGCTGACGATTGGGAGCTTGCTGCATATTTCGAATCACAGCATCAATCGCAGGGTTTTTAATCCCTGAATAATTATAATTGCCAATCTGGTCTGCTGCCGCGCTGCCCCACATTTGAGACTGTTCATTACCAGGCGTCAGGCTTTGTGGAATTCCACCTGTAGTCAGATCATAGTCATAACGGCGCATCCGTTCCAGATACTGCGGAACATCGACCTGACGTATGCTGACCGTAATTCCCAGTTTTTTTAGGTTACGCACAAATGGCATTAAGGTACGTTGTAAACCATCCTGATGAATCAGAAATTCCAGACGAATCGGTTGACCTTTCAAGTCTAGTAATTGCTGATTTTTAACCCTATAACCTGCCTGAAGCAACATTTGCCGTGCGACCAGTAAATTATTACGGTTAAAGCCACTGGCATCTGACACCGAATACTTCCAGTTAACTAGAACACCTTGTCGCATAATCGGATCAAATTTAGATAACCACGGCTTCAAAATTGCAAGCTCGGCAGCCGTCGGCTTCCCTGTTGCTTCCAGTTCACTGTTGGCAAAGTAACTCTGCAAGCGTTGATACTGACCGTAAAACAGAGCTTTATTCTGCCATTCAAAATCATACGCATACGTCAGTGCCTGTCGAAAGCGAATGTCATTGAGTGGTGTACGACGGGCATTCAGCATAAAACTTTGCGCGGTAATCGGGTTATGGTGCTGAAAACGGTATTTCACGACCATACCCGACTGGAAGGCGGGAAAATTATATTGAGTGACCCATTTACGTGCCGTAAATTCTTCGTGCAAGGTATATTGCCCTGACTTAAAGCCTTCAAAAGCAATATCCAGATTACGGTAGTAAATATATTTGAGCTGGTCAAAGTTATAACGCCCACGATTCACAGGCAAATCTTTTGCCCAGTAATTGGGATTACGTTTATATGTAATGCTGCGCCCTGGATCGATCTGCGCAATGCTATAAGGCCCCGAGCCTAAAATCGGCAGCATCGTCACGCGGGTGAAATCCTTATGCTGCCAGTCTGCCTGTGAATAGATCGGCAAACTTGCCAATATCGAGGGCATTTCAGGATTATTCGGTGATTTAAAAGTGCATTTCACCTGATATCTGGACAACACTTCTGTTTTCGCCAAATCTGCCAAATACATTTGCAACCCAGGATTAGACTTGTGTTGAAATGTATCAAAGCTGAACTTTACATCCTGTGCCGTGACAGGCTGTCCATTACTAAAACGTGCTTTCGGGTTCAAATGAAAAATCACAAAATGCGTTTTTTCAGGATCAAAAGTCACTTTCTCGGCCAGCAAGGGATACATCACCGCAGGTTCATCTAGCGAATTGGACATCAAACTATCAAACAGATAATTGACGCCATCGGTTTCGGTACCCTTGCCATTCATGCTGTTCAAGTTATCGAACGTGCCATTACTGGGACGAATTAAATAACCCCCTTTGGGCGCATTCGGGTTCGCGTATGGCATGCTGAACGCATTGCTATATAAAGGGCGCGTATGAATCGCAATATAAGCGGTGGTCTGAACCTGAGCCAATACACTCTGACTCAGCAGTAATGCACTTGCCCAATAAGCAAATTTCACGCAATTTCAACCTTGATGAATCTACAGTAAAATCACTGCATGTTATTGTTATAGCAAAAATCCCTCAACCGAGGGATTTTATATCACTAACTTAAGAGTTTGGCACTTTCAGCGTACTTCCTAGACGCAATTGGGCATTTGGTTCCAGATCGTTCATTTGTGCCAGTTCTTTAACATCCATATTGTATTTATTGGCAATACGAATCAGCGAATCGCCTGATTTAACTTTATAAGTCACCGTTTGCTTTGGAATCAAAATGGTTTGTCCACGGCGTAAGCCTGCTTTAGCATTCATGTCATTAATATCTGCAAGCTCTTTCGCAGTTAATCCATAACGACTAGCAATCGCATTCAGAGATTCACCCGACTTCACTGCATAACTTTCAGTATTGGTAGTATTGCTGGATTTTGCCTTGGCACTTACGGTGGCTGACGGCTTAGCACTGGTTTTTTTCGTCGTTTCTCCAGTCAGCTGAAGCTGTTGCCCTGCCTGTACCTTACTCGTGCTTGACAAGTCATTTAACTCAGCCAGATAGCTGGTTTGCAAATGAAATTTCTTCGCGATACTGGCTAAAGTATCCCCTTTTTTCACTCGATAACTGTCTGGCAGGCTGACGTTATTACTCTCTGACTTCTTCTGCAATTCTTCAGTCAGTCTCAACTGTTGCCCTGCATGTACTTTACTAGTCGTAGAAAGGTTATTGATCTGTGCCAAATAGCTCACTTGCAGATGATACAATTTTGCGATACTCACCAATGACTCACCACGTTTAACCGTATAAGTATCAGGTGTATCTGCGCTATCATTTTCAACGACTTTAGCAAGCTCACCAACCAGCTTCAAACGCTGACCAGGATGAATATTTGGAGATTTACCCAAATGATTCAATTCAACCAAGGTATCCTGCGCAATATCATATTTACCTGAAATTGAAGCAATGGATTCACCACGTTTCACAATATGATATTCAGGTGTTTTACTTGCTTGGCTCGATGTTACTGTATTTGCCTTGAGTGAACCTGCTGGGACTTTCAATGCTTGCCCCACAAAAATTGGAGCGTCTAGTTTAAGATCATTGAGTTTTGCCAGATCAGCCACTGACATATTCAATTTATTGGCAATAATTCCAAGCGACTCACCACTTTGAACCTTATAAATATCGGTTTTAATGGTTTTACTTGTATTGGCATCTTGAGTCGATACCTGATCAGCATCACTATGATTGACTGTATGTAGCGGTACATTAATTTTTTGCCCGACCAACAAATTACTGCCAACGCTCAACCCAGGAGTTAAATCTGCTAACTCTTGTACGGATAAGGCATATCGGTCTGCAATTACTTTTAAGTATTCGCCATGCTTGACACTATAAACCTTGGTTTTAATTTTGGCAGTCTTGTTTTTATTACGCGCTACAACCGTTGAAGAATCTGCTGACTTATCCATTGGTTGTTTCAGTATCAACTTCTGCCCAACCATGACATTACTGGTCACAGACAAGTTATTCCATTCAGCCAAATCTTTCAGGCTAAGACCGAACTGATCTGCAATTCCAGTCAAACTGTCATTTGGTTTTACAGTATAGCTATTTGGATGGGCTGTCTTGCCACTGTTGGTCGTGCCTGATTGTTGTGGTTTGGCATCATATAAATACAAAACTGTACCAACAAATAACGGTGCAGTTGGATCAATCTGGTTCCATTTGGCAATATCACGCCAAGACACGCCATTTTTCATGGCAATAATTGCTAAAGTATCGCCAGCGACAACTCTATAATTACTTTTCTTACCCTTCGGTGCAACCACAACTACATCTGTATCGGTTTTTACAACATTCTTACCTTGATTACGCTTGGCTTCATCTGAATCAGGAGAAACTGATTCTGCCAGCTCTTTCGGATAGGCAAAACTTTTACTGACTTCTTTACCCTGTTTTTCTGCGACAGACAAACTGGTCTGAATTGCAGTTAACTTGATCTTACCATCATACGGGTCAACAATTTCTGTACCTGCTGGAGCAATCGCTTTAATTTCATCGACCACCTGCTGTTTTTCAGTGGTTGAAGCTTGCGGTTGCAGCACTTTTGCAAGTGTTTGCGCTTTATCATCTTGCTGCTTAATTTCGGTTTGAATCTGTGTTTTTTCCTGATTCGAAATCGGCGGCTCAATTGAGATTGGATTTTTAACATTACTTGCTGTCGTCACCGCAACAGGAATACGCGGCGCACTTGGAACATCGGCATTATTCGCAAATGCAGCTAAAGCATCTGCATTTTGTGGCGTGGTGATTCGACTGGTTTTACTGGCTGTCGTCTGAGGAATACTGGTGACGTTCTTAGCTGCTGCTGGAGTACGAGTTGCCGCACTCACCGCAACATTACTGCTCGGCTGATTAATTACAACGGCAGATGTATTGTTTGTTTTAATTTCAGGAGGTGCTGTATGGGTTGGTTTAAGCACCTGATCTGCTGGGCGTGAGACTGTGTTGCTACTTGCCCAAAATCCGCCTGAGCTTGATTTTAATGCCAACAGACGTTTATCCACCACAGGGCTAATATCCGACGGAATCAAAATACGTCCGGGACTTACTGGATCAACAGCATCTCCACGATAACCTGGGTTAAGTGCATATAATTCGGTACGGCTTAAACCCGCTGTTGCAGCAACATCATTTAATGAGACACCAGGAGTAACTTTGACTTCACGAAAGTGTGGACGGTTCGCGATGGGTGGTAAAGTTACCCCATATTCTCTTGGATTTTTAACAATTTGGGCAACTGCCAGAAACCGTGGTACATAGTTCATGGTTTCCTGTGGCAATTTCAATGACCAGTAATCCGTTGGCAAACCGAGTGCCTGATTACGGTTAATTGCTTGCTGAATTCGTCCAGGGCCTGCGTTATAGGCTGCCAAAGCCAGTTCCCAAGAACCGAACTGATTATATAAACTGCCTAAAAACTCATAAGCAGCACGGGTCGACTCAACTACATCGCGACGTGCATCATACGTTCCGCTTTGTTGTAAACCATAAATACGCCCAGTACTTGGAATAAACTGCCATAAACCTGCTGCCGATGCAGAACTGGTTGCAGCAGGGTCATACGAGCTTTCAATTACTGGTAACAATGCCAACTCAGTCGGCATACCACGGCGCTCAGCTTCTTTGACAGTATGATACAAGTAACGGCTGGCACGCGCGCTCATTCTATCCAGATATGGCTGGCGCGATACAAACCAGTTACGCTGTGCTTCAATGCGCGGGTCCCAATGTGTTTCATCCATTTTGAAACCAACAGTCATTCGCTTCCAGACATCGCCATGTTTTAAAATTTGTAAGCGATCGCCTTCTACGGCACTCATATCGGTTGCGGACAATAAGTCCTCTAATGAATCAAGTGAATCTGAATCTAGATAATCAGCACCAACTTGTTTGGATTTGCTTGGTTGCTTTGTCGTTGTTGTAGAGCTACAGCCTGTGCTTAAAACAATTGCGGCGACAGTTGAGCTTAAAAAAGAAATTTTAAAAAATTGCGGTGCAGAAAGTTGCCACAATGTTGTGGTAGTTTTAAACATAGATGATTCCAAACAAAATCGTGAGACTTGCAATATTCACATAGCCATTGTATTTAAGCATGTCGATCACACAAGGCTTATGCTACGCAGATATTCATATAAATGTTACAAGAAATTAAAAAATGTTCAGCAGTTACTGAATCCCGCTATTTTGCGCGTTAGAATAATGCAGTTTTGTAATTTATTGAGTTTGGGTTTTGTATCATGTCACAGACAATCACGCTTTACGTAGACGGCGCTTGCCGTGGCAATCCCGGTTTAGGTGGTTGGGGCGCATATATTTTAATTGATGGCATACAACATGAACTTTGTGGTGGTGAAGCCGAAACAACCAATAACCGCATGGAGCTTACGGCTGCCATTGAAGGCATTAAATTTTGTGCCAAAGATGCCAAACTAATTATTTGGACAGATTCAAAATATGTCCAACAAGGCATTACCGAATGGATTCATGGCTGGAAAAAAAAGAACTGGAAGGATGTTAAAAACCCAGACTTATGGCAACAGCTCGATGCAGTTTGTCAGGGGCGTGACATTGAATGGAATTGGGTTAAAGGTCACGCGGGTCACGCAGGCAATGAAAAAGCCGATCAGCTTGCCAACCTCGGAGCCGACCAAACCCTCGCCCTGCTCAAACAACCCGCTCAAGATAAAAAAAAGCCTGAAACCGATTGGCTGCTTAATGACCCCTTTGGTTTAGATTTTATAGAGGATGAACTGGCTGAAGAAGAAGATGAAATACTTTCTGAACAGTTGCAAGCTAGCTCCGTAGAATTACAAATGGATACAACAAAAGGCTCCAGCCTGCACCCGCACATCAAAATTACTACAGCAACACTCGAACAGCACGGGCCACGCCAACTCATTCTCGATACCGAAACCACTGGTTTTTACTATCAGGATGGTGACCGGATTATTGAAGTGGGTGCGATTGAGATGATCAACCGCAAACTCACTGGCAGCTCGATTCACATTTATATCAACCCTGAAAAGCCTGTAGGTGACTCGGCACAAGTCCACGGAATTACCGATGAGTTTTTAGTTGATAAACCCAAATATGCAGAAATTGCCCATACCCTGTTTGAATATCTTCAGGGGGCTGAAATTATTGCGCACAATGCCAACTTCGATATGAACTTTCTCAACATGGAATTTCAGCGTGTCGGGTTACCCGCATTGTCTGAAGTCTGTGGGGTTGTCGATACTCTTGCTTTAGCAAAAAGCAAACACCCTGGACAGAAAAACTCTCTCGACGCGTTGGTCCGACGTTATGAAATTCCAGCACGCGACCGTACCTTTCACGGCGCATTACTCGATGCAGAAATTCTGTCTGACGTTTACCTTGCAATGACGGGTGGACAGGTATCTTTTGATATGGATGCCCTATCGCATAGTGACCAACAAACAGATACGTCTATTCGCCGAGTACAACTTAATGTTACTCTGCCTGTGATTTTACCTTCCGAGGAAGAAGATCAGGCTCATGAAAACTGGGTTCAGCAATATCAGGAGAAACATGGGGAACCTTGCTTATTTGCGAAATAAAATACAGTTTTCATGAAGGGAAGCTCTTTCACTGCCACTGTTTTCAGTTATATTATTGTAAATAGCATCAGTGGCTTAACTCTCACTGCGACAAGACACAGCATAATTAAAGGACAGGTGCAGATTTATGTCTTACCAAACCTCAATTCATTTTGATCCAACTGCGTTATTAATTATAAAAAATGAGGTCGACAATTCAATTAAACTGGTTGAGTCTGCGGTCGCAACATTAGTTGAAGAGCAGCAACTTCCTTTTGGGATTGATGATGCGCTTCTTCAACTTGAGCAATGTTCTCAAATTTTATTATTAATTGACCTTCCCGACATTGCCAAAATTGCTCAATATAGCGCCGAGCTTATGCGCAAGATCATGAGCAACCCACAGCAAATTGTGACTAGCGATATCCAGCATTTAAGTGAAGGGGTCACCACTTTAAAATGCTATATCGAATTTAGCTGTGTCAAACAGCTCACCATTCCGCAGTTTTTATTGCAAAGCCTTAACCAGCTCGAACTTTCACTGAACAAACCACTCACTCGTGAAGGTTATCAGATTGAACAGCAACTTGGTGGTGCGGCTCCTGAGCTTGATCTTCCAGTACAAACTGCTCTTGAAAAAAGCGAACATATTCACCGCTTATACAAAAACTGTTTGTTAAAGTTGCTCACCAGAAAAGCGCAAAAGTTAGATTTTGAAGGCTTCAAACTGGTCGGCCAGTATATTTCAGGGATTGCCCAGCAAACTCAAAGTGAACAGTACTGGAATCTTGTACGGATTGTACTGACTCATTTAAATGATACGCTTTTGACCGAACCGCGTTTACGCATCCTGATCAATCTTGAAACTCAGATTGCCCAATTTTTAAAGCAACCACTCGATTTTAGCGTTTCTGTTGAAGATGTATCAGATATTCTGACGTTGTGTATTACTCAAGACAACCAGCACTCAGACTATTTACGTCAACAGCTCAAGATCAGCGATAAAATCCTGTCTGATTCCGAGCTGTATTTGTACAGAAAACAGTTGTTTGGCCCAGATCAGCAAACCATACGTACTGTATGTAACTTGCTCAACGATGAAATTACGGTTTTACATAAAGATATCGAGTTTAATTACACGAATTTTAATGACGAACGTACATCAGAAATCAAGCAGCAACTACAAAACATATGCCGCACATTAAGTGTTTTAAACCTGTCTAACACCAGCCAGCAGCTTGCCGAATCGCTGAAGCAATTACATTCTGCACAAGATTTTCAAAATGAGCAGTTTACTCAAACACTCATGAATAGCTTACTGACTGCACTGAATGACTTAGGTTTACTGCTTCGTCAGTACCGTTCAAATTTACTGCAATATCCAGTCAATAACCCCAATATTGCACTTGATCGTTTAGAGAATGCTTACAAAACGCTAGTGCATGAATTGAAAGCTCTGGTGGATCTATCAAGCCAAAGCGTAGTGAGTTATGCACAGTCATATGACAGCATCTTAATTGAAAATCTTGCCAGCCATTTTAGAGAAATTGCAGGTGCTCTGTTGTTCTTGTTGCACTACGAGAACTTATATTATGCATTCTTAAATTGCGCTGTGTTCATTGAAAAGCAAGTTGCAGCAGAAAAAGCTCTTGAGCCAGAACAAATCAGACATCTATTGGATGTTTGTGCAAGCGCAGATATGTTGCTTGAAATGCTGCATCATCATCATCCAATCATGTATCGTATGTTTGATGTTGCATTTAACAGTAGCCAACGATTAAAAAGTGTAGCCTAAATGTCTGAATTATCAATTGCTTATATTTTTCAAAATCAACAGTTGTTAGTCGACCAAAATCTACAACTTCCAAAAGTTGAGAAATTGGCAAGTGATTTACTTTTTAACTCGGGAGATCAAGTGATTGCCCGAGACTTAAAAGAAGATGAAGTCATCCCTGAAGGATTTCAGCTTATCCCGATTCGTCAGTTGATTACCCAGTGGTCAATACAAGAATTCGAACAGGCTAGCCGTGCTTTACAACTTCTCGAGTGGCGCAGAAACCACCGTTTCTGTAGCCACTGTGGGCAAAAAACTGATGCTCATGCGACCGAATACTGCATGGTATGCCCAGACTGCGGCTATCATCAATATCCGCGTATCCAGCCTTGCATCATTACCATTATTACTAAAGGTAGTGACCAACTTTTACTGGCCAAGTCGGTTCGCCAAAAAACCATGTATGGCTTAATCGCGGGGTTTGTTGAAGTGGGTGAAACACTTGAACAGGCTGTAGCCCGTGAGACGCTCGAAGAAGTCGGCGTTAAAGTCAAAAATGTACGTTACTTGTCGAGCCAGCCTTGGCCATTTCCAAGCAACCTGATGCTGGCGTTTCATGCTGAATACGAAAGCGGTGATATCCAGTTACAGGAAGAGGAAATTCAGGATGCTCAATTTTTCCATTTTGAACAACTTCCTGAAATTCCACATGAAGGTAGTATTGCTTATCGCATGATTATGCATATTACCCAAGGGCACGCACTTTAGTCTGAATGTGGCGGAAAAATCTGGTTGAGCTGCTCTAAGATTACCTGTTTAGTTTGAAAGTAGCGGCTAAACCAGCTCGACACCGTTGCAATAATACTAATATGCCCTGTTCGTGGAATCGTGAAGATTTCACTATGATTGCCCACCTCAGTTAAACGGCGATGCATGTCAAAGGTGTTGTAATCACCGACTAGGTTATCTGCTGCAGCAAGCAGCAAAATATGCCGAATCTGATTGGATTCTACAAAATAATACGGCATGACTTCTTGATAAGGCACTTGGATATCAAATGCAGGCTCTGCATACTGATCACCTTTGTAATCAAAATGATAAGGACCTGCCACGCCTACAACGGCCTTAATCCCTTCCCGACAAGCCAGATCATAACTTTGCGGATGATACAGTGCAGACATCACGTTAAAACTGCCTGCCGAATGCCCCATCAATACAAGATTTTCAGTTGAGATCTGAAACTGGGCCTGTTGCTGATGTAGATAATTGAGTGCCAAGACCAAATCATCAATATAGCTCGGAAAAATATGCTGTGGCGCAAGATGATAATTGATGATCGCGACATCAAAGCCTTCCCGAGTAAAACTTTCTGCTAAAAACACATAATCAGCTTTATTGCCATGTGCCCAAGAACCGCCATGCACAAAAACCAATAATGGTCGACTTAAACGTGGTTGTCGGGCACGATACAGATCTAGGCGCTGCCGTGCCTTTAAGCCATATGCTAGATTGTGTTGTAACTCAAAACTGCGGCGTGATGTACAACGATTCAGGGTTTGACTTGCCAAATCATAGAAACGAAAATCAGCCAGCTTTTGTTTAGTCTGGCTGATGGTACGCAATAGGCTTTGACGCGTTCGGGATGAAATCAACATAACTCAGATTTATTGGTCATTATAAGGCGTTGCTGTCGCTGTTGTTGGGGACATGTTATTGGAGTCAACTGCAACAGGAGTTTGCACACTTGGTTGAACATTAGATGGATCAATATTATCAATCAAGGTTACAATTTTGGTCACATCCCCGACTTGGGATAATACACTGTTTAAGTCTGCAATTTCACCATTATTCAAACGGCCCATCACATAGAGCACGCCATTTTCTGTATGCACCAAGACTTTACTGTCTGAAACTACAGGGGCTTTTGCAATCAATGCACGTGCATTTGCCGTTACGGTAGCATCTTGCAAAATCGTTGAATAACTAATTTGGTTACCTACCGTAATATAGTTATGTACCGATTTCACATCACTCATGGCTTTGACATTGTCTTCAGCCAGTTGTTTCAAATGCTCGTCAGGAACTTGCCCTGTCAGCAAGACACTGCTATGAAAACTTTTGATATTCACGCGTGACTGCTTAAAACGCGCATCTATTTTATACAAATTAATCAATGCAGTACGTTCAATTGATTTATCAATCACGATTTGCCCGAGCGAACGTGAACCACTTTGTGTCCCCACTGGGGTCGTTCCCGTTCCTCCTGCAACAAAACTTGCACAACCCGATAAACTTGCAGCACATAATAATGCCAATACAATACGCTTAGACACTCAGAAAAACTCCTTTGTCACTATTTTCTTCTATCTTTCAATAATCTGCTTCGCAATCTCGATACAGCTTAAAGAACTCTCAATCCAAAGTAAATGCAGCTTCAATCCAGTCCAAATCATAAGTGAGCTGAGAAAAGTCTTGCTGTAGCATTTTTGCAATTTGTTGCTGCGCTTGAATACAAATCACATCAAAACGGCAAGAGAAATCTTGATATTCGGCGTGTTCCAGTAAAAAATGTTCGGCTGTCCGAATAACCTTTCGTTGTTTATTGAAAGAAATACTTTCACTTGCCTCTCCGAAAGTTGTGGAAGCACGCGCTTTGACTTCTACAAAAATCAGCTGCTCAGCATTCACCATGATCAAATCAATTTCACCATAACGGCAATAGTAACCTTGTACCAGTAAAGTAAAGCCTTGTTGTTGCAAATAGCGCTGTGCCAACTGTTCTGCCCAAATTCCAAAAGCATTACTATTTTTCATATCAAATGATTGACTCTAATTATATGAATGACTCAGATACACTGAAAAATCAGGTAAACTACGCTTTTTAGTTATTGTGTCGGAGAATATATGAGTGCTCAGTTATTTGTTGTTGCAACCCCCATTGGGCACTTAGATGACATGACCTTTCGTGCAATTGAAGTTCTGAAATCTGTGAGTCTGATTGCAGCCGAAGACACCCGCCAATCCGCACAGTTACTCAAACATTTTAATATTGAAACACCACTCACTGCCTGCCACGATCATAACGAAGCCAGTAAAATTCATCAACTGATTGAAAAATTAAAAAATGGTGAGAACCTTGCTTTAATTAGTGATGCAGGCACACCACTCATTAGCGACCCAGGTTTTAAATTGGTACGTGCTGCACAAGAACACGGTATTCGGGTGACTCCTGTCCCTGGGGCATGTGCGGCAATTGCGGCACTGAGTGCAGTAGGTTTACCAAGTGACCGCTTTAGCTTTGAAGGTTTTCTCCCTTCCAAGTCATCACAACGTATCAGTCAGCTCGAAAAACTCAAAGATGAAACTCAAACCCTGATTTTCTATGAAGCGCCACATCGTATTTTAGAGTGTGTCAAAGATATGCAAGCAGTATTTGGTGCAGATCGTGCAGTAGGGTTTGCCCGAGAAATTACCAAAACTTTTGAAACCATTAAGAAAATGACACTGAGCGAATTGGTCAAATTTATTGAGCAAGACCATAATCAGCAAAAAGGTGAAATTGTACTGGTTGTTGGTGGCGCAAGCACTGAGAAAGACCTCAGCCAAGCCAAACTCGATGAGTGGTTACAACGCTTGTTGCAAGACGTTTCTGTTAAAGTCGCAGCACAAATTGTGGCTGACCTTACTGGCATAAAGAAAAAAATTGCTTATCAGCGTGCATTAGAACTGACTCAATCTCAAGATTAAGCATCTTACGAGCATTCACTCATGAAAACTAAAACAAGTGAATGCTCATCCAGATTAATAACACCAAAACTAGCATGTGCAAGATTTGTACTGGCGCAAAAGCCAGCATATATTTCAAGCCGCCAGATAATCCTGCATTGATGCTTTTGGCAAGGGCATGCATCAACAAACCTGCCATCAATGCAAATAATAAAACGCCACCTTGTGCTGAATCTGGTGCACCCTGCAACACCAATGCAGCAATTGCAGCATGAATTTCAAAAAATGAGGCCAAGACTGTCCCAGCGATAAGTCCTGCATGTCCTAATAACAAACCCAACCCATAGACTGCCACCTGAATGAGCGTCAGTACCACTGCAATAAAGCAGGCTTGCTTGAGGCTAAACATTCGTGAATTGACAGGGTTCTCGTCAACATCATGTTGTTGACTTTGCCCTCCCCATCGCAGCAACCAAAGTGCTGCTAAAACTAAAATTGCCCCTGCAATCAAGCACGGTAACAAAATCAGCTTGAACCAGACCCAGCTACTGCTTGCCACAATCAGTAAGAGTTCAATCAGTGTGGATACACACGAAACCAACGCCGCAGCGGCATGATGAACAGGATTCGCCTGCCCTGCACGCACCTGAACACCCAGACTGGCAATCGTTGCAGTACTCGATACAAACCCCGATGCCAAGGCAGATAAAAGCAGGGCCTGCTTATTGGAAAATAATCGCTGTGCCAAATGCGCTAAGGCCTGCACTGCCAAAATCAAAACTAAGAGCTTCACAATTAAATAAGGGTTGAGTACAGGCCCCCATAAAGGCTGATTCGGCATAAGCGGCAAAGCTATCAGTGCCAAAGCCAAAAGTAATAAGCCATCACGGAGTTCTGTTTCCGTAATCCATTGGCTGGCAATACCATGCAAATCCTCTTTTGCCCATAAAATAATGGTCACTGTCACCGACACACTGGCAGCAATCGCAATATTCCACCAACACAGCGCTCCAATAAAATAAGTCATGCAAAATGCCAGTTCGGTAGTCACGCCATGATCTTCTTTTTGTACCCAAACCGTATACAATGCCAGACTGCCCACCAGTACCGCACCAACAGCCCCGATTTCTATGCCAAAAGAAAAACACAATACTCCCAGCAATGCACTCAGACAAAAAGAGCGCAAACCTGCAAATTCTTGTTTTTGTTCTTGGAATTGATGTCGTTCACGCTCTAAACCAATCAGTAACCCACAGCCCAACGCAGCAGCCAGTACAGCAATCAGATCTTTGAATTCAACAGTTTCATATAATGTATGCAAAGGCAAATTCATGGCGTGTCCAAGTTGTTTTTATAATGTCACACCCATTATGAAGTATTCTGACAAAAGTTGGGTAATAAAAAAGCACTAGATAGACTAGTGCTTTTTTATTTTTAGTCGTGTGTACCATCATCTGGTGGAACTTCAGTGATTCGCCCACCGCGTGCTAGAAATGCAGCAATTTCATCTTCCAAAGCTTGACGCTGTTTTAGTTTGGCCGTAACAGTCAAACTCTCTGCTTCTGCGAGATCCATATCACTGACATTATCTTCAGCAGCACTCGCACCTTTTTCGGCAGCTTTTGCTTCATCATCATCGACAACTGCATCATCTGCATCGTCGTAATTATTCATTTCATCCGTCATGAGTAACTCCCCAAATTATGCATTGTGTGAACTGTTTTCAGCATTCAACGATTAGGGAGAAATGTATCAATCTATTCCCCAATCGCAAAGAGGGTAAATTAAAAAATTCTCAGTTTTTAGACAAAAAACCACCGAGTAGTCACACAACTGCATAACGGGTTGATTTTAACGTGCTCACACCACTAGCCTGCTGCATAAATAGATCTTTGGCAAATGGATAGTTTTGTACTTGTTTTAAGCCTAAACTTCTCGCCCAAATCAATAAACTCAACTCGGAACTTTCCAACCAACCAATTGCTGACATGCTGTGCATCATGGCTTCATTTTGCCCTTTGCGCAAATGTGCATAGCGGCGCAAGGTTTGCTCATGTGCCAAAACACCACGTGACAAATCATGTAATAGCACATCACACAGTACAGCAGCATCCAAACAGCCAATATTCACCCCTTGCCCAGCCAATGGATGAATCACATGGGCTGCATCGCCCACAAGAGCCAGACCTGCCTTCACATAATGTTCAGCTGAACGGGCTTTCAAGGGAAAATGTGCTTGAGCCGTCACATCCACGACCTCACCCAGCATGTGCAAACTTGCCCGATTCAGAAGTTGCATAAATGCAGCATCATCGAGTTTGGCATATTCTTCAGCATAGTCGTCAGGCAATGTCCAGACAATGGATTGCCAGTAACCCTGCTCTTCAGGCTTCAAACTGCACATTGGCAAATAAGCCAAAGGGCCTGTCGGCAAGAAAATCTGACGTGCAACATAATCATGCGGCTGCGTGGTTTTAATCGCACAGCTAATCGCTGCTTGATGGTAATCCAGCACATCTAAACCAATCATGGCTTGGTCGCGTACAAATGAGTTTGCACCATCTGCCCCGATCACCAGTTTGGCTTGTAGTGTGCTGCCATCTTGCAGAGTAATCTGCCAGCCTTGCGCTAACTGTTCCAGACGCGCCACTTTAACCTGTGTACGATAATCCTGAATCTCTTGCTGCATTTTTTGCTGAATCGCCAGATTCAATACACTCGGCTCAACCATTGAACCAAGCCATTGCTCAGCAATTGGAAAACTTGGGCTGGTTTGCCCAAAAGTAATTTCGCCATAGCCATTTTGATTCCAGACCTGCATGCCTGTATAAGGCATATGTCGTGCCAGTAGCTCCCATATACCAACATGTTCAAGCAAATGCATGGTGGCATGGCTCAGCGCCAACACTCGCGGATTAGGTTCAGCCAGCACTTTTTCTGCATCCAGAATTGGTGCTGCATCCAGTACGGTCGCCTGTACTCCACCTTGTGCCAGCAATAGTGCTGTTAAACCACCAACCAAACCACCACCAATAATCACCACATCATGCTGGCTCATGCTTTTAACCCCATCGCATAACTGGCAACCAAAGGCTTCACACCAGGAATCATATCAAACGCAATCAACCCTGCATTACGCAAGACTTTGAGTACAGGGTTATTGTTACTAAAACCACGTACTACGCTGTCACAGAATTTGATGACCCGTTGCTGATCCTTTAAACGTGATTGCTCATAGGCCTTGAGCATCGCTGCATCACCAATATCGTCAGATACTGCCAATTGATGGCGAATAAAACGGAGCAATACATCGGCATCACGCAGGCACAGGTTAAAACCTTGCCCTGCCACAGGATGCAACGTATGTGCAGCATTGCCCATAATCACTACACGTCCAACAGCTTGCTGATGTGCTAACACTTGTGACAATGGATAACAAAAGCGTTTGCCTGTTTTTTCAAAACGTCCCGCACGATCACCATATGTTTGCTGCAAAGCATCCAGAAAATGCTGATCATTTTCCTCACCAAGCCATTCGTGCTCTGTGCCTTTTTTCACAGGCCAGACTACAGAGCGGCGATATTCACCTGGTAAAGGTAACAATGCTAAAGGGCCTAAAGGGCTAAAACGCTCAAATCCAACATGCTGATGCGGTTTTGAAGTTTGTACAGTAGTGACAATCGCAACCTGATCATAATCATGTTCATCGACACCCACCCCAAGCGCCTGACGACATAAAGAATCTCGACCATCCGCAGCAATGAGCAATTTAGTGGTAAATTCTAGTTGCTCGGTGCCACGCTGTGCCTGAATCGTCACTTGCTCTGCATCTTGAGTTAATGCGGTCACTTGTACGCCATCAATGAGTTCAATCAATGGTTGCTGGCGGACTTGGGTCAGTAGCACTCGTCCAAGCCATGCATTTTCAATGACTTGTCCGAAACTTTCGACATTTTCCTGTTCAGCCACCAGACGAGCCTTACCAAAACTGCCTTGCTCGGTAATATGCACCTGCAAAATCGGCGTTGCATGTTGTTGCAAGGCATCCCACAAACCCAACTGCTGATAAATCTGTACGCTACGACGTGACAAGGCACTATTTCGCGCATCAAAACTGGAGTGATATGGAAGATCTTGTCCTTCAATAAACTGAGGATATTGAATCGCTTCGAGCAGTTTGACTGCAATATTGGTTTTTGCCAACATCAATGCCAGACTCAAACCCACCATTCCACCACCAACAATAATGACTTGTTGTTGCATTTTTGAGTTCCTCTTCGCCCTAACGTGCTTCGGCCATTAAATGTTCAATATCATCAATATCTTTGACCACATCTGAAGTCAGTACACGTGGTCCTTGCTGAGTCGCAACGACATCATCTTCAATCCGAATACCAATCCCGCGCCATTTTTCATCGACTGTTTCATCATCGGGGGCAATATAAAGCCCTGGCTCAACCGTCACTACCATGCCCGCTTCATAAGCACGCCATTCACCTGCTGTTTTGTATGTACCCACATCATGCACATCCATACCCAACCAGTGACCTGTGCCATGCATGTAAAACTGACGATACGCTTCGGTTTCAAGCAGCTCGTTCAGTTCGCCTTTGAGCAACCCCAAATCCAGCAAGCCTTCGGTTAGAATTTTAGTGGCCACACTATGTGGTTCACGGTACGAGTGACCAATTTTTACAGCATCAATTGCTGCATATTGTGAGGCTAACACCACTTCATACAACGCTTTTTGCTCTGCTGAAAATTTACCGTTGACAGGGAAAGTTCGGGTAATGTCTGAGGCATAACATTCATATTCGCAAGCAGCATCAATCAGGACCAAATCACCATCTTTAAGCGGCTGATTATTTTCCACATAATGTAAAATACAACCATTGGCGCCACCACCGACAATACTGTTATACGATGGTACACAGCCGTATTGCCCAAAAATATAATTCAGTTCTGCCTCAAGCGCATATTCCATCATGCCAGAGCGAACTTTTTGCATGGCACGCATATGCGCTTTTGCACTGATTTTCGATGCAATCTGCATCAGTTCGATTTCCTGCATTGACTTGATCAAACGCATTTCATCAACAATACGGTCAAGCTGGATCAGCTGTGCAGGTGATTCATGCCCCTGACGCTGCTGTGCATCGGCCTTTTTTAACCACTGGCTAACACGTGCATCGAACTCTGCCTGATGCCCGATACGATAATACAAACGATCTTTATCCAGCAGCTTTTCAATAATTTCTTCATCTAGCAGATCAATTGCATAAGCTTCATCAGCATCATAATCTTCAATCGCACCATCAATCCCTGCCCGATACCCATTCCAGATCTCAAGCTCGCGATTGCGTTCACGACAAAATAGGCTATAGCTATATTCATCACCCGACTCAAATGTTTCAATCACGGCTACAGCTTCAGGTTCAGGGAAACCCGTCAGATAAAAGAAACTGCTATCTGCACGAAACTTATAGTCTGCATCACGATTGCGGTATGCCACAGGGCTGGTCGCAATAATCGCAATACTGTTCGCTCCCATTTTTTTGGCAAGTTGGGCGCGACGCTGTTGAAAATCAATTTGAGTCAATTTCATGATGTTCTTCTTTATCAATATAATCAGATGCTACACATCATCCAATTAACTTGGACGATGTGGGGTAAACATTTCAACAACAGGGCTTGCTTTTTGCTGTTTCTGCTGAAGCAGAGGAGTCTCTGCAATCTCAACTTTCTTGCGCCCAATCGAAAGACTCACAGGGATCAGTCGTACAAATTCGTACAATTCCTGATAACTGATTTCACCTTCTTCATCATTATCTGAATCTTCAAACTCAACTGCTGCAACTTCTTGTAAATGTTCAATCAATTCCATTTCATCTTGACGCAGATGTCCAGAAGCCAATCCAAAACCCAGTACCACGCCTGCACACCAGTCAGCGAGTGCTTGTACGCGCTCTTGCAAGATATGTTCATCATCTGGCAGTAATGGTAAATAGTCGAGTTCATCTTCAGACAATGCATGAGCAACATCTTCGGCTTCATCGCTCAGAAGCACCAATGCATCTTCATTTGGTGCTGGCACATGGAGTGTTGCCAGAATTTGTAACCATTCATCACGGTTTGGTGGTTGTGTCACACAAACTATACCAGTCAATAGCCCATGTAACTCACTGGGGCTTGAAACTTCTTCAATAGAAGAAAAATTGCGTTCCCACTCCGACCAACCAGAAATATCGTCTTGCATTCGTTTATCCAATCTCTATACTTCGTATATATTACCTTTGTTTGCAGCACTGTGCGACCACGTTATGTTAGAAGAATTAAAGCGCCTTCAGGCACACATTGCGGTAGTGAAAAACCGTTTAGCACATTTTGAGCGTGAAAATACGTCTTTGCTTGCCTCAAAGCAGCAAAGCGATGAACAGTATCATGCACATTTGACGCAAAAAAATACCATTATCACGCAAAAGCAGGATGAGATTGACAGTTTGCAGGATCATTTAGGCACCTTGCAGTCTCAGTATAAACAACTCAATCAAGATGCAACCACGCTAGCCGATCGCTATAACCGTTTGGAAAAAAGCTGTACTGATCTCAAAAATCGTTTTCAGGAAATTCTTAACGAACGAAATGAATTACGTGTCGTTAAAGAAAAACTGCAAAATGACTATAAACACACTCAACAGGAAATTACATCCTTAAAACAGGAACAGGAACGTTTGGTTCAAAAGAATGAACAGGCAAAATCTAAAGTTGAAGCCATCATTCACCGTTTGTCTGTCCTAGGTACAGAGCAAGATCAATACACACAAGAAATTCAGCAACTTGCCAACCCTGCTGAACAGAATGAGGAAAATTCGTAATGAGTGAAGCTGTCACTGTCGAATTACGTATTATCGAACAGGTTTTCCGTCTCGCTACAACTTCCGAAACGAAAGCCGACCTACAAAAAGCAGCTGAATTACTGAATGAGAAATTTCAGGAATTTCGCCGTAATGCTCCTCGTGTTGAACACAATAAACTGGTGATTATGGTTGCTTTAGAGCTCATGCAGGAAGTTCTTGCATTGAATAAATCTCTACAAGAATATAGTCATTGCGAACGAATTCTCAGCTCGTTATTAACTGAAGTTGAAGAAATGGTGGAATAACCGCACAAATCATCAACACTTGAAAAACAACTTAACAATGAACTGGTATCAGGAATTTGCATCCTTCTTGTTATTGGTTATACTATTTATAGTCTCTGAGATGTTTGCCAGCGCGTCGAATTCCCCTGAGCCGATATCTTTTTTTTAGGATTACGTTCTGCATATTTAGAGTGTATGCCTGTCCTAGAGCAGGAAACCCAGCAAGTGTGCGTCGTGTCCACCTTGAACTTTAGGGTTCAAGGGTGACGACATGCAGCGGCATCTTCGGAGTACTATTTTTTTAAATAAAAATAATAATTTATATCGTATTAAAATTTATAAAATTCTATTGAAACCCTAAACAATCCAAAATGTAACCCCTAGAAATATTGATTCATGTCTTTGATTATCGATACTTATGTCATAAGTACCGTTCAGTCATGACCACAAATAAATAAAAGCTCACAAAAACATGTATTAGCCCCAATTTATAAAAAACATATTGTTATCTCAAATTATATTTTTGTTTACGCTTCAAGCTCATCTAAAAAATAAGCAAACCTTATCATAAATTCAGAATAACCATTTAGCGTAATTAATAAACACCTCTTAAAAAATATGTTATAATCACAACATAAATTGTATGGATTATAACATGAAAATATCCATTCTTATTTCTAGCATCTCCACAGAAAAGTCATCAATACGTATGCGTGTATGGCGGGCAATCAAAAATAATGGCGCAGCCACACTACGGGATGGCGTTTATTTATTGCCATCCGAGTATGCTGATAAATTTGATCAAATCATCCGCGAGTACGCCAATGAAAATGGAATAGCTCATATTTTCCATACAGAATGTCCAGAAAATCTGAATTTACATGCAATATTTGATAAAAGCGCAGAGTATATTGAGCTATCAAAACAGCTCAATGAGCTTGCAAAAGAATTAGATATTGCTAAAAAAAATGAATATTTGAAACAGATCAGAAAGATACGTAAGAATCTCAATAATCTAGTTCAAATAGACTATTTTCCTACCTCCATAAAAGAGAAAGTCACGAAAGAACTTGCAGCACTTGAACATGTAATTGCTCGTTTGGGTGAAATTGATGAACCTCAATTCATCTCTCAAAGTGTAAAACAGTACAACACTAAGTCTTTCCAGAATATGGTTTGGGCAACGAGAAAGCGCCCATGGATTGATCGACTGGCATCAGCATGGCTCATACAAAAATTCATTGATTCATCTGCACAGTTTATATGGCTAGACTCTCCCTCAGATTGCCCTAAAGATGCAATCGGTTACGACTTTGATGGTGCAACTTTCACGCATATCGATACCCTTGTGACTTTTGAAGTCCTGATTCAAAGTTTTCAACTCGGTAATCGAGCCTTAAATAAAATTGCTCAAATTGTTCATTATCTCGATGTAGGAGGCCATGAAATACCTGAAGCGATTGGATTAGAAAAAGTCATACATGGGCTAAAAACAACAATTCTTGATGATGATCAGCTTTTAAAGCTCTCAAATCTTATTTTTGATGGTTTATATGCTGACCTACTTGGAGAAGAACATGGATCATCATAATGAAGTTCAAAGTATCAGTTTCTGGCAAGCTCTTTTGTTTTGGCTCAAGCTTGGTTTTATCAGCTTTGGAGGGCCAGCAGGTCAAATTGCCATTATGCATCAGGAGCTTGTAGAACGAAGAAAATGGATTTCTGAAAAGCGATTCATGCATGCGTTGAATTACTGCATGCTGTTACCTGGCCCCGAAGCTCAGCAATTAGCGACCTATATTGGTTGGCTTATGCATAAAACCAAGGGAGGACTTATTGCTGGTATTCTGTTTGTTTTACCCTCCCTCTTTGTTTTAATTGCCCTATCATGGATTTATATCAAATTTGGTAACATCCTCATCATTGCAGGGATCTTCTACGGGATTAAACCTGCTGTCACCGCCATTGTGTTTCATGCAACATATCGAATTGGAAGCCGATCACTTAAGAATAAATTTCTTTGGTTGATTGCTGTGGTCGCATTCATTGCTATTTTTGCTTTTAATGCTCCATTTCCACTTATTGTGTTACTTGCGGCTTTAACAGGTTATTTTACCAGTAAAAAGTATCCCGCATTATTTTCAAGCAATACTCATCAATCTAGTGGTCAGTCTTATGGAAAAGCCATCATTGATGATGATACTCCAACACCTGAACATGCTTTATTTAAATGGTCACGCCTAGCAAAGGTCATCTTTATTGCAGCTTTATTGTGGTTTACACCATTATTAAGTTTGTTCTATATTTTTGGATGGAATAATGCATACACACAAATGGCGTGGTTCTTTACCAAAGCAGCATTAATGACCTTTGGTGGAGCTTATGCTGTATTGCCTTATGTTTACCAAGGCGCTGTCAATTACTATCACTGGTTAAGCCCAACTCAGATGATTGATGGCTTGGCACTAGGCGAAAGTACGCCTGGCCCATTAATCATCGTGGTGGCTTTTGTTGGCTTTATTGGCGGTTATAGTCAGAATCTATTGGGTGCAGATCATCAGTTTCTGGCAGGTGCTTTCGGTGCAGTGATTGTGACATGGTTCACGTTCATTTTTTCATTCCTGTTTATTTTGGCAGGTGCTCCAATTATAGAATCAACACATAATCAGATTAAATTTACAGCAACTTTGACTGCAATTACCGCAGCCATAGTCGGTGTAATCTTTAATTTGGCATTATTCTTTGGCTATCATGTTCTATGGTCTAAAGGCTTTCATGGACCATTTGATGCTGTTTCCGCAATCATTGTGGTGTCTGCATTAGTCGCTTTATTTAAATTTAACCAAAGTGTTTTAAGGGTGATTGGTGTATCTGCACTTATTGGTTTAATTATCAAACTCTTATTTTAAATATTTTAATGAGTAGAAGCCAAGCTTCTACTCATTTTAGACCAATGACAGTGATGCCCCCAGTTCTGCTATTTGTATAGTAGCCTTGTGAGAGTTTAATTTTTAATATGTATATTTCACTTCTGCATAGAAAGTCCGC